>NZ_CP146022.1:3671214-3977148 GCF_036967205.1 Streptomyces sp. Q6
CGCGGACATCACCTTCTGGGCGTGCTTCGGGTACTTCTTGTCGATCGAGACGATCGCGCAGTTGTGGAAGCCGCCCGACTCGGGGAGGTGGTAGTCCACGATGTCCGGGACGATCACCTTGAGGAGGGGGAGGAAGAAGCGCTCCGTGGCACGGCCCAGCGGGCCGTCCTCCGTCGGGGGCCTGCCGACCACGATCGACTGGAGCAGCGGGCGCTTGCGCATCGTCACGCAGTCGATGGTGAGCGCCGGGAAGGGTTCCTGCGGGGTGTAGAAGCCCGTGTGGTCGCCGAAGGGGCCCTCGGGGAGCATCTCGCCCGGCTCCAGCCAGCCCTCGATGACGACCTCGGCCTGCGCCGGGACCTGCAACGGGACGGTCTTGCAGTCGACCATCTCGACGCGCTTGCCCTGGATGAACCCGGCGAGCAGGTACTCGTCGATGTCACCGGGCAGCGGCGCCGTCGACGCGTACGTCACGGCCGGCGGGCAGCCGAAGGCGATCGCTACCGGCAGCTTCTCGCCCCGCTTGGCGGCCACCTGGTAGTGGTTGCGGCTGTCCTTGTGGATCTGCCAGTGCATGCCGATGGTGCGCTTGTCGTGGCGCTGGAGGCGGTAGAGGCCCAGGTTGCGGACGCCGGACTCGGGGTCCTTGGTGTGGGTGAGGCCCAGGTTGAAGAAGGAGCCGCCGTCCTCGGGCCACGTGAACAGGGCCGGGAGCTTGTCCAGGTCGACGTCGTCGCCGCGCAGCACGACCTCCTGCACGGGGGCCGCGTCGGACTTCACCTTCTTCGGCGGCACGTGCACCATCGAGCCGAGCTTGCCGAACGCCTCGCGCATCCCGACGAAGCCCTGCGGCAGCTCGGGCTTCAGCAGACCGCCGATCTTGTCGCTGATGTCGCTGTACGACTTCAGGCCGAGGGCCTTGAGGAGCCTGCGGTCGGTGCCGTACACGTTCATCGCGAGGGGCATCGCCGAGCCCTTCACGTTCTCGAAGAGAAGGGCCGGGCCGCCTGCCTTGTTCACCCGGTCGACGATCTCACCGACCTCCAGGTAGGGGTCGACTTCGGCCTTGATGCGCTTCAGGTCGCCCTCGCGCTCCAGCGCCCGGAGCAGGGAGCGAAGATCGTCGTAAGCCATGTGTTCCAGTTTGTCATCCCGCACCACGGATCTTGGCGGGGGTGTCACCGGTTCCCGCTACCCTGTGCCTCTCGTCTCACTAGGGGGTTGTCCGGCCGTGCTGAGGTATCTGCCGTTCCTGTTGGTCCTGGCGTTGTGGATCTACGCCTTCATCGACTGCCTCAACACCCCGGAGGAGGAGGTGCGCGGGCTGCCCAAGGTGGTCTGGGTCATCATCATCCTGCTCTTCGGCGAGGTCCTGGTCGGGCCGATCGCGTGGCTCGCGGCCGGGAAGCGGCGGCACGCCCCGGCCGGTGGCTCCACGCCCTCCGAGTGGCACCGCAACCACAGGGCGCCGTTCGTGGCGCCGGACGACAACCCGGAGTTCCTCCAGTCCCTGAAGGAAGAGAACAAGAAGGACGAGACGCTGCTCAAGGACTGGGAGGCGGATCTGCGCCGCCGCGAGGAGGAGCTCAAGCGGCGCGAGCGCGAGCAGGGCAAGGACTGACCGAGCGCCGGTCCCGGGCCGCGGTAGCTGTACCGCACACTGGTAGGCGGAACCCTTCCCTCCCCTGTCCCCCGTAAAGGCCCATGTCCAGACCCACGCACCCTTCCGCGCCCGCCCCCGACGTCGTCACGGGACCCGAGAGACTGATCGCCGTCGAGGAGCACGGCGCGGACCCGGTCCCGCACGACAAGCGGCACGGCAGCCCCCGTCAGCTCCTGTGGACCTGGGCCTCCCCGCAGGTCGGCTTCGCCACCGTGTTCATCGGGGTGCTGTCCGTCTCCGCGTTCGGCCTGAGCTTCTGGCAGGCGGTCGCCGCGCTGGTGCTCGGCGCGGGCCTCGGCTCGCTGGCCCACGGTCTGCTGTCCACGGACGGGCCGCGGTTCGGCGTCCCGCAGATGGTGATCGGCCGGCTCTCGTTCGGCTACCGGGGCAACGCCCTGCCGTCCGCGGTCAACGCCTTCGTCGCCGGTGTCGGCTGGTTCGCCGTGAACACGGTCGGCGGCGCCTTCGCGCTCAACTCGCTGACCGGGCTCGCGCCGCTGCCGAGCCTGCTGATCCTGGTGGTCCTGGAGATCGTCATCGGGTACGTGGGGCACGATCTGGTGCACCGCTTCGAGAAGTACGCGTTCCCCGTCCTCGGCGTGATCTTCCTGCTCGCCGGGGTGTGGATCTTCAAGGGGGCCGAGCTCCAGGGCTCGGGCTCCGGCGGCGGCTTCGGCGGGTTCATGCTCGCCTTCAGCGCCGTCTTCGGCTTCACCGCGGGCTGGAACCCGTGCGCCGCCGACTACGCCCGCTACCTCCCCGCCGACACCTCGCGCCGCGCCACCGCCTGGTACGCCGGGCTCGGCCTGTTCGTCTCCGTCGCCGTCGTCTCGGTGATCGGCGCGGCCTCCGCCACGCTCGCCGCGCCCGCCGACGCCTCGCCCACCGACGCGTTCACCGGTCAGCTCCCGGGCTGGCTCGGCAACCTCACGCTCGTCGCGATCATCCTGGGCGCGATGGCCGCGGCCACCCTGAACGTCTACTCGGCGGCCGTCTCCATCTCCTCCCTCGACCTGACGCTGCCGCGCTGGATGAACCGCGCGGCCCTCGTCGCCCTCGTCGGCGCCATCGGCACCGCCGCCGGCTGGGCCTCGCTCGCCGACGCGGGCCACGCCTTCGAGAACTTCCTGCTCGTCATCGCGTACTGGATCGCGCCCTGGCTCGGGGTCGTCCTCATGGAGCACTGGCTGCGCGCCCTGCCCGACGACGCCCTCGCCGCGCGGCTCCAGGACCGCGCGTTCGGCAATCCGGCCGGTCTGATCGCGCTGCTCGTCGGCGTCGCCGTGTCGGTGCCCCTCTTCTCCAACCAGGCCGTGTTCGTCGGCTGGGTGCCCAGCACCTGGCCGGCCGTCGGCGACCTGACCTGCCCGGTCGGCTTCGTGCTCGGCGCGCTTCTGTACGCCGTGCTGCGCCGCCGCGACACCACCGACTCCCTTCGCTAGAAAGGCCCGTACCTCATGGATCTCGATCTCGCCCGCACCTGGCTCGCCACCGCCGTCGAGGAGGCGCGGGCCGGCCGCGCCGAAGGGGGCATCCCGATCGGGGCCGCCCTGTACTCGGCCGACGGCGAGGTGCTCGGCCGCGGCCACAACCGCCGGGTGCAGGACGCGGACCCGTCCGTGCACGGGGAGACCGACGCGTTCCGCGCGGCCGGGCGGCAGCGCTCGTACCGGGGCACCACCATGGTGACCACGCTCAGCCCCTGCTGGTACTGCTCGGGCCTGGTGCGGCAGTTCGGGATCTCGCGGGTCGTGATCGGCGAGGCGCGCACCTTCCACGGCGGGCACGACTGGCTGGCCGAGCACGGCGTGGAGATCGTGCTGCTGGACGACCCGGAGTGCTTCGGCATGATGGAGGACTTCATCGCGGCCGAGCCGCAGCTGTGGAACGAGGACATCGGCGTCTGAGCCGCTGACGTCCACGTACAGCTTGTACGTCGTCACGCCCCCTGAAGCGGACAGTGCGCCCCTGTGCGGCGCGCGTCCGTGACCGGACACTCAGGGGGCATGACGACCGCCTCCACCAGCCCGCATCCCGCGCCCCTGCCCCCGCCCGCGTACGGCGACAAGGTCATCGCCGTCGAGACGGCCGGGGCCGAGCCCATCCCCGACGCCGAACGGCACGGTGGCCCGCGGCAGTTGCTGTGGACGTGGGCCTCGCCGAACATCGAGTTCGCGACCGTCTACATCGGCGTGATCTCGGTGCTGTTCTTCGGCCTGACCTTCTGGCAGGCCGCGGCCGCGCTGCTGCTCGGCACGGCGCTCGGCTCGCTCACCCAGGGCGTGCTCTCCCTCGACGGGCCGCGGTTCGGCGTGCCGCAGATGGCGATCGGGCGGCTCGCCTTCGGCCACCGGGGCAACGCGCTGCCCGCCGGGGTCAACGCCCTGGTGGCGGGCGTCGGCTGGTTCGCGGTCAACAGCGTCAGCGCCGCGTTCGCCCTGAACACGCTCACCGGGCTGCGGCCGCTGCCGTCGCTGCTGCTCGTCGTCGCGGCCGAGATCGTCATCGGCTTCATCGGGCACAACTTCGTGCACGCCTTCGAGAAGTACGCGTTCCCGGTCCTCGCGGTGGTGTTCCTGCTCGCGGGGGTGTGGACGTTCGGCGAGGCGGACCTGTCGGGGTCCGGCGGCGGGGGCGGCATCGGCGGGTTCCTGCTCGCGTTCAGCACGGCGTGGGGGTACGCGGCGGGCTGGAACCCGGGGGCGTCGGACTACTCGCGCTATCTGCCACGCACGGCGGACCGGCGGCGAACCGTGCTCTACCCGGCGCTCGGCCTGTTCGTCTCGGTGTCGGTCGTCTCGCTGATCGGCGCGGCCTCGGCGACGATCGTGGCGCCCGCGGACGCGACGCCGACGGCCGCGTTCACCGGCCATCTCCCGTCCTGGCTGGGCCACTTGGTGCTGCTCGCCATCATCCTGGGCGCGGTGTCGGCGAACGCGCTGAACATCTACTCGTCCGCCATGTCGGTCACCTCGCTCGGTCTGCGGCTGCCGTCCTGGCTGGGGCGCAGCACGCTCGTGGTGGTCTCGGGGCTCGCGGGCACGGCCGCGGCGTGGTCGTCGCTGGCCGACGCCGGGCACGCGTACGAGGCGTTCCTGCTGGTGATCGCGTACTGGATCGGGCCGTGGCTGGGCGTGGTGCTCGTCGAGCGGTGGCGCCGCGCGCGGACGCCGGACGAGGAGCTCGCGGGGCGCCTGACGGACAAGGGCTTCGCCAACTGGCCTGGTTTCGCGGCCCTGCTGGTCGGGATCGCGGTCTCGGTGCCGCTCTTCTCCAACCAGGAGAAGTACGTGGGGTGGGCGCCGGAGCGGTGGCCCTCGCTCGGTGACGTGACGTGCGTGGTCGGGTTCGCGGTGAGCGCGGCGGTGTACGCCATCGCTTGCCGAGTGTTCGCTTCGCGTCGTACAGTCTGAGCCCTCAGGTGTTCGTCGGCCGACGAACACTGGTGGGTGCGACGGAAGGCGTGCGTCATGCGTGCGGTGCGATTCGGCGAGTACGGCGGCCCCGAGGTCCTGACGACGGCGGACGTGGAGGTCCCCGAGCCGGGGCCGGGCCAGGTCGCCGTCGACGTCGCCTACGTCGGCGTGAACTTCGCCGACCTGAAGGCGCGCGCCGAGGGGTACCGGGTGACGTCCCTGCCGTACGTCCCCGGCCTTGAGGTCTCCGGCCGGATTCGCGCCCTGGGGGCGGGAGTCGAGGGTCTCGCCGTCGGCCAGGAGGTGGCCGCGCTGACCGAGGGCGGCGCCTACGCGGAGGTCGTCGTCGCGGACGCCGTCACCGCGTTCCCGCTCCCGGCGGGCCTCGACCTGCGCACGGCGGCGACCCTGCCGACGGTCCTGCCGACGGCGTACGCGCTGCTGCACGCGGTGGGCCGGCTGCGGGAGGGGAGAGCGTGCTCGTCCAGGGCGCCGCCGGCGGAGTCGGCACCGTGGCCGGGCAGTTGGCGCGAGCGGCCGGGGCGGGGCGGGTCATCGGCGTCGTGTCGAGCCCGGCGAAGGCGGAGTACGCGCTCAAGTACGGGTACGACGACGTGGTCCTCGCCGACGGATTCGGCTCCTCGGCCAGGGAGTTGACCGGCGGCCGGGGCGTCGACCTGGCGCTCGACCCGGTGGGCGGCGAGACGCTGCGCGAGACCCGCGAGGCGCTCGCGGTGTTCGGCCGCGTCGTCTCCTTCGGCAACGCGTCCTCGTCCCCCGCCTGGCAGATCGGCCAGGCCGAGCTCTACCCGACGGGCCTGTCCGTCGGCGGCTTCTCCATCCTCAACCTGGCGCGGACCGCCCCGCACGAGCTGCGCGCCCTCGCCGAACGCGCCTTCGCCGTCCCGGGTGTCGAACTCCCCGTCACGGGCGAGTACCCGCTCGCCGACGCGGCCGAGGCCCATCGCGCGATGGGCTCGCGCACGACCACGGGGAAGCTGCTGCTGCGGATCGCGGACTGAGGGAACGGGCGGCGACGGTGCGGATGCCCCCCTCCGGCGCCCGCACCGTGTCCGCCGCCCGTCCGGTCATCGGGCGTAGGAGCCGAGTCCCACGAGACAGTAGACGTACTCGTTGATGACCGTGCCGTTCATCGTGTACCGGGACGAAAAGGCGTACTCGGTCCGCGAGTTGCCGCCGCACCGCGTCAGATCGGACGTCATCGGGATGGTCTGGATCACCTTGTAGTGGGCGTCGGCGGCGGAGCAGTCGACCTCGTCGACGTCGTCGACCTCCTGGGCGGTGGTCGAGTCCGGCAGCGAACCGTTGAGGCAGGTGCCCGACGTGTACGGGCTGGGGTCCTCGGCGGTGGGCGTGACGGCGGCATCGGGAGTGGCGGTGCCGTACGGATCGGTCGAGGCATACGGATCGGGCGACGCGTACGGATCGGTGGAGGCGTACGGATCGGTCGAGTAGGGGTCCGTCGAGTACGGGGCGCTCGCCGCCGGGGACGAGTACGCCGACGAGGCCGCGTCGTCCGTGTCGTCGTCGCCCTCGCCGAGCTGGATCAGGAGCAGCACGACGAAGGCCATGGCCGCGACCGTGGCGACCGCCACCAGGCAGCCGCGGGCGTTGTTCGCTGGGGTCGGAGGCGGTCCTGGGGGCGTGGGGGGTATCTGCTGGGACACGGTGGTCAGTGTGGCGCAGTGGGCCCACGAAGTGGAACGAGTTTCTAGAAATTCATTCCATCCATCACGACCGGAACGACGTGTTCTACGCTTGCTGTCACCATGACCCCCAAGCAGCAGCGCGGCGCCGAGACCGCCGACCGACTCCTGGACGCCGCCCTCCAGGTGTACGCCGAGGCCGGCGAGCAGGGCGTCACCGTCTCCGCCCTGACCAGGGCGAGCGGTGTGAGCCTCGGCAGCATGTACCACCACTTCGGCAGCGTCGACGGTCTGATGGACGCGCTGCTGACGCGCTGGCTGACCCGGCTGCTCGGGGAGCTGACCGCCGCCCTGGAGCGCTCGCGCACCGCCCGCACCGGGATCAGGGCCGTCGTCCAGACCTACCTGGGGTTCGTCGAGGAGCACCCGGACGCCGCCCGCCTGCTGCACTCCTCGTACGCGGACCGGATGAACATGGCGCAGGCCAGGCAGGTGCGGGACGCGCAGGAGGCGCGCCTGTCGCCGGTGGCCGCGTGGGTGGACGGGCGGATCGCCGCGGGCGAGCTGGTCGCGCTGCCGCTGCCGCTGATCGAGGGGCTGATCCTCGGCCCGGTCGTGGCGACGGCCCGCCGCCACCTCTCCGGGCTCGACGACGTCGACCTCGCTCAGGCGGCCCGGGTCCTGCCCGACAGGATCTGGCGCTCGCTGGCCCCCTGAGGCCGGACGACCCGCGCGGCGCACGCCGCCGCGAGCAGTTCGCCGAGCAGCTCCGGGTCGCCGACCTCCACGCCGAGCAGCGACTCGATCCGCTCCAGCCGCTGGTAGAGCGACTGCCGCCCGATGTGCAGGAGCGCGGCCGTGCGGGTGGGGCTGCACCCGTGCCGCAGATGCACCTCCAGGGTGCGCACGAGGTCGCTGCCGTGCGTGGCCTCCCACTCCAGGAGCGGCCCGAGGACGTCGCCGACGAGCCGGGTCAGCCGGTCCCTGTTGGCCTCGACACCGCCGCGCGTCAGCTCCCGCTCCAGGGCGAGCGCCCGCGACGACGTCACCAACGGCCCGTCCCCGTACGCCGGTTCGGCCGCTGGCACGGTCAGCGCGAGCTCCAGCGTCGTCCGGGCGGTGCGCAGCGTGTCGCTCCAGCGCAGCCAGCCGTCGCCGGCGCCCACGGCGTGCCCGACGGCGATCGTCAGGCCCGGCTCGGCCGTCGCGCGGAACGCGTCGCGCACCGCCCGTACGGCGTCCCGGCCGGGCGGTGCCACGAGCAGCGCGAGCACATCGCCGGGGAACGCCGCCCGCAGCACCCGGCGCCCCGCGACCCGGTCCACCGCCGCGAGGGCGACCGCGCTCGGCCCGTGCACGGAGACGCCGACGAGCCGCGCCCCGGGCCCGGCCCGGAACCCGGCGAGCGCCGAACGGGCCTGCACCTCCGGCTGGTTGAGGGCTGCCCGTCGGCGAGGTCGGCGAGCAGCGCCGCACCCTGGTCGGCGTCGCGTACGTGGGGGACGGCGCGGGCGGCGAGGCCGTGCGCGACGATGGCCCGGTTGGCGGCCTCCGCGATCCGCACGAACGGCACGACGCGCCGCAGCGCCACCAGCGGAAACCCCAACTCGCGCGCCGCGGCGACCACTTCGCGGGGCATCCGCTCCAGCGAACGCCCCACCTCCACGGCGAGCCCGGCCACACCGCGGGCCGCGAGTTCCCGTACGTACAACCGCAGCGCGCCCTCGTCGGCGCCGAGGAACGCGAAGCCGTTCGTCAGGAGCAGCTCGCCGCCGTCGAGGAACCCGGCGCCTTCGTAGACCTCGCTGGAGTGCACCCAGCGCACGGGCCGGTCCAGCGCGCCGTCCCCCGCGAGGAGTTCGGGCGACGCGTCGGCGACGACGTCGAGGGCCAGGATCTCGCGGAGCGTGAGAGCGGGCACGGGGCCTCCCGGGCGTACGGACGGTGCGGACATTCCGTCGGGGTGCGGGCTGCCCGGAGAGTACGGTGCGCACGTTGCCCCGGTGTTTCCGCGCCGCGAGAGTGGACGCATGACTGCTGCTCCGGGCGCCGAGCCCCGCATCCCGACCATCGACCTGCTGCCGTGGCTGTCCGGCGACCCCGCAGCCCGCGCCGAGATCGCCCGCACGGTCGACCGGGCCCTTCAGACGGCCGGGTTCCTGCTGGTCACCGGGCACGGGGTCGACCCGGCGCTGCGCACCGCGATCCGGGAGGAGGCCCGCGCGTTCTTCCGGCTGCCGCCGACGGTGAAGGAGCCGTACGCCGTGAAGGTCGGCGGGCGCGGCTGGCTCGGTCCCGGCGCCGAGGCCAACGGCTACTCGGAGGGCACCGAGACGCCGCCCGACCTGAAGGAGTCCCTGTCGTACGCGACGGACACCGCCTTCGACGATCCGGCGGTGCACGCCGAGTGGTCCGGCGAGAACGTCTTCCCGGCGCAGACCCCGCGCCTGCGGGGCCTGGTGGAGACGTACCTCGCCCGGATGCGGTCGCTCTCCGACCAGCTGCTCGAACTGCTCGCGGTCGCCCTCGACGAGCCGGCCGACTTCTTCACCCGGCACACCGCGCACCCCACCTGGGGCTTCAACATCAACTGGTATCCGGGCACGGAGGTCGTCGGCGCCCCGGAGCCCGGCCAGTTCCGGATCGGCCCGCACACCGACTTCGGCACGGTGACCGTCCTCGACCGGCAGGCCGGCAAGGGCGGGCTCCAGGTCTTCACGGACGAGGGCGGCTGGGAGGACGCGCCGTTCGACCCGGAGGCCTTCACCATCAACATCGGTGACCTGATGGCCCGCTGGACCGGCGACCGCTGGCGCTCGGGCCGCCACCGCGTGCTCCCCCCGCCGGCGGACGCGCCCGCCGAGGAGCTGATGTCGCTCGTCTACTTCTACGAGTGCGACCCGCGCACGACGGTGGAGCCGGTGCCCGCGCCCAAGGGCAGGGTCGCGTACGAGCCGGTCGACTCGCACGTGTACCTGCGCGGGAAGCTGGACGCGATCACCGTCGGCTGAGCCCGCCCCACGACGGGCTCGGGGTTCCTACAGGCCCGCGTACGAGTGCTTGCCGGTGACGAAGATGTTGACGCCGTAGTAGTTGAACAGCCAGCAGCCGAACGCGACCAGCGCCAGGTAGGCGGCCTTGCGGCCCTTCCACCCCGCGGTCGCGCGGGCGTGCAGGTAGGCGGCGTAGGCGACCCAGGTGATGAACGACCAGGTCTCCTTGGGGTCCCAGCCCCAGTAGCGGCCCCACGCGTCACCGGCCCAGATGGCGCCCGCGATGATCGTGAACGTCCACAGCGGGAAGACCGCCGCGTTCACCCGGTAGGAGAACTTGTCCAGGGACTGCGAGGCGGGCAGCCGCTCCATGACCGAGGTCGCGAACCGGCCCGGCTTGCCGCCGCTCGCGAGCTTGTTCTCGTAGGAGTCCTTGAAGAGGTACAGGATCGTGCCGACCGCGCCGACGTAGAAGACCGCGCCGCAGAAGATCGCCGTCGAGACGTGGATGTACAGCCAGTACGAGTGCAGCGCGGGGACGAGCTGGTCGCTGGCGGTGTAGAGGACCGTGACGGCGAGGCCGAGGTCGAGCAGGACCGTGGTGACCAGCGGCAGGCCGAGCCAGCGGACGTTCTTCTTCAGCGTGAGCAGCGTGAGGTACACGCCGACCGCGACGGTGGAGAACGTCAGGTTGAACTCGTACATGTTGCCCCACGGCGCGCGCTGCACCGAGAGCGCGCGGGTGAGCACACCGGCGAACTCGACGAGGAAGCCGAGGGCCGTGAGCGAGATCGCGATCCGCCCGTACAGGTCGCCCTGCTCGTCGCCGCCGGAGGCACCCGGCCCGTCCGGCACGTCGCGGGCGCCGGCGGCGGCGCGGGTGACGACCTCGGGCCGCTCCAGGACGGCGGTCCCGCCGTTCTTGCGCTGCACGGTCACGGCCGGCGCGGCGGTGGTCGCGGTGGCCTTCCCGGTCAGGGCGGCGGCGGTGCGGCCGACCTTGCTGCGGCTGCCGAAGATCCACTCGGCCATGTTCGCGAAGAAGGCCAGCAGGTACACGGCCATGGACGAGTAGATGAGGACGTTACTGGTGTGCGCCAGGTTCTCATTGGTTGCGGCGGCGAGAATCACTTCGTCTCAGCCCCTTCGGCGGCAGGAACAGCAGTGGATGTTTCGGAGGACTGCGGAGGTTCGGGGGCGCTGGGCGCCTCGGTGTGCAGCAGGCCGACCAGGTCGCCCAGCTCCTCGGGGAGCTTCGCGGACTCGCTGCGGCCGAGGCCGGCCATCTCGACGACGGTCACGCCGTCGGGACCCTCGACGGCCCGCACCCACACGCGGCGGCGCTGGATGAACAGGGAGCCGGCCAGGCCGAAGATCGCGGCGACGGCACCGGCGAGCGCCCAGGTGTCACCGGGCTGGTGGGAGATCTGGAAGGTGACCCATTCCTTGATGTCCTTGTCGAAGGTGATGGAGCCCGCCCCATTCGGCAGCTTCATCGTCTCGCCGGGCAGCAGCCGCTGCTTGATCGCCTTGCCCTTGGAGTCCTTGAAGGCCTTCATGTGGGTGGTGTCGAGCTGGTACACGTTCTGCGGCAGGCCCGCGTTGACGCCGAGGTCGCCGTGGGTCGCGTTGAGCGCGAGGACGGGGAAGTCGAGCCCGGGGAACTGGGAGAACATCGTGCCCTGGCCGGCGCCCGCGAACGTGGGGACGAACCAGGCGCTGAAGCCGAGCTGCTCCTTCTCGCCCTTCGCGTTGCGGTAGCCGTCCATCACCTTGACGGCGCCCTGCGAGGTGATGTTGGAGTCGACCGGCAGCATCGGCACGGTCTGCTGCGAGACGACCTTGCCCTTGCCGTCGCGGACGGTCACGTTCACGGCGTAGCCGTGCCCGTTGAGGAAGATCTTGGTTCCGTCGATGTCCAGCGGGTGGTTCGACTGGATCGAGGTCTTCTTCTCCTTGCCGTCGGCGCCCTCGCTGTAGCTGACGTCGGCACGGAAGACGCGCGGGGTGCCCTTCTCGGGGCCCGTGCGCTCGTACGTCGCCGTGAACTTGTCGAGGGTGAAGCTGAACGGCGACAGGTCGTCGTCACTGTCGAAGAGGCTGCCGGACTTGAAGTCGTCGTACTGGGTGAGGGTGTTGGCGAAGCCGTCGCCCTCGACGATGAGCTTGCCGCCCTCGAACTTGAACAGCTGCCCCCAGGCGAAGGCGACCAGCATCACGATCAGCGCGATGTGGAAGGCCAGGTTGCCGACCTCGCGCAGATAGCCCTTCTCGGCGGCGACCGCGTCCCCGGCGAGGTGGGCGCGGAAGCGGCGCTTCTTCAGGAGCGCGAGCGCGGCGGTGCGCACCTGCTCCGGGTCGGCCTCGGTGCGCCAGGTCGCGTACGCGGGCAGCCGGGTGAGCCGCTTGGGCGCGGCCGGCGGGCGGCCGCGGAGCTGGCCGACGAACTGCCAGGTGCGCGGCACGATGCAGCCGATGAGGGAGACGAACAGCAGGATGTAGATCGCCGAGAACCACACCGAGCTGTAGACGTGGAACAGGCCGAGCTTCTCGTAGAGCGGCCCGAGCGTGGTGTGCGCCTTCTGGAAGTCGGTGACCTTGAGCGGGTCGGTGCCCTGCTGCGGGATCAGCGATCCGGGGATCGCGCCCAGCGACAGCAGGAACAGCAGGATCAGGGCGACCCGCATCGAGGTGAGCTGCCGCCAGAACCAGCGGACCCAGCCGATGACGCCGAGCTTGGGCAGCGTCGGCGAGCGGTCCTCCGTGGGAGCCGTGCTCAGTTGGGAGGCGGCTTCCAGGTCGGTGGAGTCCGGGCCCTCGGGACCGGCGTTCGTCTTGCTCATGGATCAGATTCCCACCGAGTAGCCGTTGGACCAGGTCTGCATCTGCTGCACGAGGGTGTCCCAGACACCGGTGAGCAGGAGCACGCCGGTCGCGATCATCATGATGCCGCCGATGCGCATCACCCAGGCGTAGTGCTTCTTCACCCAGCCGAAGGCGCCGAGCGCCTTGCGGAAGGCGACCGCGGCGAGCACGAAGGGCACGCCGAGTCCGAGGCAGTACGCGACCGTCAGTATGGCCCCGCGTCCGGCGCTGCCCTGCTGCGAGGAGAGGGCGATCACGGAGGCGAGGGTCGGGCCGATGCACGGGGTCCAGCCGATGCCGAACAGCGCGCCGAGCAGCGGCGCACCGACAAGCCCGGCGGTGGGCCTGCGGTGGAAGCGGAACTCCCGCTGGGTCATCCAGGGCATCAGCCCCATGAAGAAGACGCCCATGACGATCATGAGGACGCCGAGCACCTTGGTGAGCGTGCCCTGGTACTCCTGGAGCGTCTGCCCGAAGTAGCCGAACAGGGCGCCGCCCGAGACGAACACGACGGTGAAGCCGAGCACGAACAGCGCGGCCCCCGACGCCATCCGGCCGCGCCGGGCCTCCATCAGGTCGGTGCCGCTGACCCCGGTGACGTACGACAGGTAGCCGGGGACGAGGGGCAGGACGCACGGCGAGAAGAAGGAGATCAGACCGCCGAGCAGGGCGACCGGGATCGCGAGGATCAGGGCGCCGCTGAAGACGGTGTCGTTCATGCCGTCAGCGGCGAGGGTGGTGACAAGCGTGGGGGACACCGTCGCTCACTTCTCCGCGACGACCGGGTCGAGCATGCTGCGCAGGCTCTTCTCGCTCAGCGCCTTCAGGGCCCGTGCCGCGATCTTCCCGTCCCGGTCGATGACGATCGTGGAGGGGATGGCCTGCGGGTTGAGGGTGCCCTTCTTGAACCTGAGGAGCAGCTTGCCGGACGGGTCGTAGAAGCTCGGGTACGCGACGCCGAAGTCCTTCTCGAACTCCCTGGCCGGGCTGGTCTTGGTGTCGCGGGTGTTGATCCCGACGAACTGGACGCCCTTGTCCTTGGTGGCGTTCGCGACCTTGACGAGGTTCGGGGCCTCGGCGCGGCACGGGCTGCACCAGGAGCCCCACACGTTCAGGACGACGACCTTGCCCTTGTAGTCGGCGAGGTCGATCGACTTGCCCTCCAGGTCGGTTCCGGCCAGGTCGGGGGCGGGCTGCCGCTCGCCCTTCGCGACCGTGGCGATGCCGCCGGAGTTCGTCACGAAGTTGGTGCTGCCACCGCCGCCGTTCGTGCCGCCGGAGCCGCACGCCGTCAGCGCGAGGGCCGCGACGGCGGCTCCTACGGTCAGCTTCACGGCGCGACGCGTGGTCGCGGCGGTGCGGGGGGCGCGGCAGGCGGCACTCATGTGAAAAGTTTCGCATGTCTGTTTAGGGGATCTTCCGCACCCCCCTCGGGGCGGGAAAAGCCCACTTCAGGAGGGGTTTGAGCGGCTGCTTCCCGGGTCGGCGAGGAAGCGGCGCCACCCTCCGGCGGGCCGCTGCCCGACATCGAGCGTGCGCAGTTTCGCGAGCACCTTCGGATCCTGTACGTCCATCCAGTCGACGAACTGCCGGAAGGACACCAGCCGTACGTCGCCGTGCTTCTCGGCGGTGGCCGCGATGTGCTTCAACGCGTCCTCCACGGCGTCCATGTAGATGCCGCCGTTCCACTCCTCGAAGTGGTTGCCCACGAAGAACGGGGCCCGGTTCGTCTCGTAGGCCCGCCGGAAGCCCTGGATGTACGCCTGCGTGGACTGCGCGCGCCAGGCCGGGTAGTTGTGGGCGGGGGCCCGGGTGGTGTTGAGGGACTGGTTGGCCAGCATGTTGTAGTCCATCGACAGGACCTCGAAGCTGCGTCCGGGGAACGGGACGGCCTGGAGCGGCAGGTCCCACACCCCCTGCTTCTTGTCGGGCCAGCGCTGCCGGCCGCCGGGCGAGGAGGCGTCGTAGCGCCAGCCGAGCTCGCGGGCGGTGGGCAGCAGGCTGCTCTGGCCGAGCAGGCAGGGGGTGCGCCCGCCGGTCAGCTCCTTGTCGTAGTCGAAGGGCAGGGCGGGCAGGTCGGTCCAGCCGGTGTGCGTGCGCCACCGCTTCACGAAGGACGTGGCCTGGTCGATCTCGCTGCGCCACTGCGCGGGCGTCCAGTGGGCGACGGAGCCGGAGCCGGCGCAGAAGTGGCCGTTGAAGTGCGTGCCGATCTCGTGCCCGTCGAGCCAGGCCTGCCGCACGTACTTCAGGGTCTCCTTGACGTGCGCGTCGGTGAGGTAGCCGATGTCGGAGGCGCCGACGGCGTTGTTCGGCGGGTGGTAGAGGCGCTTCTTCGACTCGGGCAGCAGGTACAGGCCCGACAGGAAGAAGGTCATGTGCGCGTCGTGCCGCTCGGCGAGTTCGAGGAAGCGGGGGAAGAGGCCGTTGCCGACCTCGCCCGCGCCGTCCCAGGAGAAGATCACGAACTGCGGTGGCCGCTGCCCCGGTTCGAGCCGCTCCGGCGCGGCCGGCTGGTGCGGCTGCTTGCCGGTGTACGCGGTCGAGCCGTCGCCGATGGGCTTGGCGTCGGGGCGCTGGGGCGGCGGGCCGGGGTGGCCCTCGTCGCCGGGCGCGACGCTCGGGGCTCCCCGGCACCGGACCCGGTGCCCGACCCGCAGCCGGCGAGCGCCGCGGCGGCCGCCGCTCCGGCTCCCAGACCGAGAAGTCCCCTACGACTGACATCGCGCATACCGTCCCCATTCGTCGCGCCGTGCACCCATTCATGGCGGGCGCACAGTTAGAGGGCGCGACAAACACGCGGGTTCCGACAACTCGGAGGTATTTGCGGTGTTTTGATGGGGGACGCGAAAGGCCGCCGGTTGACGGCGGCCCTTCGGGACGTGCGACGGGGTGCGGGATCAGGCGCCGAACGCCTTGTCCTTGCCCTTCACCGGCTTGGCGCCGGCCCGCAGATGGGCCGGTACGAGATCGATGGCGGGCTCCGTGTAGCCCACGGACACGATCTTGTCGCCGCGGTAGGTGAACGTGGTCAGCGAGGCCAGCGTGCACTGCCGCTTGCGCGGGTCGTGCCACAGGCGGCGCCGCTCCACGTAACTGCGCACGATCCAGATCGGCAGCTGGTGGCTGACGCACACCGCCTCGTGGCCGCGCGCCGCGTCCTTGGCGGCGTCGAGCGCGCCCATCATCCGTACGACCTGGTCGATGTAGGGCTCGCCCCACGACGGCTTGAACGGGTTGACCAGGTGCTTCCAGTTGTCCGGGTTCTTCAGCGCGCCGTCGCCGACGCCGAAGGTCTTGCCCTGGAAGACGTTGCCCGCCTCGATGAGCCGGCCGTCCGTGTCCAGGTCGAGCCCGTGCGCCTTGGCGATCGGCGTCGCCGTCTCCTGCGCCCGCTCCAGCGGGGAGGCGACGACATGCGTGATGTCGCGGGACGAGAGGTGCTCGGCGACCCGGTCGGCCATCTGCCGGCCCAGTTCGGAGAGGTGGTAGTCGGGCAGCCGCCCGTACAGGATCCCCTCCGGGTTGTGCACCTCGCCGTGGCGCATCAGGTGGACGACGGTGATGTCGCTGTCGCTCTTCGGGGCGCTCATGCGGTGGCCTCCGCGGCGGCGCGGGCGGCGGCGGGGAGCGCGGCGGCGATGCGCTCGATCGCCCGCTCGTCGTGGGCGGTCGACACGAACCAGGACTCGAAGGCCGACGGCGGCAGGTACACGCCCTGCTCCAGCATCGAGTGGAAGAAGCCGGTGAAGCGGAAGGACTCCTGGCCCTTCGCGTCGTCGTAGTTCCGCACCTCGCCCTCGGTGAAGAAGACGGAGAACATGTTGGAGGCGTTCTGCACGCGGTGCGCCACGCCTTCCTTGGTGAGCGCGTCGCTGACGAGCGTACGGAGCTGCTCGCTCACCGCGTCGACCTTCGCGTACTCGGCGTCGCCGAGCAGCCGCAGCTGGGCGAGGCCGGCCGCGGTGGCGACGGGGTTACCGGACAGGGTGCCCGCCTGGTAGACGGGTCCGGCCGGGGCGAGATGCGCCATGACGTCGGCGCGGCCGCCGAAGGCCGCGGCCGGGAAGCCGCCGCCCATGACCTTGCCGAAGGTCATCAGGTCGGGGACGACACCGTCGACGCCGAACCAGCCGGCCTTCGACGTACGGAAGCCGGTCATCACCTCGTCGGAGATGTACAGCGCGCCGTTCTCCTGGCACACCGCCTTCAGTCCGGCGTTGAAGCCGTCGCGGGGCGGCACGACGCCCATGTTGCCGGGCGAGGCCTCCGTGATGACGCAGGCGATCTCGCCGGGGTGCGCGGCGAACGCGGCGCGGACGGCCTCGATGTCGTTGTACGGCAGGACGATCGTGTCGCCGGCCTGGGCGCCGGTGACGCCCGGGGTGTCCGGCAGGCCGAAGGTGGCGACGCCGGAGCCCGCGGCGGCGAGCAGCGCGTCGACGTGCCCGTGGTAGCACCCGGCGAACTTGATCACCTTGGCGCGGCCGGTGAAGCCGCGGGCCAGCCGGATCGCCGACATGGTGGCCTCGGTGCCGGAGGACACGAGCCGGACCTGCTCGACCGGCGCGATCCGGTCGACGATCTCCTCCGCGAGGGCGACCTCGCCCTCGCCGGGCGTGCCGAACGAGGTGCCGCGGGAGACGGCGTCCTGCACGGCCGCGATGACCTCCGGGTGGGAATGGCCGAGGATCATCGGCCCCCAGGAGCACACCAGGTCGACGTACTCGCGTCCGTCGGCGTCCGTGAGGTACGGACCGGTACCGGACACCATGAAACGGGGCGTACCGCCCACGGCGCGGAACGCGCGCACGGGGGAGTTCACGCCACCGGGCGTGACGACGGACGCCCGGTCGAAGAGTCCCTGCGACACGGGTGCCTCGTAGGGATAGGGGGTGTTGTTCGCCTCTGCCATGCCTCTCAGCGTACGGCCAGTGCCCTCGGCACCCTCCGCGCGGACCCGGGGCGCCATAGACTCTCGCTGTCAGAACCCTGTACAGCATCTGGAGCGGCGGCGCGGGAGCGGCATGGCCCGGGGACTCGCGCAGTTGTCTCAGTCGGACGTTTCGGCGGGTGACCGTGGGGGAGGTCACTGACACGATGATCGGGTTGCGCGTCGGCGGTCGCGCGGCCTAGAAAAGGGCGAGGGCGCCCTGAGAACAGCAGTCGGGTGGAGATATGCATCGCGGTGGCGGCGGACTGGGCGAGGGGACCGACGACCTGGGCCCCCGGCGTGCCCGACGGGGGAAGCACCGGCGCGACGGCCATGACGAGGCGGCGGCCCGGATCCAGCGAGCCGCGGGGAACACGGACGGCGGGGACAGCGGGAATGGTGGCCGGGTGGGGGTGACGTACAAATACTTCGGCGCGCCCGACGGCGCGACGGCGGCCCGCGTTCCGATCTCCATGCGCCCCGAGGAGCTCGGCGGTGACGAGCTGGGCATGGGCGGCATGTTCACCAAGATCAAGCCGGAGACGATGGCGGCGATGGTCCTCACCGGCATCGAGGGCATACCCCTGCACAAGGTCCCTCCGCTGGAGCTGGTCGTCCTGCACCCCGACTACGCGGTGGTCAAGCTCCCCATGACGGTCGTCGACCCGCTGCGCGGCGTCGGCGAGGAGGCGGTCGGCGCGGCGGCGTTCATCTGGTCGACGGTCCCGGACCGCGGCGGCCCGCGCGACGCGTTCAATGTGTACCAACTCCTGCACGAATGGCAGGACTTCAGCCACCGCCTGCACGAGGCGGGACACCAGCCGTACTGCCTGGTCTGGCCCTGAGCCCGTCCTCGCCCGCGGCCCCCGGGCTAACGTCGCAGCGGCTCCTCCTGGAACCCTTGACGGTCGCGCCGCGCGCGAGGCCCTGGTCTTCCTCGGGTCGCCCGGTCTCACAGCCGGGGTGGGCCCGCCTCGACGCGCTTCAGTACCGCGTCATATGAATCGACGAGTCCGCCCGTCTGGAGCTGGCGCTCGTCCCACCAGGTGGCGCCCGCGTCGGCGAGCGGGCCGATGATGTCGAGGGCCGCCGCCCTGTCGGTGGGGGTGAGTCCGCCGACGACGAACTCGAAGGGGGCGTCGGCGACGTCGCGGTGTTCGTTCACGTACGCGACGACGTCCGCGAACTGGTCCGGGCGCGGCGGTACGCCGTGCAGCGCGTCGGCGAACAGCGGGGCGGCCCCGTCCCAGCGGGCCGCGCGGCGCATCGGGCGGCGGTTCGGCCAGAAGCCGCCGAGCCAGACGGGCGGGCGGGGCCGCTGCACGGTGGCGGGGAGCAGCTGGGTCTCGCGGACGCGGTAGTGGGGGCCGTCGTGCTCGACCGTCCCGCCCGACCAGTAGCGGGTCAGCAGGTCGAGGCCCTCGTCGAGGCGTTCGGCGTGCACCACCCGGTCGACGGTGTCGCCGAAGCTGCCGTACTCGTCCTCGGCGGGCCCGCCGAGGCCCGCACCGAAGACGACCCGGCCGCCGCTGACGGCGTCCAGCGTGGCGACCTGGCGGGCGAGTTGCTCGATCCGGTAGCGGGGCACGGCGGTGACCAGCGTGCCGAGCCGCAGCCGGCTCGTGGCGAGGGCCGCCGCCGTGAGCAGCATCCACGGGTCGCCGAACGGCTTGCCGCGCTGGACCTGTTTGTCATGCACGACGTGGTCCCAGATCAACAGGCCGTCCCAGCCCGCCTGTTCGGCCGCGGCCGCCGTCCGCGCGACGGTACGGGCGTCGGCGAAGTCACCGAAGTTCGGGATGTTGAGAGAGAAGCGCATGCGGTCATCGTGCCGGAACCGGGCTTGATCCGGGAGGAGTTGGCCGGTGGGCGCCGGTGGCACGGAGCGGGTCAGCGGGCCGCTCTGGGGCCGCGCCGCGGTGTGGTGCGCCGCTGCCCTCCGGCCGGCCGGTCGGCGTCCGGGGCGCCGACGCCCCGCACCGTGAACCCGATCACCGCTCCCCGCCCTCCCTGTGCCCCGCGAACGGCGTCCCGTCGTGGGCGGCCGCGACCTCCCGCACGATCGACAGGCCGAGGCCGGAGCCGGGCAGGCTGCGGGCCGTCGGGGCGCGGTAGAAGCGGTCGAAGACGCGGTCCAGGTCGTCCGCGGCGAGGCCGGGGCCGCGGTCGAGGACCTCCACGCGGACGCCGCCGCCCGGGGCGCGGCCGACGGCGATCTCGATGGGGCCGGTGCCGTCGCGGTCGAACTTGGCGGCGTTCTCCACCAGGTTCGACAGCGCCCGCTGGAGCAGCGCGGGGCGGCCCGCGATCGTCGTACCGTCGCTCTCGGCGCGGACGGTGACCGTGCGACCGGTGCGGCGGCGGGCCAGGGTCGCGACGTCCTCGGCGGTCTGCGCGAGGTCGACCTCGACGACCGGCTCGTCGTCCTCCTTGCCGGCCGCGAGGTCCACCAACTCGTTGACCAGGTCGGTGAGTTCGCGGGACTCCTGGGCGAGGTCGGCGACGAGTTCCTCGCGGGCGGCGGGCGGCAGTTCGTCGATCCGGCGCAGCAGCGAGATGTTCGTGCGCAGCGAGGTCAGCGGCGTACGGAGTTCGTGGCCCGCGTCCTGCACGAGGCGGCGCTGGTCCTCCACCGAGCGGGCCAGGCGTCCCAGCATCCGGTCGAAGGAGCGGCCGAGGCTGGCGACCTCGTCGCCGCCCTCGACCGGTACGGCCACGTCGAGGCGTCCGGTCGACGCCACGTCCTCCGCGGTCTCCGCGAGGCGGATCAGGCGGGACGTGACGCGGCGCGCCAGCCACCAGCCGAACAGGCCGGCCGCGAGCACCACGGAGGCGGCGTACAGGAGCGTGCGCCGCTGGAGTTCGCGCAGCAGGTCCTCGGTGTCGCTGAACTCCTGCGCGACCTGCACCGCGCCGCGCCCGCCGCCGAGCGCGACGGTGGCCGTGCGGTACTCGTCGCCGCGGATCTCGACGTCGTCGCGCTGCGCGAAGGTGCCGGCCGCGCGGGCGCCCGCGACGCTGCGGGCCTCGGCGTCGACGGGGAGCCGGGGGCTGCCGCTGTCGACGACGTCCCCGTCGGGCCCGAGGACCTGGACGTCGGTCCCGGCCGGGCTGGTCAGGTCGTCGCGCGGGCCGTCGTGGTCCGGGTCGCCGTAGACGAAGTCGTCGGGGGTGAGCCGCTCCTGCTGCACCTGGGCGCGCAGGTCGTGCACGGTCTCGTCGAAGACGGCCTGCTGGTCGACGCGGACCAGGCGGGCCGCCGAGTCGTACGAGAGGAAGCCGACCAGCGCGGTGACGCCCGCCGCGACCGCCGCGAAGGAGACCGCGAGCTGGGTGCGCAGGCTCCGCGGTGTCCGCCGGTGCGGGGCGCGCCCGGACGGCACGTCAGCCCTCTCTCAGGACGTAGCCGACGCCGCGCACCGTGTGCAGGAGCGGGACGCCCTCCGGTTCGTCCACCTTGCGCCGCAGGTAGCCGACGTACACGGCGAGGTTCTTCGATCCCGGCCCGAAGTCGTAGCCCCAGATCCGGTCGTAGATCGTGGCGTGGTCGAGGACGATGCCGCAGTTGCGGGCGAGGAGTTCCAGCAGGTCGAACTCGGTGCGGGTGAGCTCCAGTTCGCGGCTGCCGCGCCAGGCGCGCCGGGCCTGCGGGTCGATGCGCAGGTCGGCGGCGGTGATCTGGCGGGTGTCGGGTTCCGCGGCGGGCTGCGGGGCCGTGCGGCGCAGCAGGGCGCGCAGCCGGGCGAAGACCTCCTCGATGTCGAACGGCTTCACCACGTAGTCGTCGGCGCCCGCGTCCAGGCCCGCGATCCGGTCCGGGGTCTCCACCAGCGCGGTCAGCATCAGGATCGGTGTCACGTCGCCCTCGGCGCGCAGCACGCGGCAGACCTGGAGTCCGTCGATGCCCGGCATCATCACGTCGAGGACGAGGATGTCCGGTTTCGTACGGTGGGCCGCGGCGAGCGCCTCGACGCCGTCGGCGACGGCCGTGACGGCGTATCCCTCCAGGGTGAGGGCGCGCTCCAGGGCGTTGCGGATGGCGCGGTCGTCCTCGGCGAGCAGGACGGTGGGGGCGGGCCTCGCGGCGGAGTCGGGTTCGGACACGCAGCCAGTGTGCCCCGGTGGCCGGAACGCATCCCCCGATCGGACGTCCGCCAAAGGGCTTCTTACCCGCCTCTCACCCGGCCCGGAGCAGCGGCTTACCCGCGTACAGGACGGTGAGCGACGACAACGGGCCCACGCCGGGCGCCCGCCGGGGAAGGCACTACGCATGAAGATCGTGTTCCTGCTGCACAACGTGTACGCCATCGGCGGCACGGTGCGCACGACGCTCAACCTCGCCGCCGCGCTCGCCACGCACGGTGGCCACGAGGTCGAGATCGTGTCGATGTCCCGGCACCGGGAGAGCCCCCGTTTCGCGGTCGATCCGCGGATCGCGCTCGTCCCGCTGGTCGACACCCGCGCGGGCAGCGCGGACCTGCGGCAGCCCGCGTACGGGAAGCCGTCGCGGGACTTCCCCGCGGCCGAGAAGCGGTACGGGCAGTACACGCTCCTGCACGACCTGCGCGTACGGGAGTACCTGGAGGACCGCTGCGACGCGGACATCGTCCTCGGTACGCGGCCCGGCATCAACGTCTATCTGGCCCTGTGGGGTCCGCGGCGGGCGCTGCGGATCGCGCAGGAGCATCTGCGCCACGACGCGCACAGCAAGAAGCTCCGCGCCCAACTCACCCGCCATTACCGGGAGTTGGACGCCGTGGTGACGACGACGGAGGCGGACGCGGCCGTGTACCGGCGCCGGATGCCGCTGCCCGGTGTCCGGGTGGCGGCCGTGCCCAACATCGTGCCGCCGGTCGCCGTGCCGCCCTCCGACGGCACGGCGAAGGTCGTCGCGGCGGCCGGGCGGCTCACCCCCGGCAAGCGGTACGACCTGCTCCTGGAGGCGTTCGCGGCGGTCGCCGCGAAGGAGCCGGCCTGGGAGCTGCGGATCTACGGCGGCGGCCCGCAGGAGGACCGGCTGCGCGATCTGATCGCCGGGCTCGGGCTCACCGGCCGGGCCCGCCTCATGGGGGCGGTGTCGCCGATCGAGCCGGAGTTCGCGCGGGCGTCGATCGTGGTCAGCGCCTCGGACGCGGAGTCGTTCGGGATGACGCTGGTCGAGGCGATGCGCTGCGGGGTGCCCGTGGTCAGCACGGACGCGCCGCTCGGGCCCGCCGAGATCGTCACGGACGGGGTCGACGGGCGCCTCGTGCCGGTCGGGGACGCGCGCGGCCTCGCCGAGGCGCTCGTCGACCTGATCGAGGACGGCCCCGCCCGCGCGCGGATGGGCGCGGCGGCCCTCGCGTCGGCGCACCGCTACGACCCCGAGCCGATCGTCGAACGCTACGCCGCGCTCTTCACGGAACTCCGGGCGTCGCGCCGCCGCCGAGCGGGGCAGCGGCTGCACGCCCGTGCCACCAACTGGGCACGCCGAAAGGCCCGTTCGGTACGCGCACTGCTGCCCGCCGGGCCAGGGGGGACCTCACATGACCGACGCCGCCGCACCGCACGCCCTCGGCTCCCGTAAGCGGGTCCCGGGCGGGGCCGCTCCACCGCGCGTCCGCCCGGTCGCGCTGCCCGGACGCCTGCGCACGACCCGCCCCGGCGCCTGGCTCGTCGCGGTCGCCGCGCTCTACTTCCTCACCCAGCTCCTCTTCGCCGTCACCCGGTTGGGCGGTCACGGGCTCGGCTGGGACGAGGCCGTGTACGTGTCGCAGTACGACCCGCGGAACCCGGCCGTGTTCTTCAGCGCCCCGCGCTCGCGCGGCACCAGCCTGCTCACCGCGCCGATCGTCGCGGCGACCGGCTCCACCCTCGCCCTGCGCCTCGTGCTCGCCGCGCTGTCCTCGGCCGCGCTCTACGCCGCGTTCCGGGTGTGGCGGCCGCTGGTCGGGGCGCGGACGACGGCGTTCGCGGCACTGCTCTTCGGCACGCTGTGGATCGCGACGCTCTCCGGCGCGATGGCCATGCCCAACCTGTGGGTGGCGTTCGGCGCGGTCGGCGCGGTCGGCTGGTTCCTGCGCGGCGGCGGCCGGTGGCTCGCGGGGTGCGTCGCGCTCGTGGCCCTGTTCCGCGCGCCGGACGCGGTGTGGCTGGTGCTGCCGCTCGCCGCGTACGCCCTGGTCGTACGGGACAGGCGCCGCCTGCTGCCGTATCTCGCGGCGGGGCTCGCCGCGGGGCTCGCGCAGTGGGTCGTGGAGGCGTACGCGCGGTGGGGCGGGGTCGCCGAGCGGCTGCGCGTGTCCAGCGTCACCGAGGGCGACATGGGCCTGCACCTCAACCTCGGCACGGTCTGGCACACCGTGAACGGCGGGCTCCTGTGCCGCCCGTGCACGGCGGGCCCGCCGCACCACCCCGAGCTCGCCCTGTGGTGGCTCGCGCTGCCCTTCCTGACGGCCGCCGCGGTGTACGTGGCCGTCCGCGAGCGCCGTCCGGCGCCGACGGTCCTGCCGGTGGTCTGCGCGATGTCGCTGAGCGTCCCGTACGTCCTGCTCATCGGGTACGCGGCGCCGCGCTTCCTGCTCCCGACGTACGCGCTCCTGTCGCTCCCGGTCGCCGTGCTCCTGCGCCGCATGGGCCGCACCCGCCCGCTCGCGATCACGGCGGTCGCCGTCGTCGCGCTCCAGCTGGCGACCCAGTACGCCGTGCTGAACCGCGTCGCCGCGTCGACGGGGGCGACGAACGCGCGGTACGTCGCCGCCGCGCACGGCCTGCGCACGATGGGCGTGACCCCGCCCTGCCTGGTCACGGGCCCGCGCGCGCTGCCCATCGGCTACGCGGCGGGGTGCGCCTCGGCCCAGACCCGGGGCAACAACGCGTCCACGACGCGGGCCGCCCTGGTGCGGCGCGCGACCCGTGTCCCCACGGTCGTCCTCACGGAGCCGGGGCGGCGCCCGCCCGGGTTCGCCCGGGACTGGACCCCGTACGAGCTGCCGCACTCGGACGGCATGACGGCCTGGAAGGCGCCGGTGCCGTACCGCCTGCAGCTCCTGAATCCATGATCCACGGGCGGTCGCGCCGCATCGAGCAGGATCCGAGAAGCCAGTCGGGCCCCGTGGCTCCTAGCGTGAGGACATGACTTCTTCTCTTACGTCCGTCACCCTCGAAGTGACCGACCTCGCCGCCGCCGAACGCTTCTACGCCGACGCCTTCGGCCTCACCGCACCCCGTCTGCGCCTGCGCGCCGGCGACGCCCCGACCGAGGGGTTCCGCGGGTTCACGATGTCGATCACCGTGGCCCGGCCCTCGGACGTCGACAGCTTCCTCGCCTCCGCCGTCGCGGCCGGTGCCACGACGATCAAGCCCGCCGCGAAGTCCCTGTGGGGCTACGGCGGTGTGGTCCAGGCCCCCGACGGCACGATCTGGAAGCTCGCCACCTCGGCGAAGAAGGACGCGGGCCCGGCCACCCGGGAGATCGGCGAGCTGGTGCTGCTGCTCGGCGTCGAGGACGTCAAGGCCACGAAGCAGTTCTACGTCGAGCAGGGCCTGACGGTGGGCAGGAGCTTCGGCAGCAAGTACGTCGAGTTCGCCGCCGAGGAGTCGAGCCCCGTCAAGCTCGCCCTCTACAAGCGCCGCGCCCTGGCCAAGGACGCGGGCGTCCCCGTCGAGGGCTCCGGCTCCCACCGCCTCGCCCTCGGCGGCACGACCGCCGCCCCGTTCACGGACCCGGACGGGTTCGCGTGGGAGGCGACGGCGTCGGCGACCACGACGTCGTGAGGGCCGGGGTCGCGGCCTCCGGCTCAGCCGCGCCCCCGAACCCGTGTCTCGCCCCGCTCCCGGACGACGACCCCGTCGACGGTGACGTCATAGACCCGGATCGTCATACGCGAACGCCGCCGCTGCTCCGGCAACTGCTATTCAGCCAGCCATAGAGAGCGACGTACGACAGACCCCCGCGACCGAGCCCGACCAGGCCGAAGTGGGAGCAGATCGCCGAGGTGGTCCGTGAGCGGATCGCCGGCGGCGAGTACCCGGAAAAGGGCCTCGTCTCCGAAGTGAAGCTGGAAGCCGAGTTCGGCGTCGCCCGCGACACCGTCCGCAAAGCGACCAAGGCCCTCCGCGAAGAGGGCCTGATCACCACGACCCCGGGGATGGGGTCCTTCGTGGCGCCGCGCTAGTCAGACGAGGGAAGCCACAAGCGCGACGAAGGCGGCCACGATGACCGCGACGCGGGCGTAGTGGTAGCTCTCCCAGCGCTTCATCTGCTCCTTCCAGTCCGCGGGGCGGTTCTGCGCGGTCCACGTCTTGCCCCGGTTGTTGATCGGGACGAGCAGCAGCAGCGACATGATCACGCTGACGATGAGCAGCACGCCCGAGGTGACGACGAGGCCCGTGCCCGCATCGCCCCAGCCCGCGACCGCCCAGATCGCGACGAGGACGACCGAGCTGATGTACCAGACCGGCATCGCGGCGCCGAGCATCCGGCCACCGTGGGAGTGGGCCTGCTGATTCGCGTCGTCCGGGAGCGCGTGGAAGATCCGGTTCATGACGAAGGCGACGGAGAACTCCACCCCCACCATCAGGCCGACGGAAACGGTGGTGAAGACCTCAAGTGCGTTGAGCATGACGACCCCTCCGGATTTCTAGCGTTGCTAGCTGATGAGGCAACGCTAGCTCTACTGTCGCTCGCTTGTCTAGCGGTGCTAGCATTTCAGTCATGTCGGTACAGGAACGCAAGCAGCGCGAACGGGCGGAACGTGAGCGCCTCATCGTGGCCACGGCCCGCGAGCTCGCCGAGCAGCAGGGCTGGGACGCGGTCACCACCCGCCGCCTCGCCGAGCGCATCGAGTACAGCCAGCCCGTCCTCTACAGCCACTTCCGCGGCAAGCGGGAGATCATCGGCGCGGTCGCCCTCCAGGGCGCCGGCGAGATGGCCGTGGCGGTGCGGGCCGCGACCGCCGCGGCGACCGGCCCGCGCGAGCGCGTCGCCGCGCTCGCGCACGCCTATCTCGACTTCGCCGCGGCCAACCCGGCGGCCTACGACGCCCTCTTCCAGCTCGACGGCGGCCTCGCGTACGCGCAGGAGGACACCCCGGAGCCGTTGAAGGATGCCTTCGCCGCGCTCCAGGAGACCCTCGGCGAGGTCGCGGGCGACGGTGTCGGACCGGGCCTGTTCACGGAGACGTTCTGGGCGTGCCTGCACGGCCTCGCGACCCTGACCCGGGCGGGACGGCTGCCTCCGGAGCACACCAAGGCGCGCGTGGACCTGCTGGTGGACCGGCTCGCCGTCCACTGAGGCCCTACGGCCTACGGAACCACCGCCGGTTCGAGCAGGGACAGCGTGCGTTCGCCCGCGTCGAGGGCGGCGCGCACGCCCACGGGCATCGGCAGATTCGGGCCCGCGTGGCCGAAGTCGACGTGGCCGAGGACCGGGATGTCGCGGTCGCCGAGGGCGTCGAGTACCAGTTCCCGGAGGGGCGGGGCGCCGTCGGGCGAGCCGGGGCCGGCGAGCCCTTCGATCGCCTCCGGGACGCCCACGACCATGCCCGAGATCCGGTCGAGGATGCCGCTGTGCCGCATGATCTGCAGGAAGGTCCAGACGTGCGACGCCTGGCCGCCCAGCTCCTCCCAGAACAGCACGGCGCCGTCGAAGCGCTCCGGCGGCAGCGCGTACGGCGTCGCCTGCACGAGCACCATGCGGTTGATGACCGCGCCGACCAGCGGACCTTCGGCCCGGCCCGCGCGCCAGCACTCCCAGGTCGGGGCGGTGGGCAGCGTGCCGAGCGGATCCGTGCCGGTGAGCAACGCCGCGTAGAGCCTGCGCAGTTCGTCCCTGCGGGCCGGGGTCGCGCGCTGCCAGTGCCCGCCGAGGCCGGGCGTGGCCAGGTCGGTGTGGAAGCCGACCAGGCCCGTGCGCGCGTGGAGCACCAGGTGCAGGAGCGAGATGTCGCTGAGGCCGAGGACCGGCTTGGGGTCGGCCGTGATCGCGTCGAAGTCGATCAGGTCGAGGTAGCCGAACACCGTCTGCCCGCCGTCGTGCCCGACGATGGCCCGCACCTCGGGGTCGCGCAGCAGAGCGTTGAACTCCGCCGCGATCTCGTCCGGCCGCGCCGCGCTCCACCACCGGGACCGGCCCGCTTCGAGGAGCGGCGCGAGCCGCACCCGGAACCCCATCCGCTCCAACTCGGCGACCGCCAGCCGGAGATCGGGCTCGTACTGGGGATGCAGCGGCCCGGAGAGCGCCGCCACGACGACGAGGTCTCCGGGCAACAGGGCGCGCGGGCGCAGCAGTTGGGGCAGAGCGGCATTGATCACCGCCGCAGTATCGCGACGCCGCCCGGCCCCACGCCACGCATTAATCCGGGCCGGGCATCCGTCCGGCCCCGCTCACTCGCCCCGCAGCGCCGCCAGTCTCTGCTCGAACGGTACGAGGCCCGTCGCGAAGCCGGCCGACGGGTCGACGGAGGTGATCGCGCCGTGCAGGGAGCGGGGTGCGATCGCCGCCGTGGTGTCGACGTCCGGGACGGTGGCGGGTGCCATGAAGCGGGCCAGCTCGCCGCCCGCGCGGGCGATCCGGGTCGCGAGGCCCTCCTCGCCCCAGTCCTCCGACGCCGCGTACACGGCGGTCGGCAGGACGAGGGCCCGCAGGTACGTGAAGAGCGGGCGCAGGGCGTGTTCGGTCACCAGCGAGTGGCGTGCGGTGCCGCCGGTCGCCCCGATCAGTACGGGCTTGCCGGTCAGCGCGTCCCTGTCGATGACGTCGAAGAACGACTTGAACAGGCCGCTGTACGACGCCGCGAAGACCGGCGAGACCGCGATCAGGCCGTCCGCCGAGGCCACCGCGTCGAGCGCGGCGGCGAGCCGGGCCGGCGGGAACCCCGTGACGAAGTGCTGGGCGATCTCCGTCGCCAGGTCGCGGAGTTCGATGACCTCGACCTCCGCGTCGACGTGCGCGGTCGTGGCCGCCGTGAGGCGGTCGGCCAGGAGCCGGGTGGACGACGGGGCGCTCAGCCCCGCCGACACGACGACGAGCTTCATGCCTGCGTCACCTCCTGGCGCTTGGCCTCGACACGGGCGGCGTGGGTGGGCGCGTCCGGCACGTTCGCCGGGCGACGGTTCGCGAACTCCTTGCGCAGGACGGGGACGACCTCTTCGCCGAGCAGGTCGAGCTGCTCCAGGACCGTCTTGAGCGGCAGGCCCGCGTGGTCCATCAGGAACAGCTGGCGCTGGTAGTCGCCCACGTAGTCACGGAAGGACAGGGTCCGCTCGATGACCTCCTGCGGCGAGCCGACCGTCAGCGGCGTCTGCGACGTGAACTCCTCCAGGGACGGGCCGTGCCCGTACACCGGCGCGTTGTCGAAGTAGGGGCGGAACTCGCGCACCGCGTCCTGCGAGTTCTTGCGCATGAACACCTGGCCGCCGAGCCCGACGATCGCCTGCTCGGGGGTGCCGTGCCCGTAGTGGGCGTAGCGCTGCCGGTACAGGTTCACCATCTGCTTGGTGTGGCTCGCGGGCCAGAAGATGTGGTTGTGGAAGAAGCCGTCGCCGTAGTACGCGGCCTGCTCGGCGATCTCCGGGGAGCGGATCGAGCCGTGCCAGACGAAGGGCGCGACCCCGTCGAGCGGGCGGGGAGTCGAGGTGAACGACTGGAGCGGGGTGCGGAACTTGCCCTTCCAGGTGACGACGTCCTCGTCCCACAGGCGGCGCAGCAGCGCGTAGTTCTCGATGGCCAGGTCGATGCCGTCGCGGATGTCCTTGCCGAACCACGGATAGACGGGGCCCGTGTTGCCGCGGCCCATCATGACGTCGACCCGCCCCTCCGCGACGTGCTGGAGCATCGCGAAGTCCTCGGCGATCTTCACCGGGTCGTTGGTGGTGATCAGCGTCGTGGACGTGGACAGGATCAGGTTCTCGGTGCGCGCGGCGATGTAGCCGAGCATCGTCGTCGGCGACGACGGGACGAACGGCGGGTTGTGGTGCTCGCCGGTCGCGAAGACGTCGAGCCCGACCTCCTCGGCCTTCTGCGCGATGGCGAGCATCGCCTTGATCCGCTCGTGCTCGCTGGGAGCGCGTCCGGTCGTCGGGTCGACGGTGACGTCTCCGACGGTGAAGATTCCGAACTGCATGCTGCTCACCTTGCTCACCCTCCGCAGGTTGTTGATGCTTCAACTATACCTGCTGAACGGTGCCCCCGCCCCCGCTATTCCCGGGCCCCCGGAGCCCCGGCCCTCACCCCCGTACGGGATCCCGCCCGGTCGCCGCCAGCAGCCGCTCGAACGCCGACGCGTCCTCGCCCACCGCCACCGGCTCCCCGAACACGCCCATCGACCGCGCGGTCGGGCCCAGCTCGGCCACCGCCGCCGCGAGCGGCGCCACCGCCCGCGGCGCGGGCTCGAACGGCCGTCCCGTGGCCCGCGCCAGGTCCCACGCGTGCACGGTCAGATCGAGCAGCGCCATCGAGCCGACGAGCCGCGCCGGCATGTTCATCGCGCCGGTCGTGCCGTCCTCGGCGCCGGGCGCCGACCAGGCCGCCACCAGGGCGCCGGCCTCCGCGGCGAACCGCTCGCGCCAGCCGTCCCGCGACACGAAATCGGGGGTCACGGTGAAGTCGTCCTGCTGCTTCGCCGCCAGCTTCTGGAACTGCACCACCACCTGGAAGAGGTGGTTGACCAGCGCCTTCACGTCGTAGTCCGCGCAGGGCGTGGGCTCCGCGAGCGCCTTGTCCTCGATCCCGGCCACGACGGGCACGGCCCGCTCCACCGCCGCGCCGATCAGGTCACCGATGCTCTCGTTCGCCGTCACGTTCTCGTTCGTGTCCATGCGATCGACGCTACGAGGATCCGCCCCGCGCCTCTTGAACGAACGCGACGCTGTCAGTGCCCCGCCGTACGATCCGCGCATGGCCCACGACCGTGACACCCGCGGGATCGTCGACCCCTCCGCGCTGCTCACGCGCGTGCGGTTCCGGCGGCACGACCCCGCCGAGGCGCTGCGCCCGTACGTCGAGAACTACTGGTTCATCGACTGGGACCTGCCCGCGCCCTACGCCTCGCACATCGTGCCGCACCCCGCCGTGAACCTGACGTTCCAGCGCGACGAGGCGACGGAGCCCGCGTACGGGGAGTTCACCGGGGTCTTCGCGCCCGGGATCTACACGCGCAAGCTCGGCGGGCGGGGCCAGGTGTGCGGGGTGAAGTTCCGGCCGGGGGCGTTCCGCCCGTTCGCGCCGGACGTGCCGGTCGCCGAGTGGACCGGGCGGGTCCTGCCGTACGAGGAGGTCTTCCCGCCCACCGACCCCGCGGCGATCCTCTCCCCCGCCGACGACCAGGACCGGATCGACGCCCTCGACGCCTACCTGCTGCCCCTCGCCCCCGCCCGGCCCGACCCGCGGGCCGAGCTCGCGCGCGACCTCGTCGCCCGGATCCGCGCCGAGCGCGAGCTGCGCCGCGTCGCCGACCTCGCCCGCGCCACGGGGCTGTCCGTGCGAGCGCTCCAGCGGCTGTTCTCCGCGTACGTCGGCGTCAGCCCCAAGTGGTGCGTCCTGCGCTACCGCATCCACGAGGCACTGGAGACCGCCGCCCGGCGCGACGACATCGACTGGGCGGCCCTCGCCGCCGACCTCGGCTACGCCGACCAGGCCCACCTCGTACGGGACTTCACCGCGACGGTCGGCGTCCCGCCGACCGCCTACCCCGGCTGAGCCCCACGAGCGACGCCGGGCCCGGCGAGCGGCCTACCGGAGCGACTTCTTGAAGTGGAACGACGTGATCTTCATGCGCTCCCGCAGGTAGAACCGGTGCGCGTCCGTGCGCTGCGTCCCGGAGTCCAGGTCGAGCTGCACACAGCCCAGTTGCCGCCCGCGCTCCTCCAGATGCCCGAGCAGCGCCCGGCCCACCCCGCCCGAGCGGGCCGCCTCGCCGGTCACCAGGTCGTCGACGTACAGCTTGCGTCCCGCGCTGGTGTTGACCACCACCCGCCACCCGGCGACGCCGACGCACGCGCCGCCGTCGTCGTACGCGGCGGTGAACCGCAGCCCCTGCCCGTACCCCTCGGCGTACACCTCGCGGAACAGGTCGGCGGTCAGATGCGGGCGCAACTCCCGCAGCACGGGCAGCACTTCGGCCGCGAGACGCTCGTCACCCGGCTCGAGATCGACTGTCTTCATGCGCCGAAGCGTACGGGTCGGGCTACTTGGCGTGGGAGATCGCGTAGATCATCACGAACGCCACCAGGTGGATACCGAAGAGGAAGTAGCCCAGGTACCACCACATGTACCGCTCGCCCTTCTTCTCCTGGGCGAGGCGGCGCTCGTCGTACTCCCGCTGGAGCGCCTCCAGCGGGTCGGGAGCACCGGGAGCGTCAGAGCTCACGGTGCACCTTCGTGTTGGAGGCCTGGGCGCGCGGGCGGACCACCAGCAGGTCGATGTTCACGTGCGGGGGCCGCGTGACCGCCCACGTGATGGTGTCCGCGACGTCGTCCGCCGTCAGCGGCTCGGCCACACCCGCGTACACCTTCGCCGCCTTCTCCTGGTCACCGCCGAACCGGGTCAGCGCGAACTCGTCGGTCTTCACCATGCCGGGCGCCACCTCGATGACCCGCACTGGCGTGCCCACGATCTCCAGGCGCAGCGTCTCCGCGAGGACGTGCTCGGCGTGCTTGGCCGCCACGTAACCGCCGCCGCCCTCGTACGTGCCGTGCCCGGCGGTCGAGGAGAGGACGACGACCGTGCCGTCGCCGGAGGCGGTGAGGGCGGGCAGCAGGGCCTGCGTCACGTTCAGCGTGCCGAGGACGTTCGTCTCGTACATCTGCCGCCACTGCTCGGGGTCGGCGGAGGAGACCGGGTCCGCGCCGAGCGCGCCGCCCGCGTTGTTCACCAGGACACCGACCGTCCTGAACGCGGACGCGAACTCGTCGACCGCCGCGCGGTCCGTGATGTCGAGGGCGAACGCCGCCGCGTCGTGACCGGCCGCCGTGATCTCCTCGGCGAGGGCCTCGATCCGGTCCTTGCGGCGGGCCGTCAGCACGACCCGGTACCCGGCCGCCGCCAGCTGCCGCGCCGTCGCGGCGCCGATACCGCTGCTGGCACCCGTGACGACGGCGATGCGGGACGCTGCTGCGGGGGCCATGAGCTACTCCTCGTACGTGTGGTCGCTTCCGGCCCAGGATAGGCCGCCGCCCGGGGGCGCCCCGGGCGGCGTGGATCAGTCGCCCCGCGGCGCGTACATGATCACGGCCATCCCGACCAGGCAGATCAGGGCCCCGGTCACGTCCCACCGCGTCGGCCGGTAGCCGTCCACGACCATGCCCCAGGCGATCGACCCGGCCACGAACACCCCGCCGTACGCCGCGAGGATCCGCCCGAACTCGCCGTCCGGCTGGAGCGTCGCCACGAACCCGTACAGACCGAGCGCGATCACCCCGGCCCCGATCCACGCCCAGCCGCGATGCTCCCGCACCCCCTGCCACACCAGCCACGCGCCACCGATCTCCAGAAGGGCGGCCAGCGCGAACAGGAGCACGGAACGGGCGACGATCATGCGCCCCAGGGTGTCACGCACGGGTGGCGCGGACGCGGCTCGCGTGTCGTGGTCCGGCCGGCGTGGGATACATCCGGCGCCCGGCCACCCCTTCGTACGGAGGTCACCATGCACCCCGCGCTCGTCCCCGCCGCCGTCGCCCTGCTCCTCACCGTCCCGGCCGAAGGCACCACGCCCGAGGCCGACCTCGCGCACCACGGCGGCATCACCATGACCGGCGCCCACGTCGCCGTCGCCCTCACCCCGCAGAACCACGGACCGTCCGACGTGACCGACAGCACCCTGCGCCTGGCCTGGTCCGTGCCGCTCGCCGACGACCAGACGCTGCCCGACGCCTGCCTGCGCAGCGGCCCGCGCACCGTCGACTGCCGCACCGGCGCGCTGCCCGCGGCGGCGTACGGGACCCCGTTCACCGTCGACGTCCGGCTGGCCGCCGCCACCACCGAGGTCACCGTGCGGATCGACACGGTCTGGACGGGCGGCCCCGTCGACCACAACGGGCAGAACAACCGGCACCGGGTCCTGGTCCTGGACACCGGCGACACGTACTACTTCTGAGGCGGCTACGTTGGGGCCCGTGCCCACGTCCGAGTCGCAGACCGCCCCCGCCTCCCGCCGGCCCGCACTGCTCGCCGAGCTGTCCGTCGAGTCCCGGCGCTACATGGCGTCGTACGCCCTGTTCAACCAGGCCGTCGCGGACCACATCGGGCTGCACCCCACCGACCTCCAGTGCCTCAACCTCCTCACCCTGGAGAAGGCCCCCGTCACCACGGGCCGCATCGCCGAGCTCACCGGCCTGACGACGGGCTCGGCGACCCGGCTCGTCGACCGCCTGGAGCGGGCCGGCTACGTGGTGCGCGAGCGGGACACGGCCGACCGGCGCCGGGTCCTGGTCGTGCCCGTGCCGGAGAAGGTCGCCGAGTTCGGCCGCATGTGGGACCGGCTCGGGGCCGGCTGGTCCACGCTCTTCGACGACCTCGACGACAGCGAACTCGCCCTGATCGTGCGGCACATGAAGCGCACGGTGGAGTTCAGCGCGGGCCAGGTCGAGCGGCTGCGCTCGGACGACTTCGGCTAGGTCCTGTCCGGCGGACCAGGTCGCGGCCGGGGTGGCCCGCGCCCTTCCGCGCCGGTGAGCGGGGTCCGACGCGTCGAGACGCACGGCGGCGGAGGGCGTCCACGCGGAGCGCCGGCAACCCGCGCCGGCGCCGCAGGTCGGCGTGGCAGACCCCGCGTCCGCGACCAGGTCCGCCGGACATGGCCTAGGCGGCTCCGGCCGCGGCGTCGTAGGTCTCCCTGGCGTCCGCCACCTCGTCCATGTGCGTCTCCGCCCAGTCCTTCACCGCGAGCAGCAGGCCGCTCAGGCTCCGGCCCAGGTCCGTCAGTTCGTAGTCGACCCGCACCGGCACCGACGGCGTCACGGTCCGCGCGACGATCCCGTCCCGCTCCAGCGTCCGCAGGGTCTGCGTCAGCATCTTCTGACTGACGCCCGCGATCTTCCGCCCGAGGTCGGAGTAGCGCATGGGCCCCTCGTGCCCGGCGAGCGCGCTCACCACGAGGCTCACCCACTTGTCGCTCAGCCGCGCGAGCAGCTGGTTCGTCGGGCATTCCCGCAGGAACGCGTCGTACGCGAACCGCGCCTGCTCGCGGCGCTGCGCCGCCGTCATCGTCGCCATGTCCCCGCCCTTCCGTGCGACGCGTACGTCGTCCGCGCGCACTCCGTGGTGACGTACGCACCTCCGAGTACGTACTTACCGAAAGAGAGTAGCGCTCCCTAAGGTTGCGGTCGTGGGCAGGAAAGCCCCACAGAGCACCACCAACCCCCTTATACACGGCAGGAGTTGCTCCCATGCGCGCAGCAGTCGTCACGACGTTCGGCGGTCCGGAAGCGGTCGAGATCGCGGACGTCGAGATCCCCGAACCGGGCGCGGCCCAGATCCGCGTCAAGGTCGCCGCCGCCACCCTCAACCCGGTCGACGCGGGCATCCGCTCCGGCGTCTTCGGCGGGGCCGGCAAGCGGCTCGGCCTCGGCTGGGACGTGGCCGGGACCGTCGACGCGACCGGTGTCGCCACCGGCTGGACGGTCGGCGACCAGGTGGTCGCCCTGCACTACGGAACGGCCAACCCCCTTGGCGCGCACGCCGATTACGTGGTCGTGGACGCGTCGGCGGCGGCCGCCGCGCCCACCTCCCTCGACCCGGTCGACGCCGCGACCCTCCCCCTCAACGCCCTCACCGCCGCCCAGGCACTCGACCGACTCGCCCTGGAACCCGGCCGGACGCTCCTCGTGACCGGCGCGGCGGGCGCGGTCGGCGGCTACGCGATCCAGCTCGCCGCGCACCGGGGCGTCGAGGTCACCGCGTACGCGGGCCCCGGCGACGAGGACCTGGTCCGCTCCCTCGGCGCCACCCGCTTCGTGCCGCGCGGCACCACCCCGACCTCGCGGACGGCGTCCTCGACACCGCCGTCATCGGCGCCGAGGCGCTGTCGTGGGTGCGCGACGGGGCGCGTACGTCGGGGTGATCCTCGGCGCGGCACCGGCCCCGGAGCGCGGGGTGCGCACCGGGGCGGTGGAGGTGGCGGCGGACGGCACGCGCCTCGCGGAACTGGTCCGCCTCGCCGACGAGGGCGTCCTGACGACACGGGTCGCCGAGACGTACGCCCTCACCGACGCGGCCAAGGCCCACGCGCGGCTCGCCGAGGGCGGGGTCAGGGGACGTCTGGTCCTGATCCCCTGACCTCGGGGACCTCGGGCCCCCTGACGCCGACCGGGCCTCTAGTGCGGGTGATTCGCGGGGGCCTCGCGCGGCAGCAGGCGCACGACACCGCAGCAGACCAGGGCGACGACGGCGACGACGGCGAGGCTCACGACGGTGGCGTGGGCCGCGCCGCGCCCGTCGGCGGCGGCGTGGAAGTAGACGGTGGTGACGAGGGCGGCGCCGAGCCCGTTGGAGAGCTGCTGGACCGCGCCGAGCGCGCCGCTCGCGCTGCCGGCCTCGTCCGGGGCGATGTCGCCGATGGTGACGTCGTACGTGGACCCGAAGCAGGTCCCCATCCCGACGCCGATGACGAACAGGCAGCCACCGAGCGGCCAACCGCCCACGTCCACACCGCTGTCGGCGACGAGGGCGAGCAGGCAGAGCGTGCCGAGCAGGGTGACGCACAGTCCGGCGAGCACCAGCCGGCGGCCGAACCGGCCGATCAGCCGGTAGCAGGCGATCGACGCGACGACGATCCCGGCGGAGAGCGGAACGAGCGCGAGGGCCGCCTCCGAGGGCGACCTGCGCAGGCCGTCCTGGAGGAACAGCGACACGACGTACAGCAGTCCGGCGACGGCGGCGAAGAACACGACACCGAGCAGAAGTCCGGCCGTGAACCCGCGGTTGCGCAGCAGGGACGGCCGGATGAGGGGGTGGGGCGCGACGCGCTGGCGCCGGCCGAAGGCGGCGAAGAAGCCGGCCCCGGCGACGAGCAGCGCGACCGGGCCCGCGGACCAGCCGTGGCCCGCGCCCTCGATGAACCCGCCGAGCAGCCCGAGCATGGCGAGCCCGAGCAGCACGGAGCCGAGCGAGTCGACGACGGTGGACCGGTCGCCGCGATCACGCGGCAGCAGCAGGACGGCGGCGAGGAAGGCGGCACCGCCGAGCACGATGTTGACGAGGAACATGGAGCGCCAGCCGAGCCCGCCGAGGTCGGCGTCGATCAGGAAGCCGGCGAGCACGGGACCGCCGACGGCGGACAGGCCCATCACGGGCCCGAACAGGCTGAACGCCTTGCCGATCTGCTCGCGCGGCCAGGTGGCGCCGAGGACGCCGAAGCCCTGCGGGATGACGAGGGCGCCGAAAGCGCCCTGCACCAGCCGTGCGGCGACGAGGAGTTCGGGCCCGTTCGCGAGTCCGCAGGCGACGGACGCGACGGTGAACCCGCCGAGCCCGAGGAGGAAGAGGCGGCGCCTGCCGAACCTGTCCCCGAGCCTGCCGCCGAGCACGAGCAGCACGCCGAGGGCGAGGGCGTACGAGGCACCGAGCCACTGGACGAGCCCGGGGCCGCCGCCGAGGTCGCGGGCGATGGTCGGGGCGGCGACGTTGGTGACGGTGGCGTCGACGAGGTCGAGCACGTCGGCGGCGAGGACGACGCCGAGCACGGCCCAGCGCCGGCCGGCGCCGAGGGCGGGTGGAGCCTCGGCCGCGCTCGGGGCGGCCGGAAGCGTGGAAGTCATGGGTGATCCCCAAGGTGCGGACGGAATGCAGCCGCGACGCCGGCACTGTGTCCTACTCCATCGGCGTCGCGCAGAAGCTGCGTGACACAGATAAATATGCGGGCGGGGCGACGGCACTGTCAAGCCCACGGACCGGACCCGCGCTCAGCCCGCCAGGAACTCCCGCGCGCCCCGCAGCCGGACCCGCAGCGCCGCCTGCGTCCGCGTGCTGTCGAGCCGGATGTCCCGCGCCGCGGGGCACGCCCGGCGCGCAGGGCGGCCGGGTCGCACCCGTCCCGGCGGGCGATCAGCGCGCCGAGCTCGTAGCGGCTGACCGCGTCGGCGCCACCGAGGTGCACGACCCCGGCGGCGTCCCCGTCCGCCAGCTCCAGCAGCGCGGCCGCGAGATCCCCGACGTGCACCGGGCAGCGCACGTCGTCGGTGAACAGCACGCCCTGGCGTCGGCCGGACGCGAGCGCGTGCACGAACTCCTCGTGCTTCGAGCACCCCGCGCGACCGGGGTCCTCGGCAGGTCCGCCGCCGATGATCAGGGACGTCCGGGCCACGACCGCCGACGGGTCGACCGCGCGGACCGCCGTCTCGGCCGCCGCCTTGGCCGCGCCGTACGTCGTGTTCGGATCGGGCGGGCACCCCTCGTCGTAGCGCACGTCCGCACCCGAGAAGACGGCGTCGCTCGACACGTGGACGAGCCGGCACCCCCGCGCGCGGGCGGCGACCGCCAGGTGCGCGGCGCCGTCGGCGGTCACCGCCCAATCGGCCCCGCCCGACGACGCGTTGACGACGACACGCGGCTGTACGGCGTCGAGAACAGCGGCGACGGAACCGGGCTCCCGCAGATCGGCCGCGAGCCACCTGACGTCACCCTCACCCCCGGGGCGTGAGGCGTACGTGGCCGCGACGGCCCGCCCGCCGTCGAGGGCGGCCCGCACCAGCAGCCGCCCCAGAAACCCGCTGCCGCCCACGATGAGCATCGAAGCCGCCTCAGTACGCGAAGTCGTACACGGACCAGTCGGTGACCAGTTCGTACCCGAGCCGCCGGTAGAGGGCGTTGCTCGTGGAGTTGGTCGCGTCCGTGCACAGGACGGCCTCCCTGGCGCCCCCGGCCAGCGCGGCGCGGCTCACCTCGACCGTCACGGCCGCCGCGTACCCGTGTCCGCGCAGCGCGGCCGGGGTGTAGACGGGGTCCACCTGGGCGACCCCCTCCACCACCGGGTTCACCCCGGCCATGGACAACGGTGTCCCGTCCTCGGCCTCCCAGAACGTGTACGTCTTGTCGGCGAACCGCGTGCCCGACCACGTACCGGCGTCGATGACGACATCCTCCCCGACATCGGCGGCGAACTCCCGGCACCAGCGCATGAGTTGCTCGCGGTCCGCGCCCTCCACGACCCGGCCCCGCCCCGCCGGGAACGGCTCCGGCGGCGTCAGCGTGCCCAGCCGGTACAGACACATCGGCACCCGCAGCTCCGCCGTGACACCGGTGTGCCGCTGCCAGGCCGCGACGAACGCGTCGGCGGTGGCCCGGTCGGCGCTGACGTACGGGACACCAACCCCCCGCCCCGCCAACCGCGCGGCGAGCCCGTCGGCCTGCTCGGGGGTGAGCGGCGTGAGCCCGACCCCCTGCGAGGGCAGCCGGTGGAACGTGCCCTCGATCCCGCCGTCGGCCCGCTCCAGGCTGCCGAACAACGGCGCGTCCGGCCCGTACCAGGCCGCCCCGCGCTTGCGCAGCCGCGCGAGCGCCGTCAGCTGCACCAGGTGCGCGACGGGCCGCGACCGTACGAAATCCCCCGCCCGGTCCAGAAAGCCGTCCAGGTCTTCGGTGAGGTGCCAGTGGTCCGAGTGCATGCCGCATGATCCCACTCACACGAGTGACGCTGATCGATTTTCCGGTCGAGCTACAACGCGCTGGCTAGCGTCATGGACGACAACCAAAAACAGTGCGGCCCCCGGCGGGATTGCAGTCCCGGCCGGGGGCCTGACCAGAAGGAAGGCAGTGACTTCCCATGGCTGAACGCGAGCCTAGCGCTCACCAGTTGGCGTTCGACGTCTCCTCGGGATTCATGGACCTGGGGGTGCCGGAGTACTCGTACATGTACGGATTTCTGCAGATGGACGGGCACCTCTCGCGACAATCCCGCGACCGGGGCCGCATGACCGTCGAGATCAACATCCGTGACATCGAAATCCTGCGCAGCTTCCAGAAGTTGACGCCGTACAACAGCACCATCTCCGAGCGGGTACGGTCGACGAACTTCGCCACGTCCCACCACTCGGCGATCTGGACCCTGTGCTCGCTGGAAGCGCGCACGAAGCTCAATGAGCTCGGATTGCCGTACGGGCGCAAGTCCCAGCAGATCAAGCCGCCCCGCGTGCCGTTCTCACGGCCCGACTACCTGCGGGGCGTGATCGACGCCGACGGGTCCGTGGGCTACACGAAGCAGGGGCTGCCGTTCGTCTCCCTCACGACGGCAAGCACCGCGATCGCCGCGTACTTCTGCTTCTACGCCAAGAAGATCACTGGTGCCTCCCGGCACCCGGGCCGGAACGAGCGGGACGCGATCTACAACATCCTGTACTCGAAGGAGGCGTCCCAGGCCCTGGCGGCGCATCTCTACTATCCGGGCTGCCTCGCACTTGAGCGCAAGCAGGCAGCCGCCGACTCGTTGCACGCCTGGGTGCGCCCGCCCGGCATGAAAACCTCTCCCCACCACCGCCGCTGGAGGGAATGGGAGGACCGCATCCTCCTCGGGCACAGCAGCATCACCGCAGCCGCCGAGGAGTTGGGCCGCAGCTACCAGAGCTGCCAACTGCGGCAGTGGCGCCTGCGCACCGGGCGGGTATCCATGCCCGAATAGCCGGAATGTGGGCCCGAGCCGCTACCGGCTCGGGCCCTAACGGCAGTTCAGCCCTTCACACAGATGACTTGCTTGATCTTCGCCACGACCTCCACGAGATCGCGCTGCTGCTCCATCACGTGCTCGATGTTCTTGTACGCGCCGGGAATCTCGTCCAGCACGCCGGAGTCCTTGCGACACTCCACACCCCGCGTCTGCTCCTCCAGGTCGCGCACCGTGAAATGCCGCTTCGCCGCACTGCGGCTCATACGCCGACCAGCACCGTGCGAAGCCGAGTTGAACGCCTTGCTGTTTCCCAGGCCCTTCACAATGTACGACGCGGTCCCCATGGAGCCGGGAATGATCCCGTAGTCGCCCGCGCCGGCCCGGATGGCACCCTTGCGCGTAATAAGCAGGTCCATGCCGTCGTAGCGCTCTTCGCTCACGTAATTGTGATGACAGGACACCTCGGACTCGAAGGTCGGCTTCGCCTTCTTGAACTCCTTGCGGATCACGTCCTTGAGAAGCGCCATCATGATCGCGCGGTTGTACTTGGCGTACTCCTGGGCCCAGTACAGATCGTTCCGGTACGCCGCCATCTGCGGGGTCTCCGCTATGAACACCGCCAAGTCGCGGTCGACCAGGTTCTGGTTGTGCGGGAGGCTCCGTGCGACGCCGATGTGGTGATCTGCGAGTTCCTTGCCGATGTTGCGGGAACCGGAGTGCAGCATGAGCCATACCGAACCTGACTCATCAAGGCACACTTCAGCCAGATGATTTCCGGCTCCGAGCGTTCCCATCTGCTTATGAGCGCGTTCCTGACGGAATTTGACCGATTCGGCGACCCCCTCGAACCGCGCCCAGAAGTCGTCCCAGCCGGCCGTGCCGAAGCCGTGCAGCCGGCCCGGGTCGACCGGGTCGTCGTGCATGCCGCGGCCCACCGGGATCGCCTGCTCGATCTTCGCGCGGAGGCGGGAGAGGTCGCCGGGCAGGTCGTTGGCCGTCAGGGACGTCCTGACCGCGCTCATGCCGCAGCCGATGTCCACGCCGACCGCCGCCGGGCAGACCGCGCCCCGCATCGCGATGACCGAACCGACCGTCGCCCCCTTGCCGTAGTGGACGTCGGGCATCACGGCCAGGCCCTGGATCCAGGGCAGGGTCGCCACGTTGCGCAGCTGCTGCATCGCCCCGTCGTCGACCGACGCCGGGTCGGCCCACATGCGGATGGGGACCTTGGCCCCCGGCACCTCTACGTATGACATGAAATCCCCCGTGAACAGGACCGGTTGGGACAGATCGCCGGTCAGAAGTATGGATGCGCGCATACCGGTGCCAAGTCGACGAAGCGGACGGCGGACCGGCGCCCACGGCGGTGCGTGCGATAGATATCGTCGTCACCGGCCGCCCCGTGCGGCAACCGAATAACACCGGCGAACAGAGGAGCCCCCACGGTGCAGCGGAAGTCCTACGCGTTGGTGCCGGGTGCCGCCGTGCTCCTGACGGCGTTGCTCACGGGCTGCACCGGAAGTTCCGACCCCGACGGCGGTGCGGACGACTCCAAGCCCGGTGAGGTGAGCGCGTCGGCGTCGATGGCCCAGCCCGGCAAGTACCGGACGCTGCCCGAGCCCTGCTCCCAGCCGGGGAAGGCGACGCTGGACGAGATGCTGCCGGGGATCGCCGAGGTGCCCGACGAGGAGCAGCGCGAGAAGGCGTACGAGGGTGTGGCGACGACCACGTTCGACACGGGCCGGCGGGTGGGGTGCCGGTGGAAGGACGACTCGGCGAAGGACGGCACGCACCGGCTGACGCTCGACTTCGAGCGGGTGGTGTCGTACGGCACGACGGTGAGCGACGACGCGGAGGCGCAGGAGGTGTTCGCGTCGAAGCAGGTCGCGGCGGACCTGCCGGCGCCGGTGTCCTCGTCGCCCGCCGAGGACCCGACGGACGAGGCGTCGGACGAGCCGTCGCAGGAGGGGTCCGACGAGCCGTCGCAGGAGGCCGGGACGGCGTCGCCCTCGGCGTCGGAGCTTCAGCCGCGTGTGCTGGACGATCTCGGCGACGAGGCGTTCGTCGACGATGTGCTGTCGGGCACGGCGTCGGGGAAGCGGACGGTGACTGTGGTGTTCCGCACGTCCAACGTGCTGGTGACCGTCGAGTACGAGGCGCAGTCGGCGGTCGTCGGCGAGACGCCGGACAGTGAAGAAATGCAGGACACAGCGCGTGAGCTGGCGCGGAAGCTGGTCGGTCAGTTCGGCGAGTAGGGCCCGCGGGGCGGGCGGTCGCGGTCCGGGGAAGGCGAGGCGTGCGGGGCCGCTTCGGCGTACGGTGGCCCATCGGACCCGGGCGAAGGGGTGGTACACCGCCCCCGGACCGGGGCCGGTGTCCTGTCAGCGGCCCAGTGAAGGAACCATGCACCGTCCCACCATGCGACTCCCCCGCCTCCTCGTCTGCGCAGCCGCCGTGCCGGCGGTGCTCGTCGTGGCCGGCTGCTCCTCCGACTCCGGCTCGGGTTCCGGTGACGGTGCGAAGCGGGAATCCCAGGCGAAGGCTTCCGCGTCGACCGCCGGGGGCGCGGCGAAGAAGGTGAAGGCCGCGACGTACAAGGACCTGCCGCAGGCGTGCTCGGCGCTCTCGAAGAAGACGCTGGGCGATCTGGTGCCGAAGGGCACGAGCAAGGCGGGTTCGTCGGACGACGAGTCGACGCGTGCGAGCTGCTCCTGGGCGAGCCTGGACAGCAACGGCGTGAAGGGCTCGCAGTACCGCTGGCTGAGCGTCTCGCTGATGCGTTTCGACTCGGACGTGAACCGGGGCAGCGGCGACAAGCTGGCGGCGGAGTACTACGCGAAGCAGGTCAAGGACGCCGAGGCGACGGACGGCGCGAAGAGCGTCAAGACGTCGCCGGTCTCCGGTACGGGCGACGAGGCGACGCTGGTGCGCTACGACAGCAAGTACGAGGAGAAGAAGGGCAAGGACGTCACGTCGCGGCAGCAGACGGTCGTCTCGCGCGTGGACAACGTGGTGGTGACGGTCGACTACAACGGTTCGGGTCTGGCCGGTGACAAGACGCCGGACGCGAGCGATCTGTCGAAGGACGCGCAGAAGGCGGCCAAGGAGGCGGTGGCGTCGGTCGTGGACTCGGCCTCCGCCGCGAAGTCCCCGTCGTCGGACGCCTCCGCGTCGACGTCGCCGTCGTCGAAGTCCTCGTCGTCGAAGTCGCCGTCCGCGAAGTCCTCCGCTTCTTCGGACTCCAAGAAGGACTGAGAACGAGCGAACAGGCTCTGTTCGTCCGCTGTTTGAGGAGCCCGGCCCCCGTGGGGTGCCGGGCTCCGGGCGTACCGGCCCACGGCTGTCCGCACGCGTGTGCCAGTCTGTGGGACGCAACATGCCGAACTGGGAGGGGAACTGGAGTGGCCGCGCCACTGGAGCTGACACGGACGCACCGGATACTCATCGCTGTGGTGGTGGCCGGTGCCGTCGTCATCGCGGGGATCGGTTTCGCCGGTTCGTACGCTGCCGTGCGGGAGCTGGCCATCGAGAAGGGCTTCGGCAATTTCTCGTACGTCTTCCCGATCGGGATCGACGCGGGCATCTGTGTGCTGCTCGCCCTTGATCTGCTGCTGACGTGGATCCGGATCCCGTTCCCGCTGCTGCGTCAGACGGCGTGGCTGCTGACGGCGGCGACGATCGCGTTCAACGGCGCCGCGGCGTGGCCCGACCCGCTGGGCACCGGGATGCACGCGGTGATCCCGATCCTGTTCGTGGTGGCGGTGGAGGCGGCCCGGCACGCGATCGGGCGGATCGCGGACATCACGGCGGACAAGCACATGGAGGGCGTGCGCATCACGCGCTGGCTGCTCTCCCCGCTGCCGACGTTCCTGCTGTGGCGGCGGATGAAGCTGTGGGAGCTGCGGTCGTACGACGCGGTGATCAAGCTGGAGCAGGAGCGGCTCGTCTATCAGGCGCGGCTGCGGTCGCGGTTCGGGCGGGCGTGGCGGCGCAAGGCTCCGGTGGAGTCGCTGATGCCGTTGCGGCTGGCGCGGTACGGGGTGCCGCTGGCGGAGACCGCTCCGGCGGGTCTCGCGGCGGCGGGGATCGAGCCGCAGTTGCTGCCGCCGCATCCGGTGGCGTCCGGTCCGGCCCAGTTGGAGGCGCCGGTCGCGCAGCAGCAGATGGCGACGGAGCAACAGGGGCCGGGGCAGCCGGTGCCGGGGCAGCAGCCGGTGGCGGCGCGGCAGCAGGTGGCCGAGGCGCCGAGCCAGTGGTTCGCGGAGCCGCAGCCGAAGGAGTACCACGGCGGGTACGACCCGGGGTTCGAGCCGCCGACGTTCGTGCCGGAGCAGGAGCACCAGGAGTGGTACGAGGAGCAGCCGCAGCAGATTCCGGTGCCCGTGCCGCGTCCTCGGGGGCCCGAGCCCGAGCCGGTGCCGGTGACGGAACCGGAGTTCCCCGTGCCGAACGGGGCGGGCGGGACGCGTCCGCTGGGTGACGGGGTCGCGGAGGCGGCTGCCGAGGGGCCCACGGAGGACGACCTGTACCGGATGTTCCGGCTGTCGCGCGAGGACGGGATGATGCCGACGCCGGGCGCGTTCGCGGCGAACGTGGAGGCGCAGTATCCGGGTGTCCGGATGCAGGGCCAGGACCTGCGGAACTACATGGACCTGTTCACGCCGCGCCTGGAGAGGGAACTTCTGGACGATCACGTGGCCTGAGGCCGGACGGATGTCCCCGGTTCCTCAAAGGTGACCGGTCGACGGGAGAGGGGCGGCACCGGAGTTCTCCGGTGCCGCCCTCTCCCGTTGTCGCGGTTACGCGCCGAGCAGCTTGCGGACGCGGTCCGCGCCGACGGCGAGGAGCAGCGTGGGCAGGCGCGGGCCGGTGTCCCGGCCGACCAGGAGGTCGTAGAGCAGGGCGAAGAACGTGCGCTGGGCGGTCTTGATCTCCGGCGGGAGTTCCTTGGCGGTGGCGTCGGCGGAGTAGCCGGCCTGCACCTTCGGGACGCCGTAGACGAGGTGGGTCAGGCCGTCCAGGGACCAGTTGTCGTCCAGGCCCTCCAGGAGGAGGCGGATCGAGTCGCGGGACGCGTCGTCGAGACCGGCGAGCGCCTGCGTGTCCGGCTCCGTGCGCACGATGGTGCGGGACTCGGCGGGCACGTACTTGGTGATCCACGCCTCGGCCTTGTCCAGGCGGGGCCGGACGGTGGCGAGGTCGGTGACCGGGTTCTCCGGGTCGAGCTCGGAGAGGATGCGCAGCGTCTGCTCCGTGTCCCCGGCGGTCACGTCGGCGACGGAGGCCAGCGTGCGGTACGGCAGCGGGCGCTCGGTGCGCGGCAGTTCGCCGGCGGCGGTGCCGACGGCGCGGCTGTACGCGGCCGCGTCGGCGGGCAGCACGCTGCCGTCGGCGACCTTGGAGCCGAGCTTGTCCCACTCGTCGTAGAGCCGCTGGATCTCCTGGTCGAAGGCGATCTTGAAGGACTGGTTGGGGCGGCGGCGGGCGTAGAGCCAGCGCAGGATCTGCGGCTCCATGATCTGGAGGGCGTCGCCGGGGGTCGGGACGCCGCCCTTGCTCGACGACATCTTCGCCATGCCGCTGATGCCGACGAAGGCGTACATCGGGCCGATGGGCTGCTTGCCGCCGAAGATCCGGTCGACGATCTGGCCGCCGACCTGGAACGACGAGCCCGGGGACGAGTGGTCGACGCCGGACGGCTCGAAGATCACGCCTTCGTAGGCCCAGCGCATCGGCCAGTCGACCTTCCAGACCAGCTTGCCGCGGTTGAACTCCGACAGCAGGACGGTCTCGGTGAAGCCGTCGAGCGTGCAGGTGTAGGACAGCTCGGTCGTCGCGTCGTCGTACGAGGTGACGGTGGTGAGGTCCTTGCCGCACTCGCCGCAGAACGGCTTGTACGGGTAGTAGCCGCCCGCGCCGCCGCTGCCGTCGTCCTCGGAGGCGGCGCCGGAGCCCTCGGCGGCCTCCAGCTCGGCCTCGTCGACCGGCTTCTGGTTCTTCTGCTGCTGCGGCTTCTTGCCGGGATCCTTCTTCGTGCGGTACTGGTCGAGGATCGCGTCGATGTCGCCGCGGTGCTTCATCGCGTGCAGGATCTGCTCGCGGTAGGTGCCCGCCGTGTACTGCTCGGTCTGGCTGATGCCGTCGAACTCGACGCCGAGCTCGGCGAGGGCGTCGACCATGGCGGCCTTGAAGTGCTCGGCCCAGTTCGGGTACGCGGAGCCGGCCGGGGCCGGGACCGCGGTGAGCGGCTTGCCGATGTGGTCGGCCCAGGACGCGTCCGTGCCCGGCACCCCGTTGGGGACCTTGCGGTAGCGGTCGTAGTCGTCCCAGGAGATCAGGTGCCTGACCGTGTATCCGCGGCGGCGGATCTCGTCGGCGACCAGGTGCGGGGTCATGACCTCGCGGAGGTTGCCGAGGTGGATCGGGCCCGACGGGGAGAGGCCGGAGGCGACGACGACCGGTTTGCCCGGGGCACGACGCTCGGACTCGGCGATGACATCGTCCGCGTAACGGGAGACCCAGTCGGCGTTCTCTGGGGTCTCCGGTCCGGTGCTCTGGGCCACGGTCGGCACGTCCTTCTTCCTCGTTCTGCTCGTACGTCCTGAAGTGATGTCCGCGGGGCGGCGCCGTCCGGCGGTCCTGCCCCGCCGCCCATTGTCACCCGCGCCGGTTCCTGGCGGAAAACGGATTGCCCGGCCGTACAACCCCAGGGGGTGCGCGGCGGTCCTCTGTGCGTGATCACAGACAGATTCGGGGCCGGGCTGCGCGTGGGAGCGGCCGGACTCGCGATGGCGCTGCCCACGGCCTGCCTCGTCCTGGCGGCCCCTGCCGCCGAGGCCGCCGTGACCTGCGGCGACACCACGTTCAAGCGGACGTTCTACGCGAACACGTCGTTCTCCGGCACGCCGAGGAAGACGGACTGCGACACCACGATCGACCAGAACTGGACGGGTGCGCCGCTCACCGGGATGGCGAAGAACTCGTTCGGCGTGCGCTGGTCCCTGACCCGCGACTTCGGTTCGGGCGGCTGTTTCACCTACCGCCTGTCCGGCACGGACGGCCTGCGGCTGTACGTGGACGGGGTGCGCAAGGTCAACAAGTGGACGAACACGGGGGACGCGGGCAACAGCGTCCCCGGCACGTTCTGTGTCGGCTCGGGCTCGCACACCGTCCGTGTCGACCACGTGAACTGGACGGGCCTGTCCCGGGTCAAGTTCACCTGGCCCGCGTCCTCCGACAGCAAGGCTCCGCTGGCTCCGGCCGGCATCACCACCGCGTACGACACGGCGACCGGACGGGCGAGCGCTTCCTGGAAGAAGAACCGGGAGCTGGACATCGCCCACTACCGGGTCACCGTGGAGACGCCGGAGGGCGGGGTGTCGAGCTGGACGACGACCGGCACCACGGCCTCGTACACGCCGCCGAAGGACGGCAGGAAGTACCGGTTCTGCGTGCAGGCCGTCGACCGGTGGACGAACTACGGCGCCACCGCGTGCGGCCCGTACGTGACGACGCCGGACACGACGGCCCCGGCGGTCCCCGACGTCCGCGCCTCCGATGTCACGGTGACGGTGACCAGCGGCTACGAGGGTTCCGACGGCACGCCGATCCCGCGCGTCAACGTCTGGCTCGGGCAGGTCTGGCCGTCCGACGGTCCCGTCTTCACGCTGTGGCGGGCGACGGCGGCGGCGGGCCCGTTCACCAAGGTCGCCGCCCTCGACCTGCGGCAGACGCCCGATGAGCAGTACCTGTACGACGAGACGGCCGCCGAGAAGCGGACGTACTACTACGCGGCGACGGCCACCGACGTCGCGGGCAACACGTCGGCGCGGACCGCGCCGGTCGCGGTGACCACCCCCGACATCGGCGCCCCGGGCGCGGTGACAGGCCTCGCGGCGAAGGCGGACACCAGCGCGGTCGCCCTGTCCTGGAACGCGTCGGCGGACGACGCCGTGCGCTGGCAGGTCTACGGCGCGGACGGCGGCGCCGAGCCGGTGCTGCTCGGCACGGCCACGGCCGCCGCGTACCGCGACACCACGGCGAAGCCGGGCGTCACCCGCACGTACACGGTGTACGCGCTCGACGCGGCCGGGCACCGCTCCGCGACGGCGGCGAAGATCAGCGCGCGGCGCCAGGTGGCCCCGGCGATGCCCGTGGGGCTGCGTCCCGACGCGGACGGCAGGCCGGTCCTGACCATCCGGGTGGCGGCGGACAACGACCACAGCGGCGGCTTCCGCGTCTACTCCGGCACGAGCGCCTCCACGGTCCGCACCAACCCGCGGGCCTGCGCGCCCGAGGAGGTCCTGAGCACGGACCTGTACGTCGAGTACCGGTGCACCCTGACGGACTTCGGCGGTTCGACGGACCGCTATGTCACCGTCTTCGCGGTGGCCGGGAACGGGGTGCTGTCGACCGACTTCAAGGCCGTGGCGTACCAGGACACCACCGCCCCGGCCCGCCCGGCCGCGCTCACCGCGACGCCGACGGCGTGGGGCACCGACCTGCGCTGGGAGGCGCCGGGCGCGGCGGACCTGCACACCTACTGGCTGCGCGCGGGGCGTCCCGAGACGGTCGACGGGGTGCTCACCTGCGCCGGCGGCGACACGGAGGTGCTGGCGGGCGGCGTCACGTCCTTCCAGGACACCGCGGGCCTGCCCGACGGCGAGGACCGCTGCTGGGAGCTGCGGGCGGTGGACGGCTCGAACAACTACAGCGAGGCCGTCACCGTCCACGCGACCGAGCAGGACACCCGGCCCGCCGAGGCGACCGCGCCCGGCTCCCCGGTGACCGGGCTCGACGCCGTGGCGAACGCGGGCGACGCCGCCCTGAACTGGACCGCGGTCGACGGGGCCACGGCGTACCGCGTGTACCGCTGGGACCGTGCCGCGGGCGCCTACACGCGGATCGCCGAGGGGGCGCTGGTGAACTCGGGCAACGACGCCTTCCGGCACTACCGGGACGAGGACGCCCCGGCCGGAACGGCCGTCTACTACCGGGTGACGGCGGTGGCCGCGGACGGCACCGAGTCCGCTCCGGCGCTCGCCGCGGTGGTGATCCCGCCCGTGTCCTGAGGTGACGGGCCCGGGGGTGGGGCGGGCGGGCGGTAATCCGTGCGACCGCCCGCTCCGCCCCGTGGGAGACTGGGGACGTCTTCGGTATCCCTACCTGTACTCCTACGAGCGGAACGGCATCCTCTCCATGGCCTCGGTCACGTCCCTCACGTCCTCCGTCCACCAGCGTCTCTCCGACGCCCTCGTCGCCGCCCTCCCCGAGGCCGGTACGGGCGCGGATCCGCTGCTGCGACGTAGCGACCGGGCGGACTACCAGGCCAACGGGATCCTGGCGCTCGCCAAGAAGGCCAAGGCGAACCCGCGGGAGCTGGCCACCCAGGTCGTCGAGAAGATCGTGACCGGTGACCTGCTCGCCGACGTCGAGGTCTCGGGTCCCGGCTTCCTGAACGTCACGGTCACCGACCGGGCGATCACCGAGACGCTCGCCGCCCGTGCCGCGGACGGCGACCGGCTCGGCGTGCCCACGAAGGACCGGCCGGGCATCACGGTCGTCGACTACGCCCAGCCGAACGTGGCGAAGGAGATGCACGTCGGCCACCTGCGGTCGGCGGTCATCGGGGACGCGCTGCGCGGCATGCTCGACTTCACCGGCGAGCGGACGATCGGCCGGCACCACATCGGCGACTGGGGCACCCAGTTCGGCATGCTCATCCAGTACCTGATCGAGAACCCCGACGCCCTGGCCCCGGCCGCCGAGGACGCGGTCGACGGCGAGCAGGCGATGAGCAACCTCAACCGGGTGTACAAGGCCTCGCGCGCCGTCTTCGACGCGGACGAGGACTTCAAGGAGCGGGCCCGCAAGCGGGTCGTGGCGCTCCAGTCCGGTGACAAGGAGACGCTCGACCTGTGGCAGCGGTTCGTCGACGAGTCGAAGGTCTACTTCTACTCGGTCTTCGAGAAGCTCGACATGGAGATCCGCGACGAGGAGATCGTCGGCGAGTCCGCGTACAACGACATGATGGCCGAGACGGCCCGGCTCCTGGAGGAGTCGGGCGTCGCCGTCCGCTCCGAGGGCGCGCTGGTCGTGTTCTTCGACGACATCAAGGGCAAGGACGACCAGCCGGTCCCGCTGATCGTGCAGAAGAAGGACGGCGGCTTCGGCTACGCGGCCTCCGACCTCTCGGCGATCCGTGACCGGGTCCAGAAGCTGCACGCCACGTCGCTGATCTACGTCGTGGACGTACGGCAGTCGCTGCACTTCAAGATGGTCTTCGAGACGGCCCGCCGCGCCGGCTGGCTGAACGACGAGGTCACGGCCCACAACATGGGCTACGGCACGGTCCTGGGCGCGGACGGCAAGCCGTTCAAGACCCGTGAGGGCGAGACGGTGAAGCTGGAGGACCTCCTCGACGAGGCCGTCGAGCGGGCCACGGTCGTCGTGCGCGAGAAGGCCGAGAAGGTGGGCCTGACCGAGGAGGAGATCGTCGAGAACGGCCGGTACGTGGGCATCGGCGCCGTGAAGTACGCGGACCTGTCGACGTCGCCGAGCCGCGACTACAAGTTCGACCTGGACCAGATGGTGTCGCTGAACGGCGACACGTCGGTGTACCTCCAGTACGCGTACGCGCGGATCAAGTCGATCCTGCGCCGGGCCGGTGAGAGCGCCGGGCCCGTCGCGCACCCGGAGCTCGCGCTCGCCCCGGCGGAGCGGGCCCTCGGCCTGCACCTGGACGCGTTCGGCGACACGGTCTTCGAGGCGGCGGCCGAGTACGCGCCGCACAAGCTGGCCGCGTACCTCTACCAGCTGGCGTCGCTGTTCACGACGTTCTACGACCAGTGCCCGGTGATCAAGCCGCGCCCGGCGCAGGAGATCGCCGAGAACCGTCTGTTCCTCTGCGACCTGACGGCCCGGACGCTCCACGAGGGCATGGCGCTGCTGGGCATCCGCACCCCCGAGAAGCTCTGACCCCTCGGGGTCAGGGCTGCTCCTCCCGCGTGATCCATTCGCCGCCGCCCAGCGGGTAGTCGTACCCGGGGCGGCCGACGTCGGCGCTCGTGCGGAACGGGGTGCCGGAGTTGTCGACGCGTACGGTGCCGTGGCGCGAGCCGCTCGACCAGTCCAGGGTCAGTTCCCAGCGGACGTCGTGGGCCGTGGTGTGCGCGGTGACGTAGAAGACCTCGGGGTCGGACTCGCTGACCTTGTACGGGAAGTCGCGCTGGCCGTTCTTGACGGAGAGGGTGGGGCTGCCGTTGTCGAGGTCGACGTCGAACGACTTGGTCTCGACGTTGCCGCCGCAGCCGACGCCCATCGCGTAGTCGTTCCAGGCGAGCGGCGCGGACTTGCCCGTGACGTGGACGTGCAGCGCCTCCAGGACCACGGTGTCCTCGCCGGTGCCCTGCACGGTGAGGGCGACGCGCTGCTCGCCCGCGGACACGGCCCCGTAGGCGCCGGCCCAGCGCACGGCGTCCTGCTCGCCCGCGGGCGGTCCGACCTGCTCCGGTTCGCTGTCGACGAGGAAGTGCTGGCTGCACGGGCTGTCGTAGACGTACGGGCGGGTGGCGACGTTCAGGGGGACGGCGGCGGGGTTCCGGGCGCCGCCCTTGGAAGCACCGGGGCGGGGAGGGTCCCCGACGCGGACGCGGACGCGCTCGCGCCGGAGGAGGGTGTGCGGCTCGCCGACGGCGACGCGGACGGTGAGGTGCGCGGGCCGCGGCTGCCGCCGGTCGCCTCCGCGGCGGACCCGGCCGCCTGTCGCCGGTCGGCGGAGCCGTCGTTCCCGCCGCCGGAGGCCAGGTTCACGGCGAGCGTCACGGCCCCGAGCACGGCGGCGACGGCCACGGCGGCGATGAGTGCGGTGCGGCGGCGGGTCGGCGGGGCGGGGCGGTCGGGGGTGTCGGCCTCGGTACCGGTGTCGGCCTGAACCGTCACCTCCGGTTCGGGGGCCGCCGGGGTCTCCACGTGAGCCGGGACCGGCGCCGAGGCCGGGACCGGAGCCGCCTCCGGTGTGCCCGCCGCCGCCCGCGGCTCCCCCTTACGCCCCCGCCCCGCGTCCGCCAGGATCCACCGGCGGTGCAGCTCGACGAGTTCGTCGGGGGTCGCCCTGCACACCCGGGCGAGGCGCTCGACCGGCGCGTACTCGTTCGGCACCGCCGTGCCGTTGCAGTAGCGGTGCAGCGTCGACGTGCTCATGTGCAGCCGCTTGGCGAGGGTGCCGTAGCTGAGTCCCGAGCGGTCCTTCACCTCTCGCAGCAGCTCCGCGAAATCCCCAGACACCCGTTCCTCCATCCCCCCGTGTCCCGTTCACGCATTCCAGGGCACGTACGTTCTTGCAGGCCAGAGCCCGTTTCAGCGTTCCAGCGTCCCCAACTGCCCGGCAGACATGGCCGTTGGGACGGATCACCCCACAAGCTCCAGTCATCCAAGCACCACACCGACCCGGACTTCGAAGGGGCTCGACCACATGGCCAAGAACCGCACCTCCCGCACCCGCTTCCTGACCGCCGCCGCGACCGTCGCACTCGCCGCGCTCTCGCTCACCGCGTGCAACGACGGCACGGGCGTCGACGACGAGGGCGCGTCCGTCCCGTCGTCCTCGACCCCCTCGGCCCCGGCCACGACGCCCGGCGGCGACGACGCGAAGCCCACGACCGCCCCCGCGTCGAAGCCCGCGGCGAGCACCCCCGCGGGCCGGGCCCCCACGGCGACGAAGGCGCCCGCCGCCACCAAGCCCGTCACCTGCCAGGGCACCGACACCAAGACGGTCGCGGCGCCGCTCACCCGTCCCATCAACCACATGCTGCTCACCGTCACCAACACCGGCCGTGCCACCTGCTACCTCTACGGCTATCCGGCCGTGCGGTTCGGCGAGGCCCAGTCCGTGCCGCCGGCCGACGAGGAGACGCACCCGCAGGCCGTCGTGACGCTGAAGCCGGGCGAGTCCGGCTACGCCTCCGTGCGCCTGTCCGGCGGTGACGACGGCAGCGGCGCGAACGGTCACACCGAGAAGTCCCTGACCGTCCACTTCGCCGGCCGCACCGAGGGCGAGCAGACCGCCCCGGCGCGGCCGGCGCTGCCCGCCGAGGGCCTCTTCATCGACGACTCGATCAAGGTCACGTACTGGCAGCAGTCGATGGACGACGTCATGTCCTGGTGAGCGTGGCGTGCGCCGGGGCCCGCAGCGCGGCGCGGGCCGGGAGCGCGGTCGCCGTGAAGGCGAGGACGGTGGCCGCGGCGACGACGCCGAGGTAGGTCAGCGGCGGCCCGTACGGCGTGGCGCTGCCCGTCATCCCCCGGCTGTACGCGCTGAGCGTGACGTAGGCGATGCCGGTGCCGAGGGCGACGGCGAGGAGCACCACGGTGAGCGTCTCCCAGCGCAGCATGGCCCGTACCTGCCGTGCGGTCGTGCCGATCAGGCGGAGCATGGCCAGTTCGCGGCGGCGGGCGGCGGTCGCCATCACCAGGGTGTTGACCACGGCGATCCCGGTGAACGCGATGATCAGGCCCATCGCGACCAGGTTGACCTGCGCCTGGGTGCCCTCCTGCGCCCGCTGGACCGCGTCGGCCCGCGTCCGGTCCAGGACGCGGACGGCGGCGAACTCCCGTACGGCGGCCCTCAGCCGGTCGGCGTCGACGCGCGCCCCGGCGATCAGGACCGACGACGCCAGTGGATGGTCGACGTGCGCGGCGACGACGTCGAACGGCAGCAGGACGTCCCCGAAGCCGAGGCCGCGCGCGTAGACGGCGACGACACGCGGCCTGACCTTCGTGCCGTCGCCCAGGGTCAGCGGCAGCCGGTCGCCGACGTCGACGCCCTTCGTGGCGGCGGCGAGTTCGCTGAGCGCGACCGTGCCGCGGCCGAGGTCCCCGACCGAACCGGCGACGGCCCGCGGATCGAGGGACGCCGTCAGCCCCTCGGGGGTGACGCCCTGAGCGGGGAACTTGTCCTGTCCGGCGCGGAGTTGGGTGCGGACGACCTCGGTGGCCGCGCTGACGCCCGGCACCTCGCGGACCGCCTCGGCCGCGGCGCGCGGCACGCCGGGTCCCGCGGCGGCGAGCACGTACGAGGCGGTGGTGCCGTCGAGCATCTGCTCGCGGGCCGCGTGTCCGGCCGTGGTCTGGGTGAACAGGATGGTGGAGGTCATCGCGACGGCGAGGCTGAGCGGGGTGACGACGGCGGCGAACCGCTGGGCGTTCGTACGGGAGTTGCGGTCGGCGAGGAAGCCGGCGGCGGGCGAGACACGGCGGACGACACCGCCGACGACGGCCGCGGCGACCCGGGCGAGCTGCGGGCCGAGCAGCGCGGTCGCGGCGGCGGCCAGGATGACGGTCAGGAACGTGACCGGGGTGGCGGCGGCCTCGGTGCGCAGGCCGGACAGGACGAGGACGAGGACCGCGTACCCGGCGGCCGCGAGCACGCCCGCGACCAGCCGCACGACGCTGAAGCCGCGCCCCGGCACGGACGCCTCGGCCAGTGCCTCGGTGGGCCGGACGCGGGCCGGACGGCGGGCGGCGGCGCGGGCCGCGCCCCAGGCGGCGAGCAGCGTGGCGAGGACGGCGAGCAGCGGCGGGAAGGCGCTCAGCGTCAGGTGCAGGGTGTCGGGCAGGGCGCCGACGGCGACGAACCGCGCGTACATCCAGCGGGCCAGCAGCAGCCCCGCGAACGCGCCGGCCACTCCCGCCAGCAGGCCGACGACGAGGGCCTCGCGGCCGACCATGCGCCGCAGTTGGCGCGGGGTCGCCCCGATGGCGCGCAGCAGCGCCAGTTCCCGCGCGCGCTGCTGCACGGAGAGCGCGAACGTTCCGGTGACGACCAGCAGCGCGACGAGCAGCGAGGTGCCGCCCATCGCGGCGCCGAGGCTGACCAGGCTGACGCGCGCCTTGCCCGCGTCGAGGAACTCGGCGGGGCCGAGGTCGTCGCCGGTCCTGACCTGCGCGGTCGTGCCGGTGAGCGCCTCGGCGGCGCGTTCCCGTACGGCGGTGACGTCGGCGCCCGGCGCGGTCAGCAGGCCGATCGTGGAGACGCGGCCGGGGTGTGCGGCGAGGCGGCGGGCATCGGCGGCGGAGAAGAAGAGGGTGGACTGCCGGTCGAGGGCGTCGCGCCCGGCGGGGGCGGCGATCCCGGCGATCCGGTACGCGGTGGGGGCGCCGGTCGACTGCACGGTGACGCGTTCGCCGACCTGCTTTCCCGCGGCGCGCGCGACGGCGGCGTCGAGGACGACCTCACCGGCGCCGGGCGCGTGTCCGGAGCGCAGGGTGAACGGGGTGAGCCGGGCGGAGTCCCAGGCGTGGCCCCAGGAGGTGGTGCCGCCGCCGGTCCCCACCACGGCGGCGGGGAAGGTGAGTTCGGGGACGACGGCCCGTACCCCGTCCACCCGGTCCAGCCGCTCGGCGAGGCCCGCGTCGATCCAGGCCCGCTCGGTCAGCGGCTTCGACTTGGTCTTCGTCTTGCCCTTCTTGACCTTCGTGAAGTGCACGTTCTGGTCGGCGGTGACGAGCAGCGGCGTACCGGCGTACCGCTCGGTGGGGATCTTTCCGCGCAGTCCGGTCTCCAGGAGCGCGGCGCAGGCGGTGACCAGGGCGGCCGCGCACAGCAGGGCGACGAACGCCCCCGCGAAGGCGCCCTTGCGGGCGCGCAGCGTACTGACGGCGAGAGAGAACATCAGGCCCACGCTCCCAGGCGGCTCATCCGGTCGGCGACGCGGTCGGCGGTCGGTGCGGACAGGGTGTCGACGAGGCGGCCGTCGGCGAGGAAGAGGACGGTGTCCGCGTAGGAGGCGGCGACGGGGTCGTGGGTGACCATGACGACGCTCTGGCCGAGGTCGTCGACCGTCTCGCGGAGCAGGCCGAGCACCTCCTTCGCGGTCATCGTGTCGAGGGCCCCGGTGGGCTCGTCGCCGAAGACCACCTCGGGGCGGGTGACGAGCGCGCGGGCGAGGGCGACGCGCTGCTGCTGCCCGCCGGAGAGTTCGCCGGGGCGGTGTCCGGTGCGGTCGGCGAGACCGACCCGTTCGACGACGGACGCGAGGTGGGCCCGGTCGGGGCGGCGGCCCGCGAGGCGCAGCGGCAGCGTGATGTTCTCCAGGACGGTCAGCGACGGCATGAGGTTGAAGGCCTGGAAGACGAAGCCCACCCGGTCGCGGCGGAGCCGGGTCAGGGCGGTCTCGTCCATGCCGGTCAGGTCCTGGCCGCCGAGGGTCACGGTGCCTTCGGTGGGGCGGTCGAGCCCGGCGGCGCAGTGCAGGAAGGTGGACTTCCCGGAGCCCGAGGGGCCCATGACGGCGGTGAAGCCGCCGCGGGCGACACGGACGTCGATCCCGCGCAGCGCCCGGACCGCACCGGCGCCGCGGCCGTGGACCTTGCTGACGGCGGTGAGCCGTACGACGTCGTCGGACAGGGACCGGTCGGGGGCGGGCGGGGCGGCGGCTCTGATACGAGGCATGCCTCCAGGGTGATCAGTCGGGGGGCGCTGCTCTAGAGTCAGAAAGGGCACCGCGTGACAGCTTGCTGCCATGCGGGGTGCGTCAACTGACAGGACGCAGGGGGGCGTTGATGAGTCTGTCCGCGGTGGGGGTCACGGACGAGCAGGTGCGGCTGTACCGGTACTTCCTGAGGAGTCCCGGCCGGGGTGCGGGGGCGGCGTGCGCCTCGCTCGGCTGGGACAGGGACCGGGTCGACGAGGCGCTCGACGGCCTCCAGGCGAAGGATCTGGTGCGGCTCTCCGACAGCGCCACGGTCCTGGTCTCCGATCCGGCGGTGGCGGTGGAGTGGCTGATCGAGCAGCGGCTCGGCGAGCTCAAGGCGGAGAGCGACCTGGTGACGTCGGCCCGGCAGGTGATCGGCTCGCTCTCCGAGGACCACCGGCACGGCGTCGAGGAGGCCCCGGCGGGCGAGATCGAGCGCGTCGACGGTCTCGACTCGGTCCGTGACCGCCTCGGTGACCTGGCGTTCTTCACGTTCCGGGAGCTGATGGCACTGGTGCCGGGGCCCTGGAGCGAGCCGGACATCGAGCAGGCCCGCCCGTCCGACCTGCGGATGCTGCGGCGCGGCATCCGCTGGCGCACGGTCATCGGCCCGGAGGCCCTCGCGGACGCGGCCACCTGCGCGTATCTGCGGGAACTCACCGCGCTGGGCGGCGAGGTCCGGTACACGGAGCTGGCGATCCGCCGGATGGTGATCTGGGACCGGGGTGTGACGATGATCCCGGCGAACCCGGACGACTACCAGCGGGCGACGCTGATCGTCCGGCAGCCCGGGGTGGTCGCCAACACGGTCGCCTGGTTCGAGCAGGTGTGGGAGGCGGCCGGCGCGCTGCCCGCGCGGGAGGCGCCGGACGACCCGGCCGACCCGCCGCTGTCCGACCTCGAACGCCGGGTCCTCGACCTCCTGACCCGGGCCGACAAGGACGAGTCGGCGGCCCGCGAGATGGGCGTCTCGCTGCGCACGTTCCGCCGGTACATCTCGGACATCATGCTCCGCCTCGGCGCGGCGAACCGCTTCCAGGCGGGGCTGCTCGCCAAGGAGCGGGGCTGGATCTGACAGGGTCGGCCCATGCCTTCGCCGTACGTCGATGAACTCGCCGCCCGCGCCCGTGCCCTGGCCCGCGCCGACGGCTCCGCCCGCCGCGTCCTGGGCATCGCGGGCCCGCCGGGCGCGGGCAAGACCACGCTCGCCGAGGCGGTGGTCGGCGCCCTGGACGGCCTGGCCGCGCTCGTCCCCATGGACGGCTTCCACCTCGCTGACACCGAACTGGCCCGCCTGGGCCGTGCGGACCGCAAGGGTGCGCCGGACACGTTCGACGCGTACGGGTACGCGGCGCTGCTGACCCGGCTGCGCACTCCGCGCGACGGCGAGACGGTGTACGCGCCGTGCTTCGAGCGGGAGCTGGAGCAGCCGGTCGCGGGAGCGCTCCCGGTGCCGCCGGACGTCCCGCTGGTCGTCACGGAGGGCAACTACCTGCTCCTGGACGAGGAGCCGTGGTCGACGGCGGTGCGTCCGCTCCTGGACGAGGTGTGGTGGGTCGATGTGGACGACGAGACGCGCGTGGAGCAACTCATCGCCCGGCACGTCGAGTTCGGCAAGAGTCCGGCCGACGCCCGCGCCTGGGTGCTGCGCTCGGACGAGGCGAACGCCCGCCGGGTGGCATCGGGCCGGCAGCGGGCGGACGTGGTGGTGCGGCGCGCGGCGCGGGGCTGCGACCACGTCGGCTGAGCCCGGCCGCGCGGGTGCGGCCACGGGGTCAGGCGTCGCGGAGTTCTCCCTTCACCACCTTGCCGCTCGCGTTGCGCGGGAGTTCGCCGACGAAGGCGATCTGGCGGGGGACCTTGTAGTTCGCCATCTCGCGTCGCGCCCATGCGATCAGGTCGTCGGCGGTCACCACCGATCCCGGCCGCCGCACCACATATGCCTTGCCGACCTCGCCGAGCCGCCCGTCCGGCATTCCGACCACCGCGACGTCGGCGACGGCCGGGTGCAGTCCGAGGAGCTGCTCTATCTCGGCCGGGTACGCGTTGAAGCCGCCGACGATGAACATGTCCTTGATGCGGTCGGTGATCCGCAGGTAGCCCTGGTCGTCCAGGACGCCGACGTCGCCCGTGTGCAGCCACCCCTCCTCCGTGACGGCCTCGGCCGTGGCGTCCGGGTCCTCGAAGTACTCGCGCATGACGTTGAAGCCGCGGACGAGGACCTCGCCGGGCTCGCCGGGCCCGGGGGACTCCACCCGCACCTCCGTGCCCGGGATCGCCCGCCCCGAGGTGGCCGCGATCAGTTCGGCGGGGTCGCCCCGGCGGCACATCGTCACGATGCCGCTGGCCTCGGAGAGCCCGTACGCGGTGAGGACCGTGCCGACGCCGAGTTCGCCGCGCAGCCGCTCGACCAGGCGCAGCGGGACGACCGCAGCCCCGGTGACGACGAGGCGCAGCGCCGACAGGTCGTGGGTGTCGCGGGCGGGGTGGTCGAGGAGGGACTGGTGGAGCGTGGGCGGGCCGGGCAGGACCGAGATGCGCTCCGCCGCGATGTTGGCGAGGACGGTGTCCACGTTGAAGACGGGTTGCGGGACCATCGTCGCGCCGCGCGTCAGGCAGGCGATGATGCCCGCCTTGTAGCCGAAGGTGTGGAAGAACGGGTTCACGATCAGGTAGCGGTCGCCCTCGCGCAGGCCCGCGAGGTCGGACCAGATCGCGTAGCCGCGCAGCGTCTGGGCGTGGGTGATGACGGCGCCCTTGGGGCGTCCCGTCGTACCGGAGGTGAAGATGATGTCCGAGGGGTCGGCGGGTGCGATGCCCGCCGATCGCGCGCGGACCTCCTCGCCCGTGATCTGGTCGCCGCCCGCCAGGAACTCCTTCCAGGTGCGGTAGCCGGGCGCGTCCGGCGCGCTGTCCGCGAGGACCACGACCGTTTCCAGGTGCGGGAGTTCGGCCCCCGCCTGCTGGGCCCGGCGCAGTGAGGCGACGTACGAGGTGCCGAGGAACGTGCCCGTGACGAAGAGCAGCCGGGCCCGTGAGCGGGCGAGCACGTCGGCGGCCTCGGTGCCCTTGAACCGTGTGTTGAGGGGGACGAGGACGGCCCCGGCGCTCACCGCGCCCAGCGCGGAGACGATCCAGTCCAGGGTGTTCGGCGCCCAGATCGCCACCCGGTCGCCCGGCTCGACGCCGGAGGCGACGCACGCGGCGGCGGCCCGCTCGACGCGCTCTCCGAGTTCCGTGTACGTGATCCGGGTGCGGCCGTCGACGACGGCCTCCCGTCCGCCGTGCCGCGCGGCCGCGTCCCGCACCAGCTCCGGGATCGTCCCCCACGTGCCCTTCGCGTCGTCCGTACGCATCGAGAGACCTCCCACAACGCCGTAGCTGACTATCCGTCAGATTAGCTGTAGCCTGACGCGCTGTCAGCAAACGGATCCAGGTGCGCAGGTGGGGGTGCCCATGACGGGACTCAAGGACGCGACGGCGATCGTCGGCATAGGCCAGACGGCCTTCGCGAAGCAACTCCCCGAATCCGAGAAGACGTTGGCGTGCCGGGCGATCATCGCCGCGCTCGACGACGCGGGCATCGCGCCGTCCGAGGTGGACGCGTTCGCCTCGTACACGATGGAGGAGACCGACGAGGTCGAGGTCGCGAAGTCGATCGGCGCGGGAGACGTCACGTACTTCTCCAAGGCCGGTTACGGCGGCGGCGGTTCCTGCGCGACGGTCGCGCACCTGGCCTCCGCCATCGCCACCGGTCAGGCCACCGTCGGGGTCGCCTGGCGCTCCCGCAAGCGCGGCAGCGGACCGCGTCCGTGGAAGAACACGGCGGTCCAACTCCCCACGCCCGCCCAGTGGACACGGCCCTTCGGCCTGCTGCGCCCGGCCGACGAGATCGGCATGCTGGCCCGCCGCTACATGCACGAGTACGGCGCGACCCGCGACCACCTCTTCAACGTCGCGCTCGCCTGCCGCAACCGGGCCAACCAGAACCCGGCCGCGATCATGTACGAGCGCCCGCTGACCCGCGAGATGTACATGTCGTCCCGCTGGATCAGCGAACCGCTCTGCCTCTTCGACAACTGCCTGGAGACCGACGGGGCGCTGGCCTGCGTCGTCGTCTCCGCCGAGCGCGCCCGGGACTGCCGCCAAAAACCGGTGTACGTCCACGCCGCCGCCCAGGGCCTGCCCGCGCAGCACCACGGCATGGTCAACTACTGGAACGACGACCCGCTCACCGGACCGGCCTGGACGGCGGCCCGCCACCTGTGGAAGCACTCCGACGTCACCCCGGAGGACGTCGACGTGGCACAGATCTACGACGCGTTCACGCCACTCATCCCGCTCTCCCTGGAGGGCTACGGGTTCTGCGGCCGCGGCGAGGGCGCCTCGTTCACGGAGGGCGGCGCCCTGGAGATCGGCGGCCGCCTCCCGATCAACACGGGCGGCGGCGGCCTCTCGGAGGCGTACGTCCACGGCTTCAACCTCATCAACGAGGGCGTGAAGCAGCTGCGGGGCGTCGGCACGGCCCAGGTGCCGGACGCCCGGACGTGCCTGGTGACGGCGGGCGAAGGCGTCCCGACGTCCGCGCTGCTCCTGACGTCATGAGCACACGGGACACCGCGCGACCGGCCCACGACGAGCCGCACCCGACCGAGCCGCACCCGAGAAGGACGAGCCCCATGGCAGACCCGACCGACCAAGCCCTCCTGACCCCCGTTCCCGACGACGACGGCGCCCCCTTCTGGGAGTACACCGCGCGCCACGAACTGCGCGTCCAGGCCTGCGCCGCCCCGGACTGCGGCGAACTGCGGTTCCCGCCCCGCCCCTGCTGCCCGCACTGCCGGTCCTTCGACTCCACCTGGCGCAGGATGAGCGGCCGCGGCCGCATCTGGTCGTACGTCGTGCCGCACCCGCCGCTCCTGCCGGCCTACGCCGCGCAGGCCCCGTACAACGCGATCGTCGTCGAACTCGCGGAGGCGCCCCGGATACGTCTCGTCGGCAACCTCGTCAGCTCCGCCGACGCCCGCCTCGACTCCGTCGACCCCGACCGCATCCGGATCGGCGCCCGCGTCCAGGCCGTCTTCACCGAGACCGGCGGCGTCAGGGTCCCCCGCTGGGTCCTGGAGCGCCCATGAGCCTGCGCGTCGAGACCGACAAGGAGACCGGGGTGGCCGTGGTCACCCTGGACCGACCGCACCGCCACAACGCCCTCGACCGGACGACCATCGACGAACTCGTCGCCGCCTGGCGGGATTTCAGGACCGACGACACCGTACGGGCGATCGTCCTCACCGGCGCCGGGGACCGGGCCTTCTGCACGGGCGTCGACCGCGACATCGACGCCCCGCAGCCGTCCTCCCCGTACTCCATGGACGACCCGCTCCTGACGGTCGGGCCGAAGGCGAACGACCTGTGGAAACCGGTGATCGCCGCGGTCAACGGGATGGCGTGCGGCGGCGCGTTCTACCTCATCGGCGAGGCGGACTTCGCGATCGCCGACGAGACGGCGACCTTCTTCGACCCGCACACCACGTACGGCATGGTCAGCGCCTACGAGACCGGATACCTGGCCCAGCGCATGCCGCCCGGCGAAGTGGCCCGCCTCGCGCTCATGGGCGCGGCGGAACGCCTGTCCGCGCGCCGCGCCCACGAGACGGGCCTGATCAGCGAAGTGACGCCGCCGGGCGGGGCGTTGACGGCGGCGGTCCGCTGCGCCGCCACGATCGCCGCCTGCCCGACCGCCGCGGTCCAGGGCACGGTACGGGCGGTGTGGGCGGCGACGGAGGCGTCCCGCGCCCACGCGTTCGCCCAGGCCCCGCACCTGATCGCGCTGGGCAACATCTCCGACGACGAACAGGCGCGACTTTTCAACTCCCGGGCGCCGGGCACCCATCGGACCCGCTGACGAGGCCGGCGGAGGGGCGGGGAACGACCTCAGCGCTTGACGTACCCGACGGGATCGACGTCGCACCTGTCGATCTCGCCGACAAGTCCTTCTCCGTCGACCTTGAGGCGGGCCCGCGCCGTTCCCTTGCCCTTCACCTTGACCTGGTCGACGTCGCTGGTCACGCGGATGCCGTCGGCGTCCTGGAAGTCGACCGAGATCTGGAAGGTCTGCGTGCTCCGGTTCGGGTTGCTGACCTCGACGGTCGCGTACGGCGCCGACACGGACGCGCACTTGACGAGTTTCACGGTGGCGTCCCGCAGCGAGGAGCCACCACCACTGGCGGACGACGAGGGAGTGGAGCGGTGACGCGGCGTGCGGCCGGAGCTCCCCGACGTACCCGAACTGCCGGAGTTCCCATAGCTGTCACTGTCGTCGTAGCGCGAACTTCCACCGGAGCTGGAGGAGTTGGAGTTCGCGTTCGACGAACCGCCGTGGTTCTGCGAGGAGCTGCTGCACCCTCCCCCACCGCTCCCGCTCGACTTGTGCCCGCCGCGTCCGCCGTGCCCCCGGCCGGTCGTGAACCCGGTGAGCGCGAGGGCCACCAGGGTCGCGAGAGCCGTCAGCTTGATTCCCCGTTTCATCACGCCGGGCACCCTACCCGCCGCGCGGTTCCGTGGAACACGGGCGGCGGGCACCGCGCTACCGGCTGGTTCCGGTGCCTTTCTCCGCGTCGAGCGCGTACACGCACCGGTCCTTGCTGCACGCGTAGACGACCCCGGCCGTCACCACGGGCGTGCCCGTGATCTCGCCGCCGGTCGCCAGCTTCCAGCGCAGCCGCCCGTCGTCCGCCTTCAGCGTGTACAGCAGATGGTCGGTCGAGCCGAAGTGGATCCTGCCGTCGGCGACCACCGGGGAGCCGACGATCTCGCCGCCCGCCTGGAACCGCCACTTCGGGGTGCCCGTCACCGCGTCCAGCGTGTAGAGCCCCTGCCCGCTGCCCACATGGACGTGCCCGTGGGAGACGAGCGCCGGGTCCACCGCCGTGGGCCGGGGCTCGGTCGCGATGCGCCAGCGGTCGCGGCCGTCCGTGGCGTCGAGCGCGTACACCGTGCCGAGGTGGTCGACGAGGTAGACGCCGCCGCCCGTGACCGCGGGGCCCGGCGCGTACGCGGGCGGGCACAGGAACACGGCCGGTGCCTCGAAGTGCCAGCGCACATGGCCCGAGCCGACGTCGATGGCGAGGACCCGGGTGCCGGCGGAGACGTAGACGTAGCCGTCGGACGCGGGGGTGAGGCGGACCGGGACGCCGCCGCAGGACGCCGCGTCGCCGATCGGGTACGACCAGCGCTCCTCGCCGGTGCGGGCCTCCAGGGCGCGCAGCCGCGCGTCCTGCCACACGTACACCGTGCCGTCGTGCACGACCGGGCCCGTCTCCGGGGCCTCGAAGTCGGTCTGGCAGCCGGTGATCTCCCAGAGCGGCTCGCCGGTGGCGGCCTCGCGGGCCTGGACGCCGCCGCCGCGGGTGCCGGTGACGACGGTGCCTCGGTCGGCCTGGAGCGCGTACACCCAGGCGTCGCTCTGCAACCGCCACAGGTCGCTGCCCTCGCGGGCGTCGAGCGCCCACAGGGTCGGGCCGTCGGAGGCGTGGATGCGGTGGTCGGCGACGGCCATGGACCAGGCGACGTCGCGGGTCTTGAAGCGGCGCCGGCCGGTGGCCACGTCGAGGGCGTGCACCTCGAAGGACGTGACGTAGACCAGGTCACCGGCGACGGTCGGCGTGCCCCACACATCGTTCGACATGCGGAAACGCCAGGGCCGCCAGGCGGAGCCATCGCCGACGGCGGGCGCGGGGACGACGGGGGCGACGGCCCCCGCCGGGTCCACGACACCGTTGACGGACGGCTTCGCCCGGGACCAGGACGCGGCGAGGCCCGACTCGGCGGGCGGCGCCTTCACGGCGGCGGCGCGCGCGTCGGCCACCCGCGGTCCCGGCCCGATCGGCACCTGCGCACCGGCCAGGTGGACCGGCCCGTCGGCGGCGACGGAGACCGGCGACGGACGCCGGCCGTCCGCCGACAGGGGCCCGGCGGCTGCGGCGGCATCGCGGGCATCGGAGCGCCGTGCCCCGGGGTCCGCGGCTGCTGCGCCTTCACGGCGGTGCGGCCGCCCCTGCGCTCCTCGATCAGCGCGACGGACCGCTCGGGCAGCCACGCGGACGCCGTACCGCTGTCGTCGCTGCCGGAACCGAAGAGGTGCGGCGCGAGCTGGGCCTGGAGGTCGGCGGGCGAGGGCCGCATCGTCGCCTCCATGTGCATGCAGGTCTCGATCAGGGGCCGCAGCTCGTCGGGGAGCCCCTCCAGGTCGGGGCCCTCCCGCAGCAGCATGAAGACGGTCTCGACGGGGTTCGCGCCGTGGAACGGCGCGTGCCCGGTGGCGGCGAAGACAAGGGTGGAGCCCAGCGAGAAGACATCGCTCGCCCCGGTCACGCTGCGGGAGTCCTTCGCCTGCTCGGGCGACATGTACGCGGGGGTGCCCACGGCCACGTTCGTCATGGTCAGGCGCGTGTTGGAGACCCCGGACGCGATGCCGAAGTCGATGACGCGCGGCCCGTCCTCGACCACCAGCACGTTCGACGGCTTCAGGTCGCGGTGGACCAGGCCGGCGCCGTGGATCGACTGGAGGGCCTCGGCCACTCCCGCCGCGAGCCAGCGCACCGCCTGGGCCGGCAGCGGCCCGCACTCATTCACTATTTCCTCGAGGGAGGGCGCGGGCACGTACGCCGTGGCGAGCCACGGCACGGCCGCGCGCGGGTCGGCGTCGACGACGGCGGCCGTGTAGAAGCCGGACACCGCCCGCGCCGCCTCGACCTCGCGCGTGAACCGGACGCGGAAGAGCTGGTCCTCGGCGAGCTCGGTACGCACCGTCTTGATCGCCACGCGCCGCCCTGAGGCGGACCGCGCCAGATAGACCAGTCCCATGCCGCCCGCGCCGAGCCGTCCCAGAACCTCGAACGGACCGATCCGCCTCGGATCGTGCTGCGTCAGCTGATCCACCACTTGCCTGCCACCTCCCCGTACGGGACCGGAATCCCCGGGTTTCCTGGTACACCGCACATTCGAGCCCCCGTCAGCGTCTCACCACCGCAGCGCTACGGCGGCACGCACCCCGATTCTTCCTGTCCGGGGCTCTCGTTGCGAACCCGGGGGCACAACGGGGTGTCTCAGGCGCCGGTCGGCTCCAGGGGCGCGCACAGGCCGAATTCCGCGCCCTGGTCGTCGACGAGGACGGCGCGGCGGCCGTACGGGGTGTCGTGCGGTGCCACCCGGACGTGTCCGCCGAGCCGGACGGCCTCCGCGCAGGAGGCGTCCGGGTCGGTGGCGCCGAAGTGGAGCAGGAAGCGGGGCCGCGCGGTGCCGGAGGCGGCGAGGCGGGCGAGTCCGGGGGCGCGGACGGTGGCGGGGGCGGCGGCGGGGGCTGCCGCGGAGGCTGCCGCGGGGGCGGGTTCGCGCGGGTGCCAGTCGCGCAGGCCGTGGCCCCGCTCCTCGGCGGCGTATCCGAAGACACCTTCGTAGAAGGAGTCGCTGAGCGCGGCGTCCGGGGTGTGCAGCTCGGCCCGGCACAGCGCGCCCGGGGCGCCGGTCCGCTCGAAGCCCTGGTGGCTGCCCGCCTGCCACAGCCCGAACGGCGCTCCCTCGGGTCCGACCACCCGCGCGACCGTGGCGACGGCCCCGTCGGACACCGGGCCCGCGGTGATCCCGCCGCCGGCGGCGACGGCCCGCTCGGCGGTGGCGTACGTGTCACGGACCGCGAAGTGCACGGTCCAGGCCGCGGCCCCGGGGGCCAGGGCGGCGACGGCGCGGTCCTCCCCGTAGGCCGCCGTGTAGTAGCCGCGCTCGGCTCCGGCACCCTCGTCGAAGGTCCACCCGAAGAGATCTCCGTAGAACCGCTTGCCCGCCTCGACGTCGGGCAGCCGGGCGTCGGCCCAGCACGGGGCGCCTTCGGGGAAGCCGGGGCAGATCGCGGCCGTGGCGTACATGGCGTCACGCTAGCCACGGCCGCCGCACACCCGCGGCCAGGATTCGAACGTCTGGCCAATTCCGGTCGCTCGCGGCGCGTCATTTGACCGGAGCCGAGTCCTGTTTCCCGGGTCAGGACCCATTTGCAGTCGGCCAGATCGCGCTCCGATCACCCCTCGGTAAGCTGACGGCATGACAGGACAAGTACGTACCGTCGACGGCCGTGTGGCCGGACGGCGTGGTCAGGCAACACGTCAGAAGCTGCTCGAATGCCTCGGCGAGATGCTCAGCTCCTCGCCCTACCGGGACGTCAAAGTCATTGATGTGGCCCGAAAGGCGGGCACTTCGCCCGCCACGTTCTACCAGTACTTCCCGGACGTCGAGGGTGCCGTCCTGGAGATCGCCGAGCAAATGGCCACCGAGGGCGCGGGGTTGACCGATCTGGTCGCCGACCGCTCGTGGGTCGGCAAGGCCGGCTGGGCGACCGCGCAGGAACTCGTGGACGGTTTCCTGGAGTTCTGGCGCAAGAACGACGCGATCCTGCGCGTCGTCGACCTCGGTGCGGCCGAGGGCGACAAGCGGTTCTACAAGATCCGCATGAAGATCCTGAACTCCGTGAACAACTCGCTCGCGGAAGCGGTGAAGGAGCTCCAGGACAAGGGCAAGGTCGACAAGGACGTGAGCCCGGCGGCGGTGGCCGGTTCGCTGGTCGCGATGCTCGCGGCGGTCGCCTCGCACCAGAAGGGCTTCCAGACCTGGGGCGTCAAGCAGGCCGAACTGAAGCCGAATCTGGCCCTGTTGGTGCATCTGGGCGTGACGGGAAGAAAGCCGACCAAGTAGTACGGATCCTCTTTTCCTTCCTGGTCCTGTCGTGCGGCGGCGGTTCGCGTGGTGCAACGTGAACCGCCGCCGTTGCAGTTACCGACGCCGCCGCTCCAGGCAGAACAGTCTGATCTCCCGGTCGATGCGCTCCTGATACGCGGCGTACGGCGGCCAGAACTTCAGCGCCGCCTCCCACGCGGCCTTCCGCTCCTGCCCACCGAGCAGCCGGGCCGTCACCGGGACGTCCTCGCCGCGCCAGCTGATCTCGGCGTCCGGGTGGGCCATCAGGTTCGCCGTCCAGTTCGGGTGCCCCGGCCTGCCGAAGTTCGACCCGATGAGCAGCCAGGTGCCGGTGGCGGGGTCCCCCTCGGGCATGCACGCGAGCGGAGTACGCCGCGGCAGTCCGCTTCTCGCGCCCCGCACCGTGAGGATCACCCCCGGCAGCATCTGCGCGCTGAGCAGCACCTTTCCCCGGGTGAGGCGGTGGACGGCGCGGTCCATGGCGGGGATGACGTGCGGGGCGACGCGGGCGAAGGTCCGGGTCGACGACACCTTCTGGACGAACCGCAGTCCGGGCGGGGCCATCAGAGAGCCGCCTCGGCCGGCGCCGCGAACAGCTCCGCCGCCTGTGCCGCCCGCGCCCGCAGCAGATGCACGGGCCCGAACAGCAGCTCGTCGCCGGCGGCCCGCTTCAGGTACAGGTGCGCGTCGTGCTCCCAGGTGAACCCGATGCCGCCGTGCAGCTGCACGGCCTCGGCGGCGGCGGTCCGCAGCGCTTCCAGGCCCTGCGCGAGCGCGAGCCCGCCAACCGCCTCCTCCTGTACGTCACTTGCGGCCCACGCGGCGTAGTACGCGGCCGAGCGCGCCGCCTGCACCTGGACGTACACGTCGGCGAGCCGGTGCTTGACCGCCTGGAAGGACCCGACGGGCCGCCCGAACTGCTCGCGCTCCTTGACGTAGGCGACGGTCCGCTCCAGGGCCCGGTCGGCGGCGCCGACGGCCTCGGTGGCGAGCAGCGTCGCGGCCCCGTTCCCCACGGCGGCGAGGGCGCCGGCCACGTCGGCGTCCTGCTCGCCCAGCAACTCGGCGCCGACGTCGCGGAGTTCGACGCGGGCCTGCGGGCGGGTCTCGTCGAGCGAGGTCTGCCGGGTGCGGACGAGCCCGGGGGCGTCCTGCCGCACCAGGAACAGCAGCGTCCGGGAGCGGGCGAAGCCGCCGGTGTGCGCGGCGACGAGCAGCAGCCCGGCGCTGTGCCCGTCGAGGACCTGCTCGGCCTGCCCGTACAGCCGCCATCCGTCGTCCTGCCGCGCGGCCTGGACGCCACCGGCCCGGCCGCCGCCCGCCCAGTCCCCCGCGTTGTCCGCGACGAGGCCGAGGGCGGTGGCGAGTCCGGTGCCGGGGACGGCGAGGGCGGCGGTCAGGGAGCCGTCGGCGATGCGCGGCAGGAGCGCCTCGCACTGCGCGCCGGTGCCGAGTGCGGCGACGAGGGGGGCCGCGAGGCCGCAGGTGGCGAGCAGCGGGCTCGGCGCGAGAACTCGCCCCAGCTCCTCTGCCACCAGGGCGAGTTCGGTGAGCGTGGCGCCCACTCCCCCGCTGCCCTCGGGCAGGGCGAGTCCCGGCAGCCCGAGCTCGCTGCCGAGCGTGCCCCACAGTTCGGGGTCGTGGCCCGCCGGGGTGCGGGTGGCGGCCCTGATGTCGTCCGGGGTACAGCGTTTGGTGGTGAGTTCGCGCAGGGTGCGGCGGATCTCCTGCTGCTCCTCGGTGAACCTGGCGTCCATGCGAGCCCCTTTCTGACGGATCGTCATATTAGGGCGGGCGGGTGCGAGCGGGAAGAGCCGCACGCCCCCTGCGCCGCACCCATTATCTGATGTACCGTCAGATTTATGACTGGCAGCAGTGGATCACGCCCCAGGGTCGCCGTCGCGGGCATCGCCCTGTCCGACTGCGGACGCGTCGACGAGGCCACCCCCTACGCCCTGCACGCCCAGGCCGCCCGCCGCGCCCTCGCCGACGCCGGACTCACCCCGGACGTCGTCGACGGCTTCGCCAGCGCGGGCCTCGGCACCCTCGCCCCGGTCGAGGTCGCCGAGTACCTCGGCCTGACACCCCGCTGGGTGGACTCCACCTCGGTCGGCGGCTCGACGTGGGAGGTGATGGCGGCGCACGCGGCGGACGCCATCGCCGCCGGTCACGCGCGCGCGGTCCTCCTCGTCTACGGTTCGACGGCCCGCGCCGACATCAAGGCGGGCCGCCGCACGTCGAACCTCTCGTTCGGCGCCCGCGGCCCCCTCCAGTTCGAGGTCCCGTACGGTCACACGCTCGTCGGCAAGTACGCGATGGCGGCCCGCCGTCACATGCACGCGTACGGCACCACGCTCGAACAGCTCGCCCAGGTGGCCGTCCAGGCGCGGCAGAACGCCTCCCGCAACCCCGACGCGATGTTCCGCGACCCGATCACCGTCGACGACGTCCTGTCGGGCCCGATGATCGCCGACCCGTTCACGAAACTGCACTGCTGCATCCGCTCCGACGGCGGCGCGGCCGTGCTGCTCGTGGCCGAGGACCTGCTGCCCGACTGCGCCACGTCGCCGGTGTGGGTGCTCGGTTCGGGCGAGTACGTCTCGCACACGACCATGTCCGAGTGGGACGACTTCACGGTCTCCCCGGCGGCGGTCAGCGGCCGGCTCGCCTTCGAGCGGGCCGGTGTCACCCCGGCCGACATCGACATCGCGGAGATCTACGACGCCTTCACGTACATGACGCTGGTGACCCTGGAGGACCTCGGGTTCTGCGCGAAGGGCGAGGGCGGCGCGTTCGTCGAGAAGGGCCGGCTGCGCTGGGACGGCGACCTGCCGACGAACACCGACGGCGGCGGACTCTCGGCCCAGCACCCGGGCATGCGGGGCCTGTTCCTCCTCGTGGAGGCGGTACGGCAACTGCGCGGCGAGGCGGACGGGCACCAGGTGCGACGACCGGACGGCACCCTGCCCCGGCTGGCCGTGGCCTCCGGCACGGGCGGCTGGTTCTGCTCGGCGGGGACGGTGGTCCTGGGCCGCGAGTAGCCGGGACGCCGGTTCCTCCCCCGGGAGCGGGGCCGCTCGGAAGAAACGTCACCGCGCGCCGATGAGTTTCTCCGGGCGCCCCGGTCATCATGGGCAGCGACCGGCGCCCCGCACCCGGGCGGGAGCCACGAAAGCCCTGGAGAGACCACCATGCGCCAGCTCATCAGCACCGCCTTCGTCTCGCTCGACGGTGTCGTCGAGGCCCCGGGCGGCGAGCCCGGCTACCGGAACTCCGGCTGGACCTTCAAGGACATCGAGTTCCTCCCCGAGGCCTACGAGATCAAGGGCCGGGAGCAGAAGGAGTCCGCCGCGATGCTGCTCGGCCGCGTGAGCTACGAGGCGTTCAGCCCGGTGTGGCCCGGCATGCCGGAGTTCGCGGACTACAAGGTGATGCCGAAGTACGTCGTCTCGACGACCCTCACGGACGACGACCTCGTCGACGGCTGGGGCGAGACGACGATCCTGCGCTCCCTCGACGACGTCGCCGCCCTGAAGGAGACCGAGGGCGGCCCGATCATCGTGCACGGCAGCGCCGCCCTGAACCGGGCCCTGTCCGACGCCGGCCTCGTCGACCGCTACCACCTGCTCGTCTTCCCGCTCCTCCTCGGCGCGGGAAAGCGCCTGTTCAGCACGGCGGACAAGGACGCCCAGAAGCTGAGGCTGGTCGAGTCCGAGACGTACGCGAACGGGATCCAGAAGAACGTCTTCGACGTGGTGCGCTGACCCGGGTCCGACGTGGTGCGCCGAGCCGGGCCCCTCGGAGTGTACGACCGTACGCTTCGAGGTGTACGGTCGTACGCATGCCGACGACCGACAGCACGGACAGCCTCGCCGCCACGCCCACCGACTACTTCGCGGGCGACCCGCGCAGCAATCTGGAGCGGATGCGCGCGGGGGATCTCTACATCGCCGACGATCCGGAGATCGCGCGGCGGCAGCGGCGGGCGATGCGGCTGGCGGCGCGGTACCAGAGCGCGTTCGTCGAGGGCGACGGGGAGGCGGCGGGCATCCTCGCCGAGCTGCTGGGCGAGGTCGGCGAGGGCGTCGAGGTGCGTCCGCCGCTCGCGGTCGACTACGGGAGCAACATCTCCATCGGGGCGCGCACCTTCGTCAACTACCACCTCACCGCGCTCGACGTCGCGCCGATCGTGATCGGCGCGGACTGCCAGATCGGGCCGAACGTCCAACTGCTCACGCCCACCCACCCGTTGGAGCCGCAGCCCCGGCGCGACAAGCTGGAGGCGGCCGAGCCCATCACCCTCGGCGACAACGTCTGGCTCGGCGGCGGCGTCATCGTCTGCCCCGGCGTGACGATCGGGGACAACTCCGTCATCGGCGCGGGGGCCGTGGTGACCAGGGACATCCCCGCGAACGTCGTCGCCGTCGGCAACCCCGCCCGCGTCGTGCGGGAACTCTGAGGGCGGCGGACATGGCCACCGGGCAGACCGACCCGCACCGCCGCGAGCGCATCCTCGCCGCCACGCTCGACCTCATCGCCGACGAGGGTGTCGCCGGGATCTCCCACCGGAAGATCGCCGTGCGGGCCGATGTGCCGCTCGGCTCGATGACGTACCACTTCCGCGGGATCGACGAGCTGCTGCGGGAGGCGTTCACGCGGTTCGCCGACCACATCGTGGCCGTCTTCGAGCAGCACCTGCGGCGGCCGGCGGGGGTCGAGGAGGCGCGCGAGGCCGTCACCGAGCTGGTGCACGTGCTCTCCGAGGGGCCGCGCCGCGACCTCGTCCTCACCCAGGAGCTCTACACGCTGGCCGCCCGCAGGCCGGAGTACCGACAGCTCACGAAGGCATGGATGCGGCGCAGCCGGGAACTGCTCGAACAGCACTTCGACGCGGCGACGGCCCGCCAACTCGACGCGCTGATCGAGGGGTTGACCCTGCACCGGGCCCTGGACGACGAGCCGCACGACCGCGCGCTCACCCGTCAGGCCGTCGCCCGCGTCACCCGCACCGCGGACTGACGCCTCCCCCTGGACCGCCCGTGGGGCGCGGGCCTGACACCGCGCCCCACGGGCTTTGGCGCACCGCCTTCGGGGCCACGACCCGCCGTGCCGTGGGCGAGGCGGAACCGTTACCCATGCGGCATCCGGGGCATCTGGCGAGCCGGGCGTTCCGGAGCCGGCGTCGGACGCCGTGCGCGCGCCGCGCACCTGCCAGGCGGCCGACGACGCGGCGCTCACCGCGGTCACCCAGCCGGACGCCGGTCCCGGCGGGCGGTGCGCCTCGTACCTCGAACGCGTCCGGCACACCGAGCGGCTGCCGGCCCTCGGGGTGCGGAGCCCGCGCGACCCGGTGCGCCCGCTGATGAAGCGGCCGGGCGCCCTGGAGCAGTACGTGGCGACGCAGGCCGTCGTCGCCGCGTTCCGGGCGCGGGCGGCCGAGGACATGAGCGTCCGCGCCGACCTGGCCGCCGCCCTGCCCGAGGCCCGTGTCAACGGCCTCCAGGGCGACTGCACCCCGGCTTCCTCGGCCACGGCACCAGCCGCCCCGTGTGGGTCGAGCGCCGCGACCGCGGCGTCTGGAGGACGCTCGGCACGGGGGCGGGCCTCACCCGCGACTGAGTCACAGGGCGAGGAACCGGTGGAGTCGCCTCCGCTTACCGCTTACCGCGCGGGGTTCTCGGCCGCAGGGGTGCGCGTGGCCGCCGCCGGCGCCGGTGACGTGCGCGCGGCGACGGCGTGTGCGAGGAACGGCTGGGTGACGGCCAGGGCGAGGCAGACGGCGGACATGGTCAGCCACAGCACGGTGACGCCCAGGTGCTGGAGGAGTTGGGTGCCGACGACCGGGGCCACGACCCCGGCGATTCCCCAACTGGTGCCGAAGACGGCCAGGTAGCGGCCGGTGCCGCCGGCCGGGGCGAGGTCCGCGACCAGGGCGTACACCCGGCCCATGAGGACGAGATCGCCCAGGCTCCACACCACGGTCGGCACGACATGGGCGCCCAGCGAGTGCGTCGCTCCGTATCCGGCCAGGCCCGCCGCGAGCAGGACGTACCCCGTGGCGAAGGCGGCGGGTGTGGACAGCGCGGCGAGCGGCTTGAGCCGCAGCAGCGGCTGCCCGACGACGATGGTCAGCGCCGAGGCGGTGAACAGCAGTCCGGCGTCGGCCGGCCGCAGGCCGCGGTGGGCGAGCGCGAGGGGCAGAGTGATCATGATCTGGAGATAGACCAGCGCGAAGAGCGTGCCCGAGGCGAGCAGGGCCAGGAGCGTGGCGTCACGCCACGGGGCGATGTCACCGGCCCGCTCCGCGGCACGGCCGACACGCGGCCGGTCAGCGGGCAGGACCCGCCGCACCACCAGCGCACAGACCAGGCACGTCACGGCGTCCGCGACGAACAGCCACCGCAGGTCCCACCGCCCGAGGCCCGCCGCGACCAGTCCTGCCCCCATCCCGGCCGCGGCCAGGGCGGCGTTGAGCAGGCTGTAGGCGCGCACCCGCTCCGAAGCTCCGACCGCGTCGGCGATCAGCGCCTGGCTCGGCGGCTCGTACAGCTCGAAGACGAGCCCGAGCAGCACCACGAACCCGGCGGTGACGGCGAGGCTGTCGGCGGCCGCGATCCCCAGCTGGGCCACCGCGCAGCCGGTCAGTCCGACGACGATGGTCCGGCGCCGCCCGAGCCGGTCCGCGAGGCGTCCGCCGACCAGTCGCGAAGGGATCGTCGCCAGGCCGAAGGCGGCCGAGACCAGCCCGGCGGTCGCGGCGCTCGCGCCGTACCGGGTGGCGATCAGCACGGTGAGGAAGGACAGGGAGAACGCCCCGAGCCGGTTGACCGCGCGCGCCGCGATGAGCCACCACACCGCACGTGGCAGTGCCGGTCCGGGCGACGCCGGTCCCCTCGACAGAAGACGCACCAGACGCATCGGACGCACCCCAGCCCTCCCCGTTCGTCACCGGCAAATTGCATAATGACTGTCACGCACGCTAGATCCCGAGGGAGTGACCGGTCAAGTGATGTTCGACTGTCACATCGCGACGTTGTTGGAGGTGGCCGCGTCGCTCGTGAACGAGCTGACCGACGGCTCCCGGCGCGGCAGGAGCTACGAGGCGCCACGCGACGGCCACCTCGTCGACGCCGTGGTCGCCGCCCTTCCCCCGGGCGGCGTCACCGCCGCGGAGATCAGCCGGGAGCAGGCCGAGCGACTGGCCCGCACCGCCGAGCGGCTGCGCCTCGTGTTCACCGCCGTCGAGAGCGGGGACATCGACCGGGCGGCGGAGCACCTGAACGCCCTGCTGCGCGACTCCGGCGCCCGGCCGCAACTGGACCACGTGCCCGGAGAGCCCTGGCAGGTCCACTTCCACGGCAGCAGCGACACCGTCGACGTGGGGTGGAGCGCCGGCTGCGCCACAGCCCTCGCCCTCGCCATCGGCAGCGATCTCGCCGGACGTCTCGGCGTCTGCGAGGCCCCGAGATGCGATCGGGTCTACGTCGACACGTCACGCAACGCGGCCCGGCAGTTCTGCTCCACAGCGTGCCGGAGCCGCGTCAAGGCCGCCGCCCACCGGGCGCGCAGGGCACCCCGGGACTGAGCCGCGGACGGGACCGGGCGGACGGGCCCGGGAGCGCGCCAGGAGCGACAATCGCCCCATGGATCAGGAACCCGACCGCCTCCAGGCCCTGCTGCGCTCCCTGCGCGTGTGGGACACCGAGCTGCCCGCCTTCGACCCGGCTTCGGCGCCCGACGCCCCGCTCCCGCTGTTCGTGGAGTGGTTCGCGGCGGCCGTGGACGCCGGGCAGACCGAGCCGCACACGCCGTCGCTCGCGACCACGGACACCGAGGGCCGCGCGGACGTCCGTACGGTGATGCTGCACGGCGCCGACGCCGACGGCTTCCACTTCGCCTCGCACTCCGGCAGCGCCAAGGGCCGCCAGCTCGCCGCCCGCCCGTATGCGGCGCTCGGCTTCTACTGGCCGGTGCTCGGGCGCCAGGTCCGGGTGCGCGGCCCCGTCCGCGTCGCCCCCGCCGAGGTCGCGTACGCCGATCTGCACGCCCGCTCGACCGGCGCGCTCGCCTCCGCGCTCGTCGGGCACCAGAGCGAACCGCTCTCGTCCTACGAGGAGTTGGAGCGGGCCTCCGACGCCGCCTGGGAGCGGGCGCGGGCGGAACCGGACGCGGAGGTGGCGTCCTGGACGGCGTACGCCCTCGCGCCGGAGGAGGTCGAGTTCTTCCAGGGCGACGCCCGCAGACGGCACGTCAGAGTCAAGTACAGCCTGCGGGACGGCACATGGGGCAAGGAACTGCTGTGGCCGTGAGCGTCCGGGGCGCGGCATAGCGGGACGGGCCGGCGCCCGAGGCTCCGGTGGGGACGTCGCTCGCCGGACGGCCGAGGTCCGTCAAGGGCGGCACCCGGGCGCCGGTCACGCGCGGCGCCCGGTGGCGGCGCCCGTCATCCGCCCGTGCCGCCGTCGCGCCCGGCCGGCCGGAACACGGGCACGGTGAAGCCGTCCTGCCCGTCGCCCCTGAACGCGACGACGAGGTCCATGCCCACCCGCAGGTCCGCCGCCGCGCACTCCACGACCTCCGTCATCATCCGCGGCCCCTCGGCGAGGTCGACGACGGCGGCGACGTACGGGGTGCGGGTGCCGAAGGGCGGCAGGTCGTTGCGGTGCACGACGGACCAGGTGTAGAGCGTGGCCCGCCCGCTCGCGGGCCGCCACGACACGACGTCGGGGGCATCGCTCCAGCAGAACGGGCAGAACTCGCGCGGATAGTGGTGGTACCGGTCGCACGCCGCGCAGTGCCGGAGGATCAGCCGCCCCTCGGCGGCCGCGTCCCAGTACGGGCGGGTGAACGCGTCGGGCTCGGGGACGTCGAACCGTACCCGCGAGGTCGCGGCCATCAGAACAGTCCGATCGCGTGGTCGAGGGACCAGGTCTGCCAGGACATGGCGAACAGCGCGACGAGCGAGACGAGGCCCATCATCGCGTTCTGCCCCTGCTCGGCCCAGTCATGGATCATGAGCGTGAAGTAGAGAAGGTTCAGGAGCAGCCCGCCGACGAGTGCGATCGGGGTCAGGAATCCGACCACCAGGCCGAGCCCCAGGGCGAGTTCGGCGTACACGACGACGTACGCCATCGTCTTCGGCCGCGGCCTGACGACGGTGTCGAACCCGCTCCGCACGGCGTTCCACCGGTGCTTGGCGGCCACGTCCGCGGCCCACGCGATCCCGGTGCCGCGCTCGAACCAGCCCTTCTTGTCCTTGTGCCGCCAGCTCTCCAGCCACCACAGGCCGAGGCCGATGCGCAGCACGGCCAGCCATTCGGCGCCACCGAGACCTATCGCGTCCATGTACCGGACCGCCCCTCCACGTCATCTGACGGTACGTCAGTTCAGCGCATCCGGCGCCGACTCCGCAAGAGCCCGGACGCGACCGGACCCGGCCGCCGGGACCCGCCCCGACCCGCCCCGGACCTCGTGATCAATTCGCAACCGATTTCAGACTTGACCGAGCCCCATCAACTCCGTGCCGGATTACGCTCCCGCACATGACCGACCCCAATCCGTCACCGGCCGTCCGCACCCATGAACGTCCGCCCGTGTACGTCGTCGGCGGCGGACCCGGCGGTCTGGCCGCGGCCGCGAGCCTCAAGGCGCACGGCGTGCGAGCCGTCGTCCTGGAGCGCTCCGACCGGGTCGGCGCCTCGTGGCGCGGCCACTACGACCGCCTCCACCTGCACACCACGCGCCGCCTCTCGGCCCTGCCCGGCCTGCCGATCCCGCGCCGCTTCGGCCGCTGGGTCGCCCGCGACGACGTCATCCGCTACCTGGAGAAGTACGCCGAGTACCACGACCTGGAGGTCGTCACCGGCGTCGAGGTCACCCGCATCGACGCCGCGCCCGGCGGCTCCGGCTGGCTGCTGCACGCGACGGGCGGACGGGAGCTCACCGGCACGGCGGTCGTCGTCGCCACCGGCTACAACCACACCCCGCGCCTGCCCGACTGGCCGGGCGCGGCCACGTACACCGGCACGCTGCTGCACGCGAGCGAGTACCGGAACCCGGCCCCGTACGCCGGGCAGGACGTGCTCGTCGTCGGCGTCGGCAACACCGGCGCCGAGATCGCCGTCGACCTGATCGAGGGCGGCGCCGCACGCGTCCGCCTCGCCGTGCGCACCGCCCCGCACATCGTGCGGCGCAGCACGCTGGGCTGGCCCGCGCAGCTCACCGGCATCCTCTGCCGCCGCCTCCCGGTGCCCCTGGTGGACCGACTGGCCGTACCGCTGGGCAAGTTGAGCGTCCCCGACCTCTCCTCGCGAGGTCTGCCGCGCCCCGACACCGGCCTGTACGCGCGGGTCCGCGAGGGCTCCATCCCCGTACAGGACGTGGGCCTGATCGACGCGGTCCGCACGGGGAAGGTCGAGCCGGTGGCGGCCGTCGCGTCCTTCGACGGCACCGAGGTCGTCCTCGCCGACGACACGCGCATCACCCCGGACGCGGTGATCGCGGCGACGGGGTACCGGCAGGGCCTGGAGGACCTGGTGGGCCACCTCGGCGTCCTCGACCCGGCCACCGGCCGCCCCCTCCCGCACGGCCCGCGCACCCTCCCGGCAGCACCCGGCCTCTTCTTCCAGGGCTATTCCAACCCGATCAGCGGCATGTTCCGCGAGATGGCCCTCGACGCGACCCGCATCGCGAAGGCCCTGGCCAAGCGGTAGGCGCGACGGCGCCCACGCTCTCCCCCGCACACGGACGCACATCCGCCGAACCCACCCCACGATCACTCCCGCCGAACACACCCGCACCAGCGCGACCCCATCCGCGAGGCCCGGCGGCCGAGACCGCCGGGCCCACCGAGCGAGACGGAGTACCCCGCAATGGCACGCGAAAGACACCCGCTCACCCGCCGCCGAGCCCTCCTGGGCGGGGCGGCGGCCACCACCCTGATCGCCACGGGAACCGGTACCGGAACGGCCGTCGCGGCGGACACCCGGGACGTGGACGTCGCCGTCATCGGCGGCGGTCTGGCCGGACTCACCGCCGCCCGCGACCTCTCCGCCGGGGGAAGGACCGTCCTCGTCCTTGAGGCCCGTGACCGCGTGGGCGGCCGCGTCGTCAACCTCCCCCTGCCGAACGGCGGAGTCTCCGAAGGCGGCGGCGAGTTCATCGGCCCGACGCAGGACCGGATCAAGGCCCTCGCCGACGACCTGGGCGTCGCCACCTTCGCCACGTACAACACCGGCAAGAACGTCCTCTACAAGGACGGCAGGCGCACTCCGTACGCGACCGACGGGCTCCTCGGCTCCGTCCCGCCCATCGACGCGGCCGGCCTCGCCAACGCCGCCGCCGTGCAGGCCCTCCTCGACGACATGGCCAAGAAGGTCCCGGTGGACGCGCCGTGGACCGCGGAGAAGGCCGAGGAGTGGGACCGCCAGACGTTCGAGACGTGGCTGCGGGCCAACGCCGTGATCCCCTCGGCCCGCTTCCTCTTCGACGTCGCCTGCACCTCGATCTTCTCGGCCCAGCCGCGCGAACTCTCGCTGCTCTACGTCCTGTTCTACATCGCGTCGGCCGGCAACGAGTCGACCCCCGGCACCTTCGAGCGGCTCACGGAGACCGCGGACGGCGCGCAGGCCACCCGTTTCGTGGGCGGCTCGCAGCTGGTCCCGCTGAAGCTGGCCGCGAAGCTCGGCGCGGACCGCGTCCGGCTCTCCGCGCCCGTGCGCCGGATCGCGCGCGGCTCCGACGGCCGCTACACCGTCACCGCCGACGGCGTCACCGTCACCGCGCGCCGCGTCGTCGTCGCCGTACCGCCGCCGCTGGCGGCCCGTATCGACTTCGACCCGCTGCTCCCGGCCGCCCGCGACCAGCTCTCGCAGCGGCTGCCGATGGGCGCGATCGGCAAGGCGATCGCCGTGTACGCGACGCCGTTCTGGCGGGCGGACGGGCTCAACGGGCAGGTCGTCAGTGACGCGGGCGTCGTCCGCTCGACGTTCGACAACTCGCCGCCCGACGGGTCGTACGGCGCGCTCATGGGCTTCATCGAGGCGGACGAGATGCGCGCGTACGACGCCGCGTCCGAGGCGGAGGTGAAGGCGGCGGTCCTCAAGGACTACGTCACCTACTTCGGCGCGAAGGCCGCGTCGCCCACCGGCTTCGTCCTCCAGCGCTGGGACAACGAGGGCTTCTCGCGCGGCGGTCCGGTCGCGTACGCCCCGCCCGGTGTCCTGTCCCGGTACGGGGCCGCGCTGCGGCAGCCGGTGGGCGGCATCCACTGGGCGGGCACCGAGACGTCGTCGTACTGGAACGGGTACATGGACGGTGCGGTGCGCTCCGGCGAGCGGGTCGCGCGGGAGGTGCTCGCGGCGCTGTAGCGAGCCGTCCGCCCGTTCCTCGGGGGACTTTCTGTGCAGCCCTGTTCCTGACGGAGCGTCAGTTCAGTAATCTGACAGTGCGTCAGCTACGGATTCATGGGCTCCAGGAGCATCCAGCAGGCCTCCGGAAGCCTCAGGAACTGTTCCCACTGTCACACAGGAGCGGGCGGACCGATGCTTGGATCGACTTACGGCACCTTGACCACCGACTCCCGCCGGGCCCGCGTGATCGCCTGCGGCGAGCAGCCCGGCCCCGCGGTGCACGGCAGGACCGGCGCCGACGAACGCGACGTCAGCGGCCGTCCGCTCCACGCCGACGTACCGGACCTCGACCGGTTCTTCCGGCCCGAGTCCGTCGCGGTCGTCGGAGCCTCGGACACCGAGGGCCGCCCCAACACCGGGATCACGCGGCAGCTCACGGCCTGGGCGGAGCGGGTCGGCGCCCGGCTGCACCCGGTGCACCCGACGCGCACGTCCGTCTTCGGCCGCCCTTGCGTGCCGTCCGTCGCCGACCTGCCCGAACAGGTCGACCTGGCGGTCCTGCTGGTCGCCGATCCGCTGCCGGTCATCGAGCAACTCGCCGATACGAAGGTGAAGTTCGCGGTGGCCTTCGCCTCCGGGTTCGCCGAGACGGGCGACGCGGGCGCGGTCGCGCAGCAGCGGCTCGCGGCGGCCGTCGGGCGTTCGGGTCTGCGGCTGCTCGGGCCCAACACGAACCTCAACGCCTTCGAGCGGTTCCGCGACGACCTCGACGGTCCGGCCGTCGCGCTCATCACCCAGTCGGGACACCAGGGCAGGCCCGTCTTCGCCCTCCAGGAACTCGGCATCCGGCTCTCCCACTGGGCGCCGACCGGCAACGAGGCCGATCTGGAGACCTCCGACTTCATCTCGTACTTCTCCCAGCGGCCCGAGGTGGGCGCCATCGCCTGCTACGTGGAGGGCCTCAAGGACGGCCGCTCCTTTCTGCTGGCCGCCGACCGGGCGGCGCGGGCCGGGGTGCCCGTCGTCGCCGTGAAGGTGGGCCGCACCGAGACGGGCGCGCGCACCGCCGCCTCGCACACCGGGAAGCTGACCGGCGCGGACACGGTCGTCGACGCGGCGATGCGGCAGTTCGGCGTCATCCGGGTCGACGGTCTCGACGAACTCCAGGACACCGCCGCCCTGTTGGCGCGGGCCAGGCCCCCGCAGGCGGACGGTGTCGTCGTCTACTCCATCTCCGGCGGCACCGGCGCGCACTTCTCCGACCTGGCGACGGCGGCGGGCCTGCCCCTGCCCACCCTCTCCGAGGCCAAGCAGAGCGAGCTGCACCAGTGGATACCGGAGTACCTGAACGTCGCGAACCCGGTCGACAACGGCGGCCACCCCGTCGGCGACGAGCGCGGCCCGAAGATCATCGACGCGATCCTCGACGACCCGTCCGTCGGCGTCCTGATCTGTCCGATCACCGGCCCCTTCCCGCCCATGAGCGACAAGCTCGCGCAGGACCTGGTGGACGCGGCCGAGCGCAGCGACAAGCTGGTGTGCGTGGTGTGGGGGTCGCCGGTCGGCACGGAGGACGCGTACCGCACGACGCTGCTCGGCTCGTCCCGCGTCGCCACCTTCCGCACGTTCGCGAACTGCATCACGGCGGTCCGCGCCTACCTCGGCCACCACCGCTTCACGGCCGCCTACCGCTCACCGTTCGAGGAGGCGCCGCGCACCCCGTCGCCCTCCTACCGCAAGGCGCAGGCCCTGATGCGTCCGGGCCACCAGCTCAGCGAGCACGCCGCGAAGCAGTTGCTGCGGGCGTACGGGATCCGCGTACCGCGCGAGCAGTTGGTGACGAGCGCGGCCGCGGCCGTGCGCGCCGCGTCGCTCGTCGGCTACCCGGTCGTCATGAAGGCGTCCGCGCCGCAGCTGGCGCACAAGTCCGAACTGGGCTTGCTGAAGGTCGGGTTGACGTCCGCGAGCCAGGTGCGGGACGCGTACCGCGACCTGACCGACATCGCCCGCTACGAGGGCATCGATCTGGACGGGGTCCTCGTCTGCCAGATGGTGGAGCGGGGCGTGGAGATGGTCGTCGGCGTCACCCATGACGACCTGTTCGGGCCGACGGTGACGGTGGGGCTGGGCGGCGTCCTGGTCGAGGTCCTGCGGGACACGGCCGTGCGCGTACCGCCGTTCGGCGAGGACCAGGCGCGGGCGATGCTCTCCGAGTTGCGGGGCCGGGCGTTGCTGGACGGAGTCAGGGGCGCGCCCCCCGCCGACATCGAAGCGCTGGTGGAAGTGGTGCTCAGGGTGCAGCGCATGGCCCTCGAACTCGGCTCCGAACTGTCGGAGCTGGACATCAATCCCCTGATGGTGCTGCCGCGGGGGCAGGGGGCGGTGGCACTGGACGCGTTGGCCGTGTGCCGGTGAGCGGGGGCCGAGAGCGCGGTTCCCCGCGCCCCTGACCCGCCCGCGCGGCGCGCGCGGGTCCCCGGCGAAGGCCGAGCGGCGCAGCCGCCCGCCGCGGGGCGCGGGGAACCGCGCGACCAGCCACGACGCGGCCCGCACACGGCGACGAAACCCCACCCCTGCGGTAACCATCCGCCCCCAGCCCCGGAGCCTCCTATGACCCCGCCTCCCGAGATCCTGCACACCACCGAGAACGCCGTCTCCCGGATCACCCTCAACCGGCCCGAGGCGATGAACGCCCTCACCCCTCCCCAGCGCGACCACCTGATCACCCTCCTGGAAGCCGCCTCCGCGGACCCCGAGATCCGCGCCGTCGTCGTCACCGGCACCGGCAAGGGCTTCTGCGCGGGCGCGGACCTGCGCGGCGCCCCACCCGCCGGGCGCCCCGTGGTCGGCGACATCTCCCGGACGATCCGGCGCGGCGCCCAGCGCCTCGTTGCCGCCGTCCTGGACTGCGAGAAGCCGGTGATCGCCGCGGTGAACGGCACGGCCGCCGGGATCGGCGCGCACCTCGCCCTCGCCTGCGACCTGGTCGTCGCGGCGGAGTCGGCCCGCTTCATCGAGGTGTTCGTACGGCGCGGTCTCGTCCCCGACGGCGGCGGCGCCTACCTCCTGCCCCGGCTGATCGGCCCGCACCGCGCGAAGGAGCTGATGTTCTTCGGCGACGCCCTCGGCGCGGCCGACGCGGAACGCCTCGGCCTGGTCAACCGGGTCGTCCCGGACGGCGAGCTGGCGAAGACGGCGAGCGACTGGGCCGAGCGCCTCGCGTCCGGGCCGACCCGCGCCCTGGCGCTCACCAAGCAGTTGGTGAACGCGTCCCTGGACAGCGACCGGGCGACGGCGTTCGCGGCGGAGGCCACCGCCCAGGAGCTCAACATGACGACCCGCGACGCGAACGAGGGAGTCGCCTCCTTCGTGGAGCGCAGGCATCCGGAGTTCGAGGGCCGCTGACCGGGCGCGGCCGACGGCACCCGGCCGTCCCGCACCCCTTCCAATCTGACGCTCCGTCAGCTTCACTGAGGAACATGATGGGACACGCAGGGATGGCGGCCACCGTCGTCCGGTACCTCAAGTCGGTCGGCGCCCCCACCACGGCCGGGCCCGTGGACATGCTGCCCCGGCCCGCTCTGCGCGCGGTCCGCGACGACGAGCGGGCGCCCGTCGACCCGGCCGAGTTCCGGCGCGTCCTCGGCAGCTTCGCCACCGGCGTCACCGTCATCACGGCCCCGGGCCCCGAGCCGGGCGACCCGCCCGCCGGCTTCGCCTGCCAGTCCTTCGCGTCCCTGTCGCTCGACCCGCCGCTGGTCGCCTTCATGGTCGCGCGTACGTCGACGACCTGGCCGCGGATCGCCCGCGCGGGCGTCTTCTGCGTGAACGTACTGGGCGCGGACCAGGGCGAGTTGTGCCGCGCGTTCGCGATCAGCGGCGCCGACAAGTTCGCGGGCGTCTCCTACGACGAGGCTCCCGTCTCGGGGTCGCCCCGGCTGGACGGCGCCGCCGCGTGGGTCGACTGCGCGGTCCACGCCGTGCACACCGGCGGCGACCACCTGATCGTGGTCGGGCGGGTGACCGCGCTCGGCACCGCCCCGACCGACACCGGCCCGCTCCTCTTCCACCGGGGCCGCTTCGGCCGTCTCACGGACTAGCCAGGGCCCCCGGCCGGCGCCGGATCACCAGCGACATCAGCGCCGCCATCGCGCAGAGCGCCCCCGACGCGTACCAGACCACGTCGTACGAGCCGAACACGTCCCGCGCCACGCCCCCGAGGACCGCGACCACGGCCGCGCCCACCTGGTGCGAGGCGAGCACCCAGCCGAAGACGATCGCGCTGTCCTCGCCGTAGTACTCCCGGCACAGGGCGATGGTCGGCGGGACGGTGGCGACCCAGTCGAGGCCGTAGAACACGATGAAGAAGAGCATCGGCGGGTGGACGGTCGGCGCGAGCAGCATCGGCAGGAAGAGCAGCGACACCCCGCGCAGCGCGTAGTACACGGCGAGCAGGCGCCGCGCCTCGAAGCGGTCGGTGAACCAGCCCGACGCGATCGTCCCCACCACGTCGAAGACCCCGACCACCGCGAGCAGCGACGCCGCCGCGGGCACCGGCATCCCGTGGTCGTGCGCGGCGGGCACGAAGTGCGTCTTGACCAGGCCGTTCGTCGTGGCGCCGCAGATCGCGAACGTACCGGCGAGCAGCCAGAAGGGACCGGTGCGGGCGGCCCCGAACAGCACCCTCACCGCGCGCCGGGCCGCGCCCGGCACCGGAGCGGGCTTCGCCACGAACTCCTTCCCGCCGTACGGCTTCACGCCCACGTCGGCCGGGTGGTCGCGCAGCAGCAGCCAGACGAACGGGACGACCACGAGGGCCGACAGGGCGACCGTGACGGCGGCGGGACGCCAGCCGTGCCGGTCCACGACCCACGCGAGCAGCGGCAGGAAGACGAGCTGCCCGGAGGCGCCCGCCGCGGTCAGGACGCCGGTCACCAGACCGCGCCGGGCGACGAACCAGCGGTTGGTCACGGTCGCGGCGAAGGCCAGCGCCATGGACCCGCTGCCGAGCCCGACCAGCACGCCCCAGTACAGGACGAGCTGCCAGGCCGCCGTCATCCACACGGTGAGCAGCGAGCCCGCCGCGATGACGGTGAGGGCGACGGCCACGACCCTGCGGATGCCGAAGCGGTCCATGAGCGCGGCGGCGAACGGCGCCATCAGCCCGTACAGGGCGAGGTTCACGGAGACCGCGAGGCCGATGGTGCCGCGCGACCAGCCGAAGCCGGTCACGGGGTCGTGCAGCGGCTCGATGAGGAGTCCGGGCAGTGACGCGAAGCCGGCGGCGCCGATGATCGTCACGAAGGTGACCGCGGCGACCGCCCAGGCCCGGTGCGGGCGCCCGCGCCGGAGGGCCGCTCCCGGCCGCGCGGCCGGCTCGACCGGCACAGCCGGTGCCGTGGGCTCCGTGGGTTCCGTGGGCTCCGTGGGCTCTGTCGGCTCGGAGGTCTGCGTCGTCGTCACATCAGAGAGCTTGGGGCAGCCGGGCCCGCCGAACGAGTGGCCTGAATGCCAGCCTTCGTTAGGATCGGGCCATGAGTGGATCCCCGAGCGACTCCGTCCGCCACCGCGTGGCCGTGCTCGCCCTCGACGGCGTCATCCCGTTCGAACTCGGCATCCCGCACCGGATCTTCGGCCGCGCCCGGCATCCCACCACCGGCGAACCGCTGTACGAGGTGCTCACCTGCGCGGTCCGGGACGATTCCGGCCCCGTCCAGGCCGAGGCGGACTTCTCGATCATCACCCGGCACGGCCCGGACGCCCTGGGGACGGCGGACACGGTGATCGTCCCGGCCTCGTACGAACTGGGCCCCGTCCACGAGGAGGGCCGGCTCACCCCCGAGCTGGCCGCGGCGCTCGCGCACGTACGGCCGGGCACCCGCATGGTCTCGATCTGCACCGGCAGCTGGGTCCTGGCCGCCGCGGGCCTCCTGGACGGGCGGCCCGCCACCACGCACTGGGCCGACGCGGACGCCTTCCAGGCGATGTTCCCGTCCGTACGGGTCGACGCCGACGTCCTGTTCGTCGACGACGGCGACGTGCTCACGTCGGCGGGCGTCGCCGCCGGCATCGACCTCTGCCTGCACCTGGTGCGCCGCGACCACGGCTCGGGCGTCGCCAACGACGTGGCCCGCCGCACGGTGGTGCCGCCGCACCGCGACGGCGGCCAGGCCCAGTACATCCAACGCCCGGTCCCCGAACCGCAGGTGGCGACCACGATGAACGCGCGCGCCTGGGCCCTCGGCCACCTCCACGAGCCGATCCAGCTGCGCGACATGGCCGAGCAGGAGGCCATGTCGGTCCGCACCTTCACGCGCCGCTTCCGCGAGGAGGTGGGCGTCAGCCCGGGGCAGTGGCTCACCCGGCAGCGCGTCGAGCGCGCCCGCCACCTGCTGGAGTCCTCGGCGCTGCCCATCGACCAGGTGGCCCATGACGCCGGTTTCGGCACCGCCCAGTCGATGCGGCAGCATCTCCAGACGGCGCTCGGCGTGACGCCACGGGCGTACCGGGCGACGTTCCGCCGCCTCCCGGGCGAGTGACTCCCGTACGCGTGGCCCCCGTACGGGAGGAGGTCAGTGCGCGACCGGGCAGCCCCCGGTCAGCTTCCCGAGGAACGCGTTCGGGTCGTAGAAGTGCTCGACCTCCAGGAGCCGCAGGTCGTCGCTGACCTTCGCGACGCTCACACCGAACATCTCGATCTTCTCGCCGGTCGACTCGAAGCCCTTGTACGTGCCGTCGAAGGTGCCCCAGTGGCGCCACTTGAAGGTGATGGTCGGCGGCCCGGACAGGACCTCGGTGACCTCCCAGAAGAAGCCGCCGGGAAAGGCCGTGTGGAAGACGTCGTGCGAGGACTCGAAGGTCTCGTCGCCGTAGAAGACGCTGTCGCCGATGAGGATGTTGTAACTGCCGCGGTCCACGATGTCCGCGGCGTCCGCCCACGGGCCGCCGTTGGCCCTCGTACGGAACCGCTCCGAGACCATCGAGACCCAGGTCGCGGGGTCGTGCTTGTGCGAGACCTCCATCTCGAAGACCTGCACGACGCCCTCGACGATCGCCTCCAGCGAGCCGGGGGCGTGTTCGGTGGTGCGCTGGGCCGGCATGTCCGTGTGCGAGAGGTGGTAGTCGGGCGCCTCCTCCCGCCAGTCGGACGGGTCCGCGGCGGCGATCACCGCGGACCGGCCCTGGAGCCACAGCGGGGGCAGAGCTGCTTCCGGCATGAAAGTGAACCCTTCAGGGATACGAGCACGAAGCGAGCAGTACCGAACAAGTTCGGTCGCTGAGATGCTGAAAGGCGACCGGAGACATACTCATTCGGCCACACTTTCTACACAACCCGTCCGCACTCAATCCACAGCCCCAACTCCCCACTCTTTACGGGCACTTAACGCGCCGCACTCACTCCGCACGCCATCCGAAACGGAACGCTCCGCTCAGAACGTCAGCACCCCCCGCGCCACCCGCCCCGCCTCCGCGTCCTCGACCGCCTTGCCGAACTCCTCCACGGGATACGTCCGCGTCACCAGCTCGTCCAGGAGCAGCCGGCCCCGCGCGTACAGATCGGCATACAGCTTGATGTCGCGCTGCGGTCGCGACGAGCCGTACCGGCAGCCGAGCACCGACTTGTCCAGGAAGAGCTGGGCCGGCACGAACGACGCCTCCGCGTCGGCCGCGGGCATCCCGAGCAGCACCGCCTGCCCGTGCCGGTCGAGCAGGTCGATCGCGGCCCGCACGAGCTCGACCCGCCCCACGCACTCGAAGACGTGGTCGGCCCCCTCGGGCAGCACGCCGCGCACCTCGCCGACGTCCGTGAGGAACTCGGTCGCCCCGAACCGCCGCGCCACCTCCTCCTTCGCCGGGTTCGCGTCGACGGCGACGATCTTCAACGCCCCCGCGATCCGGGCCCCTTGGAGCACGTTGAGGCCGACGCCGCCGGTGCCGATGACGACGACGGAGTCACCCCGGTCGACCCGCGCCCGGTTCAGCACGGCGCCGACGCCCGTCAGGACGCCGCAGCCGATCAGCGCGGCCGATGTCAGCGGCAGCTCCTTCGGGATCTTCACCGCCTGGACGGCCTTCACGACGGTGCGCTCGGCGAACGCCGAGTTCGACGCGAACTGGTAGACGGGGTCGCCGCCGCGCGAGAACGGCTGCCCCGGCATCCCGATCGCCTTGCGGCACATGGTCGGCCGGCCCCGGTCGCACTCCGCGCAGGCCCCGCAGTTGGCGAGGGTGGACAGCGAGACGTGGTCGCCGGGCACCACATGGCTCACGCCGGCGCCGACCTCCTCCACCACACCGGCGCCCTCGTGCCCGAGCACCACGGGCCGCGGGAACGGGATCGTCCCGTCGATCACCGACAGGTCGCTGTGGCACAGACCGGCCGCCGCGACCGAGACGAGCACCTCCCCCGGGCCCGGCTCACGTATCTCCAAGTCATCGACCACGACGGCCTGTTGACCGTCGAAGAGAACACCCCTCACGACGACGCCTCCCTCGGCTGATCCTTCGGCTGGTCCTTCGGAAGACCGAGCACGCGCTCGGCGATGATGGTGCGCTGGATCTCGTCCGAGCCGCCGTAGACGGTGTCGGCCCGGCTGAACAGGAACAGCCGCTGCTGTTCGTCGAGTTCGTACGGAGCGTCGGCCGTCCAGTCGCCGGGCCCGACGGCCGCCGCGGGCCCGCGCACCCGCAGCGCCAGCTCGCCGAGCCGCTGGTGCCAGCCGCCCCAGAGCAGCTTGGCGACGCTCGGCGCCCCGGCGTCCGGCGCGCCGCCGAGGGTGCGCAGCGCGTTCCACCGCATGGTCCGCAGCTCGGCCCAGAGCCGTACGATCCGGTCCGCGATCACCGGATCGCGCACCGCCCCCGATCCGACGGCGGCCCGCACGACGGCCCGCAGTTCCTCCTCGAACCCGATCTGCTGGGCGAGCGTCGACACGCCGCGCTCGAAGGCGAGCAGCCCCATGGCGACCCGCCATCCGTTGCCCTCGCCGCCGACGACGCCCACCGCGCGGGCCCCGTCGAAGAAGACCTCGTTGAACTCGCTGGTCCCGGTCAGCTGCCGGATCGGCCGTACGTCGACGCGCCCCGGCTGGTCCATGGGCACCAGCAGGAACGACAGGCCGTGGTGGCGGCGCGAGCCGGGTTCGGTGCGCGCGAGCACGAAGCACCAGTCGGCCTCGTGCGCGAGCGACGTCCACACCTTCTGCCCGGTGACCCGCCAGTGCCCGTCGCCGTCCCGCTCGGCGGCCGTGCGCAGCGAGGCGAGGTCGGACCCGGCGCCGGGCTCGCTGTACCCCTGGCACCACAACTCCTCGCCGCGCGCGATCGGCGGCAGGAAGCGGCGCCGCTGCTCCTCGTCCCCGTACGCGAGCAGGGTCGGGGCCAGCAGGTTCTCGCCGATGTGCCCGGAGCGGCCCGGCGCCCTGACCCGCGCGTACTCCTCGGCCCAGACGACCTGCTGGGTGAGCGTGGCGACCCGGTTGCCGTAGCCGGCCCGGCCCCAGCCGAGTCCGATCCAGCCGCCCTCGCCCAACTCCCGCTCCCAGGCGCGCCGTTCCGCCGTGCCCTCGTGCTCGCTGCCCGGTCCGCCGCGCCCCACGGCGCCCGCGAACCGCCCGACGAGATGTTTCTCCAGCCACTCCCGCGCCTCGCGCCGGAAGACCTCGTCGTCCTCCCCGAAACCGAACTCCACGCCGCGCCCCCTGTCAGCCGTTGGGTCGTTCCTTGGCCGCGGCGGCCCGTGCCATCTCCTCCAGGCGTGCCAGCATCGGCATGGGGTCGGTCCCGACGGTCCCCGGCAGGAAGTCCGCGATCCGCTCCGGCGTCCAGGCCCCGCCCTCCGCGTACCCGGCGCGCAGTTCGCGCGGCTGCGCCCAGACGGCGATCTTCGGTCCGGCCACCGTGTAGACCTGCCCGGTGATCTTCTCGTCGCGGGCCCGCTCGCTGAGCAGGTAGACGACGAGCGCGGCGACGTCCTCGGGCTCCCCGATCTCCTTGAGCTCCATCGGCACGTTGGCCGACATCCGCGTACGGGCGACGGGCGCCACGGCGTTGGCCGTCACCCCGTACTTGTGCAGTCCGAGGGCGGCGCTGCGCACCAGCGAGATGATGCCGCCCTTGGCCGCGCTGTAGTTGGCCTGCGCGACGGACCCCTGGTGATTCCCGCTGGTGAACCCGATCAGGGTGCCGGTGCCCTGCTTGCGCATGACGGCGGACGCGGCCCGGAACACGGTGAACGTGCCCTTCAGATGGGTGGCGACGACCGGGTCCCACTCGTCCTCGGACATGTTGAACAGCATCCGCTCACGCAGGATCCCGGCGACGCACACCACCCCGTCGAGCCGCCCGAACTCGCCGACGGCGGTGTCCACGACGCGCTGCCCGCCCGCCATGGTGGACACGTCGTCGGCGACGGCGACCGCGCTGCCGCCCGCGGCCTCGATCTCCTTGACGACGCCGAGCGCCACGTCGGAGGTGGGCTCGCCGCCCTCGATGGACACCCCGTAGTCGTTGACGACGACCTTCGCGCCCTCGGCGGCGCACGCGAGCGCCACCGCGCGGCCTATGCCGCGCCCCGCCCCCGTCACGGCGACGACCTTGCCTGCCAAGAAGTTCCCCACGCCCGGCCCCTTCCCGCGGTTTCTGACGACCCGTTAGATTTCACTCTGCTGCGGATTCTACGACCCGTCAGATACCGGAACACAAGACCCGGGAGGACCCGATGCCCCTGCCCGCCGAGTTCCATGACATCGCCAAACGCGTGAACAACTGGGGGCGTTGGGGGGACGCCGACGAGATCGGCACCCTGAACCTGGTCACCGACGAGGTCGTGCGCGCGGCCGCCGGAGAGGTCCGCACGGGCCGCCGGGTCCCGCTGGCGCTGCCCCTGAAGGAGGACGGCGTCCAGTCCGGCATGATCCCGGGCCGGGTCAATCCGCTGCACACCATGGTCCAGATCAACCAGGAGATCTTCGGCCCGGGGACGGTGGCCTGCAGCGACGACGCCGTGACGATGGGGCTCCAGGCCGCCACCCACTGGGACGCGCTCACCCACGTCTCGCACTCTGGCCGGCTCTACAACGGCCGCCCGGCGTCAACCATCACGGCGCACGGCGGCTCGGAGTTCAGCGGCATCGACAAGGCCCCGTACATCGTCTCGCGCGGCGTCCTGCTCGACGTGGCGGCGGCCAAGGGCCTCGACCGGCTCCCCGGCGACCACGCCGTCACCCCCGAAGACCTGGACGAGGCGGCCGAGTTCGGGCGGGTGGAGGTGCGGGCGGGCGACATCGTCCTGGTCCGCACCGGACAGGTGCAGGTGTACCTGGCGGGCGACAAGCACGCGTACGGCTATCCGTCCCCGGGCCTGTCGGTCCGTACGCCGGAGTGGTTCCACGCCCACGACGTGGCGGCCGTCGCCAACGACACCCTGACCTTCGAGATCTTCCCGCCGGAGATCGAGGATCTGTGGCTGCCGGTGCACGCCCTCGACCTGGTGGAGATGGGCATGCTCCAGGGCCAGAACTGGAATCTCGAATCCCTGTCCACAGCCTGTGGACAGGAGTCGCGCTATTCCTTCCTGCTCTCGGCGATGCCCGAGCCCTTCCAGGGGGCCACGGGCACCCCGGTCGCGCCGGTGGCGATCCTGTAGCCACCGCGTGCGACCTGCCTACGGCGAGGCCCCGTCACCCGACCCCCGGGACAGCGGAGCCGCACCATAGGACGACCCACACTCGCCGAGGGCCCCCGTCACAAGGACCCTCGACGTCCCCTCGCAGCGAATCGCTGAACACAAGCGTGATCAAACGGACACGCGGCGTCAACACCCGTCCGGGGATTTGCCGTTCATGTGCCTATTGTTCCGGCGCGCACTGAAGCATTGGGCAGGGGTGAACGCGGCGCATTCACGCCGGGTCCTCCGGGAAGGCGCCGGGGGCGCCGCGCCTCACACCGCCTCGAAGGCCACACCGTCGTAGGCGACGCCCTCGTACGTGACGCTCCGGTACGCGGCGCCTTCACGCGTCGCGTCCGCGTACCCGGACCCGGCTCCCGTGGTGGCCGCGCTCCGGTCGATCTCGCACCAGATGGTCTTGCCCGCGTCCTCCGCGCACCAGCCCCAGCGGTCGGCGAGCCCCTCGACGAGTTCCAGACCCCGTCCGTTGGTCTCGTCGCCCTCCGCGTGCCGAGGCGTCGGCGGGCGCGTACTGGCGTCGGCCACCTCCACCCGCACGGTGCCGGGACAGCGCTCCTGGACGCCGGGCAGCACCATCCGCAGGACCGCGGGGCGGCCGGTGTGCACCACCGCGTTGGTGACCAGCTCGGACACGATCAGGATCAGCGTCTCGGCCAACGGCTCGTCGGCCTCTATCCCCGACCCGGCGAGGCGCGAGCGCGCCCACCTGCGAGCCCGCCCCACCTCCGCGGGGTCGGCTCCGACCTTCAGTTGAACCTGAAGCACCTGCACCGCTCACACCATCCGAACCGGCGGACACATCGCCTCGCGCCACTGACCATGCTGGCCACTGAAGAGGATCACGGACCGTGATCTCCGTACCGCACAGCATGGTTGACGTACAGTCACCCCAACAAGCGCTTCGGGCATATTCCAGCGCGAAGGAGTACGCGTACGCCATACTGTGCGACGCGTCTTCAGAGGGGTCGAACAGGCGGGCGTGCCGACCCGCCGTGCACGGCGACCGGCGCGCATCCCCGGCTCCGGGGCCGCCTCACAGGCCGCACCGGTTTCCTTGCTCGGGTTCAGCACCACTCGCATCTGCCACAAGGTAGCGGAGCCGGACGCCGACTCCGCGCCGTGACGGGCCCCGCGAAGGACACAACCCGATATCGACACACAGTCACCGTCCGTGCACCCTTCCTCAGAGCCGGCCCGCCGGCGTCACAGCGAGGCCGCGAGCAGTTCCTCGGCGTCCCGCGCGGATCCGCCCAACTCGGCGCGCAGCCAGGCCCGCTTCAGATGCAGATGGACGTCGGCCTCCCAGGTGAATCCCATGCCTCCGTGCACTTGGAGGCAGTCGCGGGCGCCCTGGACGGCCGCCTCGTCGGCGAGGAGTTTGGCGGCGGCCGCCTCGACCGGGTCCCCGGTGACGGCGGCGGCGTACACGGCGGCGCGGGCCACCTCGACGCGCGCGAGCATGTCGGCGCAGAGGTGTTTGACGGCCTGGAAGGCTCCGACGGGCTGTCCGAACTGCTCGCGCTCCCGGGCGTGTTGGACGGCCATGTCGAGCGTGCGTCCGGCCGACCCGAGCTGTTCGGCGGCGTACAGCAGTGCGGCCTCCCGGGGCACGGGGGCGGCCGCGGGCAGCTTGTGCAGCGGGGTGAGCGGGTCGACGGACGCGAGCGGCTCGGCGCCCGCCACATCGCCGCGCACCACGTCCGCCGCGTCGAGCCACGGGACGAGTCCGCCGTACGGGGAGGTCACCACCGTGTCCCCGGACCCGGCGCCCGGCACCTCGCCCGCCGCGAGGAACGTGGCGACCAGCGGCCCCGGCAGCAGCGCCCGGCCGCACTCCTCGAAGACGACGACGGCCTCCGCGAGCCCGAGCCCGACGCCACCCCGCGCCTCCGCCAGGCACAGCGAGAACAGCCCCGCGCCGCCCAGTTCTCGCCACAGCCCCCGGTCCACGCCCGGCCGGTCCACGGCGCCGCGCAGCGCGTCCCGCCCGAACCGCCCGGCGAGCACCTCCCGTATCCCGGCCCGCAACGCCTTCTGCTCCACGCTCAGTTGGAAGTCCACGCTCAGCGACCCCCCTTCCCTGACTTCGGCAGTCCGAGGATCCGCTCGGCGACGATGTTGCGCTGGATCTGCGACGTGCCCGCGGCGATCGTGTACGACAGCGACGACAGCCGGTCGAGGGTCCACTCCTGCCCGGCGTCGAGGGCGCTCGCGCCGCCGGCGACCCGGGCCGCGACGTCGTACAGCCGCTGCCGCGCGTGCGAGTACCGCAGCTTGAAGACGGATCCGCCGACGCCCGGCACGCCGCTCGCGGAGTGCTGCGCCTCGCTCACGTTCCACTGCGTGAGCCGCCACAGTGCGCTGAACTCGGCTGCGAGGAGCGCCAGTTCGCGCCGGAGGACGGCGTCGTCCCAGCGCCCGCTCTTGCGCGCGTGGGCGGCCAGTTCGCCGAGCACGCGCCGGCAGGCGACGACCTCGCCGACGAAGGCGGTGCCGCGCTCGAACGACAGGGTCACCATCGTCACGCGCCAGCCGTCGTCCTCCGCGCCGACCCGGTTGGCCACGGGGATCCGTACGTCGTCGAGGAACATCTCGGCGAACTCCGTCGACCCGGCGAGCGTGCGCAGCGGTCGCACGGTGATCCCCGGCGCGTCCATCGGCAGGGCGAGCCAGGTGATGCCCCGGTGCTTGGGGGTGGCCTCGCTCACCGGTGTCGTCCGCACGAGCAGCTCGCACCAGTCGGCGACCTCCGCGTGCGAGGTCCAGATCTTCGACCCGCTGACGACGTACGTGTCGCCCTCGCGCCGCGCCCGCGTGCGCAGCGCCGCGAGGTCGGACCCGGCGTCCGGCTCGCTGAACCCCTGGCACCACACCTCGTCGCCGCGCAGCACCGGCTCCAGCCAGCGCTCGCGCTGTTCCGGGCTGCCCTCGGTGGCGATGGTGGGGCCCGCGTGCAGCAGCCCGACGAAGTTCGCCCCCACGTACGGGGCCCCGGCCCGCTCCGTCTCCTCCAGGAAGATCAGCCGGGTGGTCGGCGAGGCGCCCCAGTGCACGTCCCCGTACCCGGCGTCGTAGAGCCTGCGCTGCCAGCCGGTGTCGTAGGCGCGCCGCCCCGGCCAGTCGGCGGGCGACGGCTTGGGCGGCAGGGCGGGCAGCACCCGGCCGAGCCACTCCCGCAGCCGTGCCCGGAACGCCTCTTCCTCCTCGGTGTACGTGAGGTCCATGGACGGCGGCCCTACCGGTCCAGGTCGAGATCGAGCATGCGGATGGCGTTGCCGCGCATCAGCTTGTAGACCGTCTCGTCGTCGAGCCCCTTCACGTGGTCGAGCGCGACCTCCTTGGTGTTCGGGAACGTCGAGTCGACGTGCGGGTAGTCGGTCTCGAAGGTGGCGTTGTCCCGCCCGACGACGTCGAGGGACGCGATCCCGTGCTTGTCGCGGAAGAAGCAGCAGAACATCTGCCGGTAGTAGTACGTGGACGGCGGCTCGGGGATCAGATCGCGCACGCCGCCCCAGGCGCGGTGCTCCTGCCACACGTCGTCGGCGCGCTCCAGGGCGTACGGGATCCACCCCATCTGCCCCTCGCTGTAGGCGAGTTTGAGCGTCGGGAACTTCACGAGCACGCCGCTGAACAGGAAGTCCATCATCGAGGCCATGGCGTTGTTGAAGCTGAGCGAGGCCTGGACGGCGGGCGGCGCGTCGGGGGAGGCGGCGGGCATCTGGGAGCTGCTGCCGATGTGCATGTTGACGACGGTCCCGGTCTCCTGGCACACAGCGAAGAACGGGTCCCAGTACCCGGAGTGGATCGACGGGAGTCCGAGGTAGGTGGGGATCTCCGAGAAGGTGACGGCCCGCACGCCGCGGGCGGCGTTGCGCCGGATCTCGGCGACGGCGAGGTCGATGTCCCACAGCGGGATGATGCACAGCGGGATCAGCCGCCCGCCGCTGTCCCCGCACCACTCCTCGACCATCCAGTCGTTGTACGCGCGCACGCAGGCCAGGGCGACCTCCTTGTCGTGCGCCTCGGCGAAGGTCTGCCCGCAGAAGCGCGGGAAGGTCGGGAAGCAGAGGCTGGCCTCGACGTGGTTGAGGTCCATGTCGTCGAGCCGCGCCTTGGGGTCCCAGCAGCCGCGCCGCATCTCGGCGCGGGTGATGCCCTCCAGGGTCATGTCGTCCCGGTCGAAGCCGACGGCGGCGATGTTGCGCTTGTACGGGAACTTCAGGTCCTCGTAGATCCACCAGTCGGTCGGTGGCCCGTCCGGGTCCATGGTGATCTGGTATTTCCCCGCCACGTAGGCGAGTTCACCGATTCCCGCGGTGAGCGGTCGCGGGCCGCGCTCGCGGTACTTGGCGGGCAGCCAGGTCTCGAAGAGATGGGCCGGTTCGATCACGTGGTCGTCGACGCTGACGATGCGCGGCAGTTCCGTCATGAATACCCCTCAGGACTACTGAGATCTGATGACCCGTCAGATTCCAGGCTAGCCGCGCACCTCTGGACCGACAAGAAGTGCGGGCTTACGCTCTGAGCCACATCTGACTACCCGTCAGCTCTGCGCCGGCGGATCTCTGCGATCTCCCTGGGGGTCAAGGCCATGACCGACACCGCACACGCCCTGGGCGCGTCCCGCACGCTCTGGGAACTCGTCGAACGCCGCGCCGCCCTGACCCCCGACCGCCCGGTCCTCCTCCAGGGCGAACGGACCCTGACCTTCGGCGCGTTGCGCGACCGCGCCGAGCGCGTGGCGGCGGGCCTCTACGCGCAGGGCGTCCGTCCCGGCACGGTGGTGGCCTGGCAGCTGCCGACCCGGATCGAGACAGCGCTGCTCACCTTCGCGCTGGCCCGCGTCGGCGCGACGCAGACGCCGATCATCCCCTTCTACCGCGACCGCGAGGTCGGCTTCGCGCTGCGGGAGTCGAAGGCGGAGTTCTTCGCGACACCGGGCGTCTGGCGCGGCTTCGACCACACGGAGATGGCACGCCGGCTCGGCGCCAAGGGCGTCTTCGAGGCGTACGAGGACCTGCCGGAGGGCGACCCGTCGACGCTGCCCGCGCCCCCCGCCTCCGGCACGGACGTCCGCTGGATCTACTGGACGTCCGGCACGACCTCCGACCCCAAGGGCGTCCTGCACACGGACCGTTCACTGATCGCGGGCGGCTCGTGCCTGGCCCACGCCCTGCGCCTGTCGGCCTCCGACGTGGGCTCGATGGCGTTCCCGTACGCGCACATCGCCGGCCCCGACTACACGGTGATGCTGCTCCTGTACGGCTTCCCCGCGGTGATGCTGGAGCACTTCGCGCTGCCGGACGCGCTCGACGAGTACCGGCGGCACGGCGTGACGGTCGCGGGCGGCTCGACGGCCTTCTACTCGATGTTCCTGACGGAGCAACGCAAGGACCCGTCCCGGAAGGTGATCCCGACCCTGCGCCTGCTCGCGGGCGGCGGCGCCCCGAAACCCCCGGAGATCTACCACGCCGTGGTCCGCGAGATGGAGGGCGTCCAGCTCACCCACGGCTACGGCATGACCGAGGTCCCGATGATCACGATGGGCGCGCCGGACGACACGTCCGACATGCTCGCGACGGCGGAGGGCCGCCCGCCGGAGGGCATGGAGATCCGTGTCGTCGACGCGGACGGCAAGCAGGTCCCGCCGGGCGTCGACGGCGAGGTCCGCCTGCGCGGTGAGGCCGTCTGCCAGGGCTACCTGGACCCGACGCAGACCGCGCAGGCCTTCGACGCGGACGGCTTCCTGATCACCGGCGACCTCGGCCACGTCCTGCCCACCGGCCATCTCGTGCTGACCGGCCGGGCCAAGGACATCATCATCCGCAAGGGCGAGAACATCTCCGCGAAGGAGATCGAGGACCTCCTGCACGGACACCCCGCGATCCAGGACGCGGCGGTGATCGGCCTCCCGGACGCGGAGCGCGGGGAGCGGGTCTGCGCGGTCCTCGAACTGTGCGACGGGGCAGCCGAGTTGACGCTGCCCGAGGTCACCGCCCATCTGCGCGAGCAGGGCCTGTCGACCTTCAAGCTCCCCGAACAGCTGGAGATCCTCGACGCGCTCCCCCGCAACGACACGCTCCGCAAGGTCCTGAAGTACAAACTGCGGGAGCGGTACGCGTGAGGGGCACGACGGCCGCCCCCCGGTCCCTCACTCCGGCACGGTGAAGTACAGGGCGAAGCCCCGCACCGCCTCGTCCTCCGAGATCCGGCCGTCGCCGTCCGCGTCGAGCGCCGCGACGGCCCCCTCGGCGAGCTCCGGGGCGACCCCGAGCACGCGCAGCACCCGCTGCGCGGTGTCCGTGCCGACGCCGGGGCCCTCGGGGCCCGCCACCGCCATCGCGGCGCGCAGGAACGGCCGCGCGATCTCGGCGAACCGCTCCGGGCTGTCCCGCAGCCGCTTCACGGCCCCGGTCACGAACTCCTCCCGGGTCACCCGCTGGTCGCCGTCGACGTCCGCGATCCCGGCCATGCCCTGCCAGAACGCCTCGGCGCCCGCGTACAGCGCCTGGCCCCGCTCGGAGCGGGCCGGGACACCGAACTCGGCGAGCAGTGCCTTCGCCGCGCTGTAGAAGTCCTCGCGGTCGATGTAGCCGTTGCCGTCCTGGTCGAAGCCGGCGAAACGGCTCGCGATCCTCCGCTCGTCCATGCTCTGGGGCCGCCTCTCGCATTGGTCGGTGGGTGGTACGCCTGGGAGCGTACGTCGAACAGGGGCGCGCGGAACCGGAAGTGAGCCGGTTGTGGCAGGACCAGGAGAAATCCGGGACAACACCGTGCCAACGCGCTATGCCCTGCGGCTGTGCCGCTCCGCTATGCCGACATCGGCTCGGCTCCGTCGTCGAGCGCCGCCGCCACGTCCGGGTACACGTCGAAGAGGCGCCGCACGCCCAGCGCGCCGAGGACGCGGTTCACGTGGGAGCCGTCGACCGCGCCCTGCGCGGGCAGGATCAGGCGCAGCCGGCCTTGGCAGGAGCGGATCAGGCGGCGGGCCGCGATCAGCACGCCGACGCCGCTGGAGTCGCAGAACAGGACGTCGGACAGATCGAGGACCAGGCTGTGGCGTCCGTCGGCGACCGCGTCGTGCACCTCCTGCCGCAGCGCGGGGGACGTCACGAGGTCCATCTCGCCCGACACCCGCACGACGGCCCAGTCGCCCTTCACTCCCCCGGTCACCTTGAGCGCCACGCGCCACGCCTCTCGCTCGACGGTCTCGACGGTCCTGACGAGAAGTCTTCGTGCAGCAGTTCTCGTGCAGCAGTTCCCGTCCGTCCGGAACCTGTTCTATCCGGAACCTGTCCTTACGTTTCCTCCGAGTGCGGCTGCCCGGCCGCAGTCCGATGAAACGCCGTTGCCCTCGGGCACACCTATCACATATGGCCTGAATAAGACCGAGCCGGTCACATTCGAAGCAAAGCGAAAACAGCAACCCTCTGTACGGCAAAGGGTCGTGCGCTGTCGCCGCCGCCGACTACATTCGAGTACACAGCAAGTAGTTCGGGCAGTCGGTGGGTGAGGGGGCCTCATGCCCAAGGACACTCCGTCCCGCTGGGACCGGAGGATGCAGCAGCGCCTGGCGCACGGCGAGGCCGCCGCGCTCGCGGAGCTCTACGACCGCTTCGCGTCCTTGGTGCACGGCCTGGCCCACCGCGTCCTGGACGACGAGGACGCGGCCGACCGCATCACCCGCGAGGTCTTCACCCAGCTCTGGGAGGACCCCGAGGCGTACGACCCCAAGCAGGGCCCCCTGCGCTCCTTCGTCGCCACGCTCGCCCACCGCCAGGCCGTCCAGCGGCTGCGCCAGACCGAGTCCGCCGCGCTCGTGCGCACCGGCCTCGGCACCACGGAGGATCTGGAGCGCAAGGTGCGCCGCGCGTCCGCCGCGGCCCGCGCCGACTACATCGTGACGTCGATGCCCGCACCGCTGCGCGCCGCCCTGGAGCTGGCCTACTTCCAGCGCCGTGACTACCGCCAGACCGCCGCCGACCTCGGCGTCACCGAGGACGAGGCGCGCCGCCGCCTCCGCCTCGGCCTGCAACTGCTGTCCACGGCCCACGACAGCGGCTCGCCGCCCGCGGGCTACGGGAGGCCGGCGTGAGCGGCACGAACGGCCCGGACCGCTTCGGTCCGTACGGCGACGGACCGCAGGGCCCGCGCGACAACGGCGGCGCGGCGGGCGCGCCCGCATACCGCTGCCGCGGTCCTCCGTCGAGGAAGGTGAGCGTCCGCTGCCCGATCTCCCCGAGCCCGAGCGGCCGCTCGTTCTGGAGCACCGGGTCCTCAAGTCGCTGCTCGGCGCGTGGGCGCTCGCCGCCTGCTCGCCCGCGGAGACCGCCGCCGTCGAGGACCACCTGGGCCACTGCGGCCCCTGCGCGGAGGAGGCGCTGCGGCTGCGCGACGCCGTGCTCCTGCTGCACCCCGAGGAGTCCCTGGACCTCGACCCGATGCTGCGCTCCCGCGTCCTCGAAGGCTGCCTGACCCGGCGCCCCGCCCGCATCCCCGTGCCCGCCTGGGCCCTCCCGTACGACGCGGAGACCGCACGCCTCGACGCGCTGCTCAAGGACATAGGCGACGGGGAGTGGCACGCGCCGGTGCGGCTGCGCTGGTACGCGGGCGAGGAGCAGGTCAGCCGCAGGACCACCGTCGCCGGGGTGATCGCCCACCTCACGAGCGTCGACGGCATGATCGCCCGCGCCCTCGGACTCGACGACCCGCTCGGCCCGCCGGGCTCCTCCGAGCACCCCGGCCCGGACGCGCGCACGGAGGCGTACTGGAAGGCGTCCTACTTCCCGCCGACCCGCGCGGTCCGGGTGCCCTGGCGCGACCAGGCGCACGCCCTGGTCCGCACGGTCTCCTTCGCCGGTTCGAACCCGGCGGACAGCGAGGGCTCGGGACAGCTCCCGGTCCCGTACGGGGACTTCGAGCTGCCGCTGCGCGACGCGATGGTCGACCGGGCCTTCGAGTGCTGGGTGCACGCGGGGGACATCGCGGACGCGGTGGACTATCCGTACGAGGCTCCGTCCCCGCGCCATCTGAACCGGATGATCGACCTCGCCGCCCGGATGCTCCCCGACTCGCTCGCCGCGCGCCGCCGGGCCGGGCTCGCGGCCCCCGCCCGGGAGCTGCTCCCGGCCGGTACGCCGGGGCGCAGCCTGCGCCTGGAGGTCGAGGGCGCGGGCGGCGGCGAGTGGCTGATCTCGCTCGACTCCCCCGCGGCGGTGGGCTCCGCCGAGCGGGAGGTGGCCCATGTCGCGCTGGACGGCGTGGAGTTCTGCCAGCTGGCCGCGGGGCATGTCTCCCCGGAGGAGGCGGCCGCCGGCCAGGGCGGTGACCGCGAGGCGATCAGGGACGTCCTGTCGGCGACGGCGGCACTGAGCCGGATGTAGCGGAGGGCGCCCCCGGCGGGGGCGCCCCGATCCGCGGGCCGTTCTAGGCGAAGACGACGGTCCGGCGCCCGTTCAGCAGGATGCGCCGTTCCGCGTGCCACTTGACGGCCCGTGCCAGCGCCTGGCACTCGACGTCGCGGCCGATCGCCACCAGCTGGTCCGGCGTGACGTCGTGCGCGACCCGCTCGACCTCCTGCTCGATGATCGGCCCCTCGTCGAGGTCGGCGGTCACATAGTGCGCCGTCGCGCCGATCAGCTTCACCCCGCGCGCGTGCGCCTGGTGGTACGGCTTCGCGCCCTTGAAGCTCGGCAGGAACGAGTGGTGGATGTTGATGATCCGCCCGCTGAGCTGCTTGCACAGGTCGTCCGAGAGCACCTGCATGTACCGGGCGAGCACGACCAGCTCCACGCCCTCGGCGCGGACCAGTTCCAGGACCTGCGCCTCGGCCTGCGCCTTCGTCTCCTTCGTCACCGGGATGTGGCGGAAGGGGATGTCGTACGAGGCGACCAGCTCGGCGAAGTCCGTGTGGTTCGAGACGACCGCGGCGATGTCGACGGGCAGCGCGCCGATCCGCGCGCGGAACAGCAGGTCGTTCAGGCAGTGCCCGAACTTGCTGACCATCAGGACGACCTTCATCCGGTCCGAGGCCCGGTGGATCTGCCAGTCCATCTGGAACGAGTCCCCGATCGCGGCGAAGCTGGCCCGCAGCTTCTCCACGGTGACGGGGGCGTCCGCGCTGAAGTGGACGCGCATGAAGAACAGTCCCGTGTCGTGGTCACCGAACTGCTGACTGTCCTCGATGTTGCAGCCGGTCATGAAGAGATAGCTCGACACGGCGTGCACGATGCCCTGCTTGTCGGGGCAGGAGAGGGTGAGGACGTACTGCTCAGGACCGGAAGCGGCGGCGGACTGCGGATTCATGCAGAAAAGGTTCGCACACCGCGGACCCCGGCGGTCCGCCGTCCCGAGGGCCGGACCACGCGGACCGGACCCGGGGCACCGGCCGTCAGGCCGCCCGCGTCATGATGCGCAGGACCTCCAGGGTCTGCGGCACGGCGTCGGGGTCGTCGCCGTCGCTCGTGGCGAGCCTCACATGCGCGTCGCGCGCCGCCCGCACCGCCTCGTCCCACGCCGGGTCGTCCAGATACGCGGAGACGGGGGCGTCGGGGCCGACCTGGTGCATGATCCGCAGCACCCGCAGCACGGCGGTGTCGACGAGCGCGGCCTCCTGCGAGTCCCGGAAGATCGTCCCGACGTACTTCTCGGCGGACCAGTTGTCCAGCCAGGTGTCCTCGACGAGTCGGTACACGGCGTCGGTCACGTCCCCGTAGCCGTCCACCCCTGCGAGCCATACGCCCCGCTGGAAGGACGGGTCGGAGAGCATGTGCAGCGCGGAGCGCACATTGCTGCGCCAGCGCCACCACGGCATGTCGTTGAGTGGCATGTCGCCCATCTTTGTGGAGCGACGGCCGCGGCGGGAAGACTTCTCCGAGCTTTGCACGGTCATCGATCGTACGTGCCGCGCCGCGACTCCCCGACCGACCCCCGTAATTCACCTCCGCGTCACCACGCGTCGACCACGGGTAACACGCCGGTTCGGGATGCGGCGGAATCGTGCAGGCCCATGACCGGCCGGCGCCCCACCCCGAACGAGCACGCCCCCACTCCCGCGCTCACCCCCAGTCCCCCACGCCCCGTGCGTACCGCGCGCACCCTGGCCGCCCTGGTCACGGGCGCGGCCCTGGTCACGGGGTGCGGACTGATACCCGGCACCACGGCGGGCTCCGCGGATCAGCCGATCACCGTGATGACCTGGGCCCCGGCCGACACCAAGGCCACGAACATGCCGGGCATGCCCGCCATGGCGCAGGCGTACGCGCGCTGGGTCAACGCCCACGGCGGCATCGGAGGCCACCCGCTCCGGGTCCTGACCTGCAACGACCACAACGACAGCGTGACCGCCGCCAGGTGCGCCCGCTCGGCCGTCGACCAGGGGGCCGTCGCCGTCGTCGGCTCGTACAGCCAGCACGGCCGCGCCTTCCTCTCCACCCTGGAATCGGCCGGCGTCCCCTACCTCGGCGGCTACGGGGCGAGCGACGCGGAGTTCACCAGCCCGCTGTCGTACCCGGTCAACGGCGGCCAGGCCGCGCTGCTCGCGGGCAACGGCGAACAGCTCGGCAAGCCCTGCGCCCGCACCGTCCTGGTCCGCCCCGACACCATCGCGGGCGACGAACTGTCGCCGCTGCTCAACACCGGCCTCGCCCTGGAGCACCGCCCCGCCGTCACCGACCTGCGCGTCGCCGAGGACGCCACCGACTACTCGGGCCAGGCCCGGCAGGCGCTCGGCACGGCGGGCGCCGACCCCACCGGCGACGGCTGCGTCGTGGCCGTGCTCGGCGACCGTACGGACACGTTCTTCGACTCGTTCCGGCGGATGCGCGCCGACTACCCGGCGGTGCGCACGGCGTCCGTCCTCGGCAGCGTCGACCAGTCCGAGATCAACCGCACCGGCGGCGCGAAGAGCCCGTACGAGGGCGCGTACGTGACCGGCTGGTACCCGGCGGCGGACGACGCGCGCTGGAAGCCGATGCGCCAGGTGATCAGGGAGCAGGCGTTCGGCGACAACCGCATCGACCCCGCGGACACCGGGGTCCAGACGACCTGGATCGCCTACACGATCCTGAAGCAGGTCGTCGAGTCCCTCGGCGAGGGCGAGGTGAGCGCGCGCACCGTGCGGATCGCCCTGGACAAGGGCCTGAAGGTGACCACGGGCGGCCTCACGCCGTCGCTGCGCTGGGGCTACGACCACATGTCGGCGGCCGGCGACTTCCCGCGCCTGGTCAACGCGCGGGTCTCGTTCCAGAAGGTGGAGCAGGGCCGCCTCGTCGCCACCCGCAAGGGGATGGTCGACGTGACGAACACCCTGGCGGAGGCGCCCTGACGCTCCCCGGCGCCCGGCCGCCCTACAGCTGGACGGCGGAGCGCTGGGTCAGGCCGTACGTCGTGGCGATCTGGTTCCACAGCTTCGCGGCGCGCGCCTTCTGCTGGGAGGCCGTGCCGCTCGCGGCGTCGCCCGCCCTGCGCTCCGGCGTGGGGCGGGCGTGCCCCTTGTGGCACCCCTTCTTCCCCGCGACCTGGTCGCCCCACGCGGCGTAGTGGTTGTCCGCCGACGCCGACGCCTGCCACGCCTTGGTGAGCGCGTCGGTCAGGGCGGCGTGGTCGGGGAGCTTGTCCACGGACAGGCCGCTCAGCCGGGTCACGAGGTCGGAGCGCTGCTTCGCCGCGTTCCGCAGGTTCGTCGAGGACGCCGGCAGGTCCTTGCAGGAGCCGATGCTGGCGACGGCCCGCACGACCGAGTCGCGGCTGTTGTTGGAGTCGGCGAGGAGCTTGTCCAGCTCGACCGCCTGCGCCTTGACGGGGTCGGCCGACGGCGAGGCCTGCTCGGAGGCGGGGGCGGTCGCCGAGACGTTCTTCGAGGCATCCGTGTTCTTCTCGTCGTCACCGCCGCCGCCGAGCAGGGCGCCCGCGCCGATGCCGACGATGAGGATGCCGACGCCGATCGCGGCGATCAACGGGAGTTTCGAACCGGTGCGCGCCTTGCCGCGCGACGGCGGCTCGGGCTCGTACGCGTGCTGCTGCACCGGCGGGACCATCGGGCCCTGCGGCCCCTGCGGCCCCTGGCTGTGCGGGTCGAAGCGCGGCATCTGCTGCGTGGCCGCGGCCCCGCCCTCCGGCTCCGTACGGAACAGGGCGTCGAACTCGGCCGGCGGCTGCCGGTCCTCCGGGCCGCCGGGACGCACGCCGTACGGGGCGGCGGCCTGCGGCTGCGCGGGCACCGGCGGTATGTACTGCGTGGCGTCGCTGTCCGAGACCCCGGCGCCGCCCGGCACCGCGTCGGGCAGTGGGCCCGGCAGCGGCCGGTCGACGGTCCGCCCCAGGAACTGGGTGGCGTCGGCCGCGGGCGCCTCCGGCGGCAGCGGCGAGGCGGCGACCGGGGCTATGTACTGGGTGGCGTCACCGTCGTAGCCCGCTCCGTACCCGTTCCCGTACGTGCCCTCGTAGGCGGGCGGCAGCGGCGCGGAGCGCTCCGGCGGCAGCGCCTGGGCCTGCGGCTGCTGAAGCTGATACTGCTGCTGTTGCTGCTGCGGGGGCTGCTGCTGGCCTGCGGGCTGGCCCCACTCGTACGTCGGCATCGGACCCGCGGCCTGCGCCTGCTGGGACTCGGGCCCCCACGGCTGGCCCCAGGGAGCGGCCGCGGCGGGCCCCGCCTGGTCACCGAACGTGCCCGGCAACAGGGGCTCCGAGCCGTCGGCGGGCAGCACGACGCCTTCGTGCGCCTGCCGAGCCTGCGGGTGCGGACCGTCACCGTGGCCGTTGTGGCCGCCTTGTCCGCTCTGCTGCGTCACCGGGACTCCTACGTAGGGGGGACCATCGGAATCGTCGGCTCACGCTACCGGGTTCCCGCACGCCCGTGCTACGCACCTCCTGGTGACACAGATCCCCCTGAACCCCTCCCTCCCTACGCGGCCGCCTGCAACTCCACCCGCGCCCCGAACTCCCGTACCACCGGCTCCTCCCGGAAGGGCTCCAGGCGCTCCTTGAAGTCGTCCAGGTACTCCGCCCCGCGGTTGGAGCGCACGGTGCCGAGGAGCTCCACGGCCCGAAGTCCCGTGTGACAGGCCTGTTCCACCTCGCGCTGCTGCACCTGCGCGGTGGCGAGGAGGACGAGTCCGATGGCGCGGCGGCGCGCCCGCGACTCCGGATGCCCGTCGAGCGACTCCTGCGCGCACCGTGCCGCGTCCCGGGCCTGCCCCAAGTCCCGGTGGCAGTGCGCGAGTTCGTCGGCCAGGTAGGCGTGGTCGAAGTGCGCGATCCAGACCGGGTCGTCCCCGGACCCGGACCGGCCCTCGGCCTGCTCCATCGCGGCGAGGGCCTTGCCGCTGACGGCCTGTGCGGACCGCGCGTCCCCCAGGAGCGCGTGGCCGCGCGCTTCGGCGGCGTAGAACATCGCCTCCGCGCGCGGCGTCACGCGTCCGCGCGCCCCCTCCTGAGCCGCGCGGGCGAGCTGGGCGATCTCGCGCGGGTTGCCGAGCTGCGCCGCGAGATGACTCATCGACGCGGCCAGGACGTACCCGCCGTAACCGCGGTCCCCCGCCGCCTGGGCGAGCCTGAGTGCCTGGATGTAGTAGCGCTGCGCGAGGCCCGGCTGCCCGGTGTCGACCGCCATGTATCCGGCGAGCTCCGTCAACCGCGCGACGGCGGCGAACAGGTCACGCCCCACGGCCTCCCGGTACGAACCGGCGAGCAGCCCGCTCACCACGCTGTTCAGGTAGTGCACGACGACCGGCCGCACATGACCGCTGCCGTACTGGTGGTCGAGGTCGGTCAGCGCCTGCGTCATCGCGCGCACCGCCGCCACGTCGGAGGGCCCGACCCGCGGCCCCGCGCTCCGCGCGACCTGCGAGTCCGGCACGGAGATCAGCCAGTCGCGGCTCGGCTCGACGAGCGCGGACGAGGCGACGGAGGAACCGGAGAGGAAGTCCCGCCGCCCCACGTCGCTGCGCCACAGCTCACACACCTGCTCGATGGCGCCCAGCACGGTCGGCGAGAACTGGAGCCCCACCCCGGAGGCGAGGTTCTTGCCGTTGGCCATGCCGATCTCGTCGATGGTCACCGTGCGGCCGAGCTTGCGGCCGAGGGCCTCCGCGATGATGCCGGGCGCCCGGCCGCGCGGTTGCTGCCCGCGCAGCCAGCGGGCCACGGACGTCTTGTCGTAGCGCAGGTCCAGGCCGTGCTCCGCACCACACATGTTGACCCGGCGGGCCAGGCCCGCGTTCGAGCAGCCGGCTTCCTGGATGAGCGCTTGCAGCCTTTCGTTGGGCTGTCGCGCGACGAGTGGCCGTGCGGCCATGGCGTACCCCCTGCTGTGCGCGTCGACGGTGATCGGTGGATCAATGCCCTACGGACAAACGGAAGATGCATCACGAACGGGTACGAAGCACATAACCCGCCCAGAGATCTCCCTCTCGTCCACACGGGGAGCTACCCACACCCCGCTGCCGCCTCGCCCGCGCGCCCCCGCCCATGCACCCATGCGCCCCACATGCGGGAACGATGCTCCCGCCCCACCCGCACGTGCGCCCGTAACCCCTGATGGCGGCGGGAGTTGAGAACTCCGTGGAAGAGACCATCGCAGGCACCTCGGACGTCACGTCATCCGTCAACCCCGTCACCGCGGCCGGGCAGATCCCGCAACAGCGCGGCGAATCCCTCCTCGACACGGCCGTGCGCTACGCGGAAGAACGGCACTGGGACGTGTTCCCCGGCACCTGGCTGGAGTTCGACGAGGGCGTCCAGCGCTGCTCGTGCGGCGACGTCCAGTGCGCCGCTCCCGGCGCCCACCCCGCGCGCCCCGACTGGGCGACGCAGGCGACCGGCAGCGCCACCGTCGCCCGGCGCCTGTGGTCCAAGCAGCCCAACGCGTCGATCCTGCTCCCCACGGGCCGGACGTTCGACGCGATCGACGTGCCGGAGACCGCCGGGTTCCTCGCCCTGGCCCGTATGGAGCGGATGGAGCTCACCCTCGGCCCGGTCACCTGCACGCCCGACCGGCGCATGCAGTTCTTCGTGCTCCCCGGTGCGACCCTCAAGGTCGCGGACCTCGTGCGGAAGCTGGGCTGGACCCCGGCCTCCCTCGACCTGGTGGCGCTCGGCGAGGGCGGCTTCGTCGCCGCTCCCCCGACCCGCTTCGGCAGCCAGGGCGCCGTCCAGTGGGCCTGCCGCCCGACCGCGGCGAACCGCTGGCTGCCCGACGCCGAGGAACTGATCTCCCCGCTCGCGTACGCGTGCGGGCGTGAGGGCCACCGCAAGTAGCGCCTCCGCGCCGTCGCCACCCGGCCCACGTATCGTGCCGGGATGACCGGGGAACCCGCAGCAGCCGTACGCGTCCACGACCTTTGGAAGTCCTTCGGGCAGCAGACCGCCGTGGCCGGCATTGAACTCGCCCTGCCCGCAGGCAGGTTCATCGGCCTGGTCGGCCCGAACGGCGCGGGCAAGACGACCACGCTCTCCATGATCACCGGCCTCCTCCGGCCCGACCGCGGCACGGTGCACGTCGCGGGCCACGACGTCTGGGCCGACCCGGCCGCCGTCAAGGCCCGGATCGGTGTCCTGCCGGAGGGCCTGCGCCTCTTCGAGCGTCTGTCGGGGCGTGAACTCCTCGCGTACACGGGCAGGTTGCGCGGCCTGCCCGGCGAGGAGGTCGACAGCCGGGCCGGACAGCTCCTGGACGTGCTGGACCTGGCGTCGGCCCAGCACAAACTCGTCGTCGACTACTCGACCGGCATGCGCAAGAAGATCGGCCTCGCGGCAGCTCTCCTCCACAACCCCGAAGTCCTCTTCCTGGACGAGCCGTTCGAGGGCGTCGACCCCGTCTCGGCCCAGACGATCCGCGGCGTCCTGGAGCGCTTCACCCGCTCCGGGGCGACCGTCGTCTTCTCCTCCCACGTCATGGAACTCGTCGAGTCGCTGTGCGACTGGGTCGCGGTGATGGCGGCGGGCCGCATCCGGGCGCAGGGGCCGCTGGCGGACGTGCGGGGCGGGGCGGCCTCCTTGCAGGAGGCGTTCCTTGAGCTGGTGGGGGCGCGCGGGCGCGGTGACGAGGGGGCCCTGGACTGGCTGGGCGGGGGTGCCCGCTGATGAGCGGCGACGGCCGGGCTCCTCAAGCCCCTCCGGCGATCGAGGAGCGGAGTGCGGGGCCGAGCTCCGTGACCCGCACCCTGATCCGTCTCAAGCTCGCGCTCCTGCGCAACGGCCTGCGCCAGTCCGCGGGGCGGCGCGCCGCGTACATCGCCTCCGTCGCCGCCGCGCTCCTCGTCGCCGTGCTCCAGCTCCTCGGCCTCGTCCTCCTGCACGGCACCACCCACGCGCCCACCGTCGCCGTCGTCCTCACCGCCGTCCTCGCCCTCGGCTGGGCCGTGCTGCCCCTGTTCTTCCCGAGCGGCGACGAGACCCTCGACCCGACGCGGCTCGTGATGCTGCCGCTGCGCCCCGATCCGCTCGTACGGGGCCTGCTCGTGTCGTCCCTCGTCGGGGTCGGGCCGCTGTTCACGCTCTGTCTCGCGGCCGGTTCCGGCTACGCGGTGGCGCGCGGGGCGGCGGCCGGGGTCGTCGCGGTGCTCGCGGTGCCGCTCACCGTGCTGACCTGCGTCGCCCTCGCCCGTACGGTGGCCGCCGCCAACACCCGGCTGCTCACCAGCCGCAAGGGGCGCGACCTCGCCGTCCTGAGCGGTCTCGTCATCGCGATCGGCGCGCAGCTCGTCAACTTCGGCGCGCAGCGGCTCGGTTCGGCCGGTGGCGTCGGCGCGCTCGACCCGGTGGCCGACGTGCTGCGCTGGGTGCCGCCCGCCTCGGCGATCGGGGCGGTCGCGGCGACCGGCGAGGGCTCGTACGGCACGGCGGTCATCCAGCTCGTGCTCTGCGTGGCGGCCCTGGCGGGTCTGCTCGTCCTGTGGCGGCGGGCGCTCACCCGCCTCATGACGGCGCCGGACGGCTCGACGCTCCAGGCCGCCGAGCCCACCCGCGGGCGGCGCGAGCCGAGCGGCCGCCGGCTGTTGCCGTCCGGCCGCACCGGCACCGTCATGGAGCGCAGCCTGCGCTACGTGTGGCGCGACCCCAAGACGAAGGCCGCCTGGGTGACGTCCCTGGCCATCGGCCTGATCGTCCCCGTCTTCAACGCCCTCCAGGGCACCGGCTCCGTCTACTTCGCGTGCTTCGCCGCCGGGATGCTCGGCATCCAGATGTACAACCAGTTCGGGCAGGACACGTCCGCGTTCTGGATGGTGGCGATGACGATCGCGTCGCCGCGGGACGCGTACGTCGAACTGCGCGCCCGCGCCCTGGCGTTGCTGGTGATCACGCTTCCGTACGCGACCCTGGTCACGCTCGTCACGACCGCGATGCTCGGCGCGTGGGGCGATCTGGCGGAGGTGCTCGGGATCTCCTTCGCGCTGCTCGGGGCGATGCTCGCGACCGGCGCCTGGTCCTCGGCGCGCTTCCCGTACTCGATCCCGCAGGAGGGCTACAAGAACGTCGCGCCGGGGCAGGCGGGCCTCGCCTGGATCTCGATCTTCGGCGGGATGGTCGCGGCGGCCCTGCTCTGCGCCCCCGTCCTCGCCCTGGCGATCGGCCTGCACGCGACGGGCGCGGACGCCTGGAGCTGGCTGCTGCTGCCGGTCGGCGCGGCGTACGGCGCGGCGGTGACGCTGCTCGGCCTGCGTATGGCGGCTCCGCGCACGGCGGCGCGGCTGCCGGAGATCCTGACGGCGGTCAGCAAGGGCTAGGGCTCGCCTGAGTGGGACCGTCCGACATCCCGGCGGCGCGCGCGTGGGCGCGAGGCCGCGTCGGCGCCTGAACGCAGGCGACCCGCGAGCCGTGGTTCCTTCCGTGCGAGACGGTCGGAAGCCGGCCGGACGTACCGGCGGCTCGCGGGTCGGGTGACTGCTGTGGGAATAGGGCCGGCTGCACGCATGACACACGTGCTGGTCCGGCGCCGAATCCGAGATGCGACGTCGGGCCGCTAGCCCGCAGTCACCTCACGCGTCCGGTTCTCATACATCTGCCGAACCACCTCCCTTCTCGTGTACGAGCCACCCTAGGAAGGCTCCGGGCACCCTTCAACCGATTTACGCGCGAGGGCGCATGCTGGGGGTGTGCGCTTATCGGATTCCAGGAAGTTGACCGAAGTCCGTGTGGGATGCGTCACGTTCGAGTTGAATGATCTGGAGGACATCGTCGCGCCGACACAGCCTGCAGGGGGTTCCAGGTGAGTGCTTCCCGGCGTAGTGGGACCGCTGACGCGCTCGGGCCGGACGAGCCCGAGCGGGACGGGGCCGATCTGCTGGCCGCGTTGCTGGACGGGATGGACGCCGCGCTGTGCGCCTTCGACGCCGATGGGGTCGTGACCCATTGGAACCGGGAGGCCGAGCGGATCCTGGGCTGGTCGGCGGCGGAGGCGGTCGGGCGGACCGGGTTCGCGGGCTGGGCCGTGCGGTCCGCCGACGCGGACGAGGTGCAGGGCCGGATTCTCGCGGCGATGCACGCGCCGGGCCGGCAGGTCAACGAGTTCGCGCTCGTCACCAAGGACGGCGGCCGGATCCTCGTCCGCACCCAGTCCGCCGCCGTGCGCGGCCCCGACGGGAAGCCCGCGGGGGTGTACTGCGCCTTCAGCGAGGTGCACACGCAGATCGACCTGGAGCGGTCGATCGCGCTGAGCGAGGCCCTGTTCGAGGACGCGGCGTGGGGGGTCGTGCTGGTCGACGCCGACCTGCGCCCCGCGGTGGTCAACGCGCACGCGGCGCGGGCCCTCGGCTCCGGGCGCACCGCCGTACTGGGGCGCCCGCTGGGGGACTTGATCGCGCAGGGCGTCGAGGAACTGGAGAGCGCGCTGGCGCACGTGCTGGCGGAGGGCGCTCCGCCGTCGCCGATGGAGGTGTGGGTCACGCTGCGGCTGCCGGAGGGCCGGCAGGAGCGGCGGTGCTGGCGGAGCGGGTTCGTGCGCCTGGCCTCGCCGTTGACGGAGGAGCCGGTACCGCTCGGCGTCGGCTGGCTCTTCCAGGACGTGACCGAGGCGAAGCAGTCGGAGCAGGAGGCGGCTCAACTCCGTTTCCGTGGGCTCCAGTTGCATCGGGCGGCGCGGGCCGCCGCGGAGTGCGAGGACCCGGCCGAGGCGGCGACGGTGCATCTGGACTTCGCGCTGGCCGGGTTCGCCGACCACGCGCTGATCGACCTGGTGACGGACGAGGAGCCGCTGCGTCTGGTGCGGGCCGCCGCGACGCCCTCGGGGGCGCCCGGCGCGAGTCTGCTGCTGATGCGGGGCGCGCTGCCCGTGCGGTACACCGAGGGGCATCCGGCGTTGCAGTGCGTGGCGCGGGCCGGTTCCGTACGGGCCGCCGCCGCGGACGGGACCGCGGCGGCGACCTGGGCGGCGGACCGGCAGTGGCCCGAGGGCTCCGTGTTCGGGCTGTGCGCGGTGCTGCGCAGCCGGGGACGGACGCTCGGGGTGGTGACGTTCCTGCGCGGGGCGAGCCGGGCCGCGTTCGAGCGCGGGGACGCGACGTACGCGGAGAGTGTCGCCGTGCGGATCGCGGCCGCGGTGGACCTGGCGCTGGTGACGTCGCCCGGCCGCTGAGCGTCCGCCCGCGAGGGGCTCAGCGGCGGTAGAAGATGCGGTCGGCGTACTCGTCGAAGACCCGGTCGTTCCACGCGAGGCCGCCGTCCACGTTCCCGGAGCGCAGCAGCGGGGGCTGGATGCCGCGGTCGGCGAGGGTGGCGGCGCAGGTGGCCAGGGTGGACTGCATCAGGGCGCTGGTGGTGACGGTGGAGGCCGAGGCGAAGGGCGCGTCGACACCCTCGTAGGAGAGCTCCGCGTCGCCGACGTCGATCTTCGAGTCGAGGACGACGTCGCAGTGGTCGCGCAGGTACGTGCCGGAGGAGTGCCGGGACTTCGGGGCGTCGGGTCCTGTGGCGTAGGCGAGGGAGGTCACGCCGATGACTTTCATCCCGAGGGCGCGGGCGGCCATGGCCATCTCCACGGGCAGGGCGTTGCGGCCGGAGAGGGAGATGATCACCAGCGCGTCACCGGCCCGCGCGGGGCTGGAGTGGAGGACCGCCGTGGCGAGGCCGTCGACCCGCTCCAGGGCGGAGCCGAGGGTGGCCGGCATGACGTCGACGCCGACGGCGCCGGGCACGGCGAGCAGGTTCATCAGGGCGAGGCTGCCGGCGCGGTAGACGACGTCCTGCGCGGCGAGCGAGGAGTGACCGGCGCCGAACGCGAAGAGGCGGCCACCCGCGGCGACGGTGTCGGCGAGCAGCTCGCCCGCGGCGGCGACGGTGTCCAGCTCCTCGTCGCGGACCCGCTGGAGCAGGGCGATCGCGGCGTCGAGGTACTGCGCGGCCGGCGTGCTGGTGCGGTCGGTCATCGGCGTGGCCCCTCGGATCCTGTGGGTCGTGACGCTCTGTGTCGCGGATCACCGTGCGGTCTGGACCAGGGCCCTGTCAATACGGTCCGGGGCCGCGTCGGGGCGCGCTTTCCCTGGCGCGGCACGGTTGTCAGCGGTATGCGTCAGAATTGGGGGCAGGGCCAGCGCACGAGCGACGCGGTGAGCGAGCAGACGCTGCCGCGGAGCCAGAGAGCTACACGAGGGGCACGTATGTCCGGATTGATCGACACCACGGAGATGTACCTCCGCACCATCCTCGAGCTCGAGGAGGAAGGTGTGGTCCCCATGCGCGCCCGGATCGCCGAGCGGCTCGACCAGAGCGGTCCGACGGTCTCGCAGACCGTGGCCCGTATGGAGCGGGACGGCCTGGTGGCCGTGGCCGCCGACCGGCACCTGGAGCTGACGGACGAGGGGCGCCGCCTCGCCACCCGCGTGATGCGCAAGCACCGGCTCGCCGAGTGTCTGCTCGTGGACGTGATCGGCCTGGAGTGGGAGCAGGTGCACGCCGAGGCCTGCCGCTGGGAGCACGTGATGAGCGAGGCCGTGGAGCGCCGCGTCCTCGAACTGCTCCGTCACCCGACGGAGTCGCCGTACGGGAACCCGATCCCGGGTCTGGAGGAGCTGGGCGAGAAGGACGGGGCGGACCCCTTCCTCGACGAGGGCATGGTCTCGCTCGCCGAGCTGGACGCGGGGACGGACGGCAAGACGGTCGTCGTACGGCGCATCGGTGAGCCGATCCAGACGGACGCGCAGTTGATGTACACGCTGCGCCGGGCGGGCGTGCAGCCCGGTTCGGTGGTCAGCGTGACGCAGTCGCCGGGCGGGGTCCTGGTGGGCAGCAGCGGCGAGGCGGCCGAGCTGGAGGCGGACGTGGCGTCGCACGTGTTCGTGGCCAAGCGCTGACCCCGTCTGACGTCCGTCGTTCCCTGACGGGCGTCAACTGCTGTGGTGCGCGGGAAAGTTGAACTATCTCGGTGTATCCGGCACGTTCGCACAGAAAGCAAGATTCACTGTGCGGAATCGCAGCGGTCGGGCGCTTTGCGTGCCAGGCTGTCGCGTGAGGCATATGACCGGAGGGGGCCAGCGATGGACCGGCCGTTCGGGGTGCGACGCAGGCGGGGGCCACAGACAGCAGAGGGCCCCGGCGCCTTGCGGCGCCGGGGCCTGTCCTCCCCTGTTCCGACCCGGAGCCCCGAGCTCCCAGGGTCGATCCCCTCGGACCGTTTTCCCCGAGCGGTCCGCCTCCCGCTGAAGAGATCCCCTCGGCGGCGCCGGTCATTCCTTGAGCGTTGTCACTCGTACGAGGGGTGTTGCCGGAGAGCACCACGCTTTCGAAAAAGGGTTCGATAGCGTGCGCGGGTACGCGACTGCAGGCGCGACCACAAGGGGGTGCCAGGGCCTATGGCACGGCGCATCGACGTGACCGGAGCGGGCGGGGTCCGCCTGGCGGCCTGGGAGTTCGCCGACCCGCCCAAGACGGGCGAGGCGGGCCGCTCGCCAGGGGTCCTGTTATTGCACGGCCTGATGGGCCGGGCGTCCCATTGGGCCGGCACGGCGCGCTGGCTCGCCGAGCGGCACCGCGCAGTGGCGCTCGACCAGCGCGGGCACGGCCAGAGCGACAAGCCTCCGCAGGGCCCCTTCGACCGCGAGGCGTACGTGCTCGACGCGGAGGCGGCGCTGGTGCAGCTGGGGCTGGAGCCGGCCGTGCTGATCGGGCACTCGATGGGCGCGCTGACCGCCTGGCAGCTGGCCGCGCGCCGACCCGACCTCGTCCGGGGCCTGGTGATCTGCGACATGCGGGCCTCGGCGCTCGGCGCCGCCTCCCAGCGGGAGTGGGAGGACTGGTTCAAGGCGTGGCCGCTGCCGTTCGCGACGCTGGCCGACGTCCGGAAGTGGTTCGGCGAGGACGACCCGTGGGTGGAGCGGCCCAATCCGGCGCGGGGCGAGTTCTACGCGGAGGTCATGACCGAGTCCACGGACGGCTGGCGTCCGGTGTTCTCCCGGCGCCAGATGCTGGCGGCCCGGTCGACGTGGGTCTACGACGCGCACTGGGAGGAGCTCTCCGCCGTGCAGTGCCCGTCGCTGGTGGTGCGGGGGCTCGACGGGGAGCTGGGCCGGGCGGAGGCGCAGGAGATGGTCCGGGTGCTGCCGCGCGGGCAGTACGCGGAGGTGGCCGACGCGGGGCATCTCGTGCACTACGACCAGCCGGAGGCCTGGCGGGCGGCGATCGAACCGTTCCTGGACGGGGTGCTGGCCGAGCTCTAGCGGGGCCGGGCCGGTCGCGCGGGTCCCCGCGCCCCTGGAGGCGTGCGCCGCGCGCCCGTCCCCCTCAGGGGCTGAGGCGCTCCACCCGCCAGCCCGGGTCCGCGCGGACGTAGCGCAGGCGGTCGTGGAGGCGGTTCTCCCTGCCCTGCCAGAACTCGACCGTGCGGGGCGTGATCCGGAAACCGCCCCAGTGCGGCGGCACGGGGACCGTCGAGCCGGGCGGGTGACGGCGGGCCAACTCCTCGTACGCCGTGTCGAGTTCGGTCCGTGACGCGAGCACGGACGACTGCGCGCTGGCCCACGCCCCGAGCTGCGACCCGTACGGCCGGGAGTGGAAGTACTCCTCGGTCTCCTGCCGTGACGTGCGCGCCGCCGTCCCCGTGACGAGGACCTGCCGGCTCGCCGGGTGCCAGGGGAACAGGAGCGCGATGTGCGGGTTCGCCCCGAGGTCCTGGGCCTTGCGGGAGCCGTAGTTGGTGTAGAAGACGAAGCCCTCGTCGTCGTACGACTTGAGCAGCACCGTGCGGGAGCTGGGGCGGCCCTCGGCGTCGGCCGTGGAGACGACCATGGCGTTCGGCTCGGGCAGCGCGGAACCGGGTGCCGCCGCCTGCTTGAACCAGCGGGTGAACTGTTCCATCGGATGCGGGGCGAGATCGGACTCCAGGAGGCCGCCGTCGTGCGTGCGGTACTGCTCGCGCATGGCGGCGGGGTCGGGCTGCGGGTCCGGCTCGGGACTCTCGTGGGCGCTCACGGCGTCATCCTGCCGGACGGAGGGCCCGCGGCAAACACGGAGTGAAACGTGGCACTCAGTGCCGCAAACTCTCGCCAAGTGTGGCACCGAGGGCTATCTTCCAGATGCCGAAACGGTTGAGCGTGATGCCGTACGGGGCATCACGGGTGTGACCGACCCGGAGCGCGAGTCAGTGCGGGTCCGTGCGCGTCAGCACGGAACGCAGCACGAGCCGCCGCGCATCCGCCCCCAGCAGTCCACGCCTCAAGAGGAGCCGCCTGATGTCCGACTTCGACCCCGGCTTTGTCCCTGGCCTCGAAGGAGTCGTCGCGTTCGAGACGGAGATCGCCGAACCGGACAAGGAGGGCGGCGCCCTGCGGTACCGGGGCGTCGACATCGAGGATCTGGTCGGCCATGTGTCGTTCGGGAACGTGTGGGGGCTGCTGGTCGACGGCGCCTTCAACCCCGGGCTGCCGCCGGCCGAGCCGTTCCCGATCCCCGTCCACTCCGGCGACATCCGGGTCGACGTGCAGTCCGCGCTCGCCATGCTCGCCCCCGTGTGGGGCCTCAAACCGCTGCTCGACATCGACGAGAAGCAGGCCCGCGACGATCTGGCCCGCGCCGCCGTCATGGCCCTGTCGTACGTCGCCCAGTCGGCTCGCGGTCAGGGCCTGCCGATGGTGCCGCAGAGCGAGATCGACAAGGCGGGGACGGTCGTCGAGCGGTTCATGAAGCGCTGGCGCGGCGAGCCGGACCCGAAGCACGTCGCGGCCGTCGACGCGTACTGGACCTCCGCCGCCGAGCACGGCATGAACGCGTCCACCTTCACGGCCCGCGTGATCGCCTCCACCGGCGCCGACGTGGCGGCCGCCCTGTCCGGTGCCGTCGGCGCCATGTCCGGGCCGCTACACGGCGGCGCCCCGTCCCGCGTCCTCGGCATGATCGAGGAGATCGAGCGGACCGGCGACGCCGACGCGTACGTCCGCAAGGCGCTCGACAAGGGCGAGCGGCTGATGGGCTTCGGGCACCGGGTGTACCGGGCCGAGGACCCGCGGGCGCGCGTCCTGCGCCGCACGGCCCGCGAGTTGGGGGCCCCGCGCTTCGAGGTGGCCGAGGCCCTGGAGAAGGCCGCGCTCGCCGAGCTGCACGCGCGCAGGCCCGACCGGGTGCTCGCCACGAACGTGGAGTTCTGGGCGGCGATCGTGCTCGACTTCGCCGAGGTACCGGCGCACATGTTCACGTCGATGTTCACGTGCGCCCGTACGGCGGGGTGGTCGGCGCACATCCTGGAGCAGAAGCGCACGGGCCGCCTCGTGCGTCCCTCGGCCCGGTACACGGGCCCCTCGTCGCGGCCGCCGCGGGAGATCGAGGGGTACGCGGACATCTCGCACTAGCGCCTGCCGGACGGCCGGGCACGGGGCGCCGCCGCTCCTCGGACCCGTCGGCGACTCCTCGCTCCCGGCCCGCCGGGTGGGGTGTGTTCAGAAAAATGTCGCACGCGGCGCCCGCGTGCGACATTTTTCTGAAGGGGGTACCTCCTCCAGCGCGGCTCGCCCGGGGGCGCCCGCGACGCGGGCTACAGCTTGCCCTCGATGTGGACCACCCGGTGTCCCCCGAGCCGCTCCGCGAGTTCGCTCACGAAGGCGTCCGTCAGCCGCGGCCAGTTCCAGAACTCGAAGCCCAGGCAGCCGAACGCGAAGTAGTCGTCGGCCCACTGCCACTCGCGCAGCGGGACCGGTGTCGCGCACCGGGGGCAGGTGATGTCCGCCGCGCCCGTCTCGTACCACTGCGTGATGGCCGCGCCGAAGGGCTCCCAGGCGTCGTCGATCGGCTCCCAGTTGTCGGTGACGAGGCGTATGCGGGTGGCGCAGCGGGGGCAGCTCACCGCCTGGGGTTCGCCCTGGCCGCCGTCGAAGACCGTGCGGCCGGTCTCCACGTCAAGGCCGCAGGTCCACAACCGCGTCCACTCCGTCGTCACGGGGGCCTCGATGACCTCGTCGACGTGGGGTCCCGGGCGGTGGCCGGTCTCCGCGCCCAGGACGCAGTCGTCCTCCTCGGCCACGACGACGCCGCGCTCGATCAGCCAGCGCTTGATCTCGGCACCGAGCCGCCCGGCGTCCTCCTCCGTCGCGTCCAGGTCCACGATCCGCTGGAACCAGTCACCCATGCCCCGCCCCTCCCCTACGCGCCCTTGCCTCAGCACCCTAGGGGCAGCCACTGACAAGGGAACCGGGCGGACGGCGGCCCGTGGCTCAGCCGAGGGCCCGGTCCACGATCCCCGCCCACTCGGCGACGACGCGCTCCCGGCGGCCCTGGTCGTCGGTCAGCAGGTTGGCGAGGCCGAGGCCGCGCGCCATGTCGAGGAACCCCTGGACCGTCTCCCTGGCTCCGGGCCGCGACTCGTCCGCACCGAGCAGCTCGACCGCCATTCGGTGTGTCTCGCGCCCGACCCGTGCCTCCAACTCGGCGACGCGTCCGCCCAGTTGCGGCTCGTTCGACGCGGCCACCCACAGGTGCAGCGCCGCCCGGAACAGCGGCCCGGTGTAGAGGTCGACGAGCGCCGCCACCGCCTCCGCCCTGCCCTGCGGCCGCAGCCCGCGCAGCGCCACGGAGCGCTCTTCGGCGACGTACTCGACGGCCGCGGTGAACAGGTCCTCGCGGGTCGGGAAGTGGTGCTGCGCGGCGCCGCGCGAGACGCCGGCGTGCTCGGCGACCACGGAGACCGTGGACCCGGACCAGCCGCGTGCGGCGAGGCACGCGACGGCCGACTCCAGGAGCTTCTGCCGGGTCGCGCGCGAGCGGTCCTGTTTCGGTGGCGTCGCGGTGCGCGGGGTCACAACACCCATGCGGGGTCCCGTCGTTCGAGGAAGGCCGTCATCCCTTCGCGGGCCGCGTCGGAGGCGAACAGCCGTGCCGACAGCGCTGTCAGCGGCTCCGCGTCCCGGTCGAAGGCTTCCAGGACCTTAACCGTGAGCAGCCGTTTCGTCTCGGCCAGGGCCTGCGGGGACGCCCGCCGCAGGCCGTCGAGCACGGGTTCCAGGGCCGTGTCGACCTCCTCCTCGGGGGGCGTGGCCGCGGTCACCAGCCCGATCCGCGCCGCTTCCGCCGCGTCGAACCGCTCCCCGGTCAGGTAGTACCTGGCCACCGCGCGCGGGTCGACGCGCGGCAGCAGCGGCAGGGAGATCACCGCGGGTGCCACCCCGATCCGCACCTCCGTGAACGCGAACGACGACCGCGCCGACGCCACCGCGATGTCGCACGCGCCGAGCAGCCCGAGTCCGCCGGCCCGTACCTGGCCGTCGACCCGTGCCACGACCGGCTTGTCCGACGCGACGATCCGCCGGAGCAGGCCGACCAGCGCGTCCGGGTCCGGCGGGTCGCGCAGGTCGGCGCCCGCGCAGAACGTGCCGCCGCGGTGCGTGAGCACCACGGCCCGTACGTCGCCGTCCTTCTCGGCCCGCCGGAGCCGCTCGGTCAGTTCGCCGACGAGCGCCGACGACAGGGCGTTGCGGCGGGCGGGCGCGTCGAGGGCCAGCGTGGTGACACCGCGGGCGTGCCCCCAGTGCACCAGGTTTCCTGCTGCCATGAACGGGGTTCATCCTTCCCTGAGTTGACGCCGCAGGATCTTCCCGGAGGCCGCGCGCGGCACCCCGTCGATGAACGTCACGCGGCGGACCTTCTTGTACGGGGCGACGCGTTCGGCGACGTACGCGCGGACCTCGTCCTCGCTCAGCGCGGGGTCGGAGCGGACGACGAACGCCTTCGGGATCTCGTTGCCGTCCTCGTCGGTGACGCCGATGACGGCCGCGTCGGCGATGGCGTCGTGGGTGAGCAGCAGTGCCTCCAGTTCGGCGGGGGCGACCTGGAAGCCCTTGTACTTGATGAGTTCCTTGACGCGGTCGACGACGAACAGCCAGCCGTCGGCGTCGACCTCGCCGACGTCACCGGTGTGCACCCAGCCGTCGCGGTCGATCATGTCGACGGTGGCCTGGGGGCGGCCGAGGTAGCCCTTCATGACCTGGGGGCCGCGGATGAGGACCTCGCCGGGCTCGCCAGGGGCCGCGTCCTTGCCCGGGTCGTCGAGGCTGAGCAGCCGCATCTCGGTCGACGCGATGAGCTTGCCGACGGCGCCGGGCGGCGGGTTCTTCGCCGCGAGCGGGACGCAGTGGGTGCCGGGCGAGAGTTCCGTCATGCCGTACGCCTGGCCGACGGGCGGCAGGCCGAGGCGGCGCGAGCAGGCCCGTGCGAGCTCGGCGTCCAGGGGCGCGGCGGCGCTGATGACGTACCGCAGCGAGGAGAGGTCGTAGCCCTCGACGGCCGGGTGCTTGGCGAGCGCGAGGACGATCGGCGGGGCCACGTACAGGCCGGTGATGCGGTGCTGCTCGATGGCGGCGAGGAACTGGTCGAGGTCGAAGCGGGGCAGGACGACGACGGTCGCGCCCTGGCGCAGCGGGGCGTTCATCAGGGCGGTGAGGCCGTAGATGTGGAAGAACGGGAGGACCGCGAGGATGCGGTCGTCGGGGCCCATCGGCATGAGGGGTTCGAGCTGGGCGAGGTTCGTGGCGATGTTGCGGTGGGTGAGCATGACGCCCTTGGGGACGCCGGTGGTGCCCGAGGAGTACGGCAGCGCGGCCACGTCCTCGGCCGGGTCGATGGCGATGTCCGGCTCGGGCGCGCTCGTGCCGAGCAGGTCCATGAGCGAGCGGTGGCCGGACTCCCCCGCCGGGTCGCAGACGAAGATCTCCCGTACGCCGCCCGCGATCTCGGCGGCCGCGCGCGCCGCGTCGAGGAGCGGTGTGACGGTGATGATCCAGCTCGCGGCGGCGTCCCGCAGCTGCCGCCCGAACTCCTCCGGCGTGGACAGCGGGTGGACGGTCGTCACCGACGCGCCGGCGCGCGTGGCCCCGTAGAAGGCGACCGGGTAGGCCACCGTGTTGGGGCTGTGCAGGGCCACCACGTCGCCCTTGCGGACGCCCGCTTCGGCGAGGGCGGCGGCGATCCTCCGGTGGTACTGGTCGACCTGCGTGTACGTGAGCGTCGCGCCGCTCACGCCGTCGACGAGGGCGGGGGCGTCGCCGCGGGCGGCGGCTCCCCCGAGCACGGCGTCGTGAATGGGCTCGTCGACGACGGCCACGTCTTCGTACTCGCTCCGGAACACCATGCCAACTCCTCGCGCGGGTAGGGATGTCGGGTCAGTACGACTTGGGCAGTCCCAGGGTCTGGTGGGACACGTAGTTGAGGATCATTTCCCGGCTGACCGGGGCGATACGCGCCACCCGTGAGCCGGTGATGAGGCCCGCGAGGCCGAACTCGCGGGTCAGGCCGTTGCCGCCGAGCGTGTGGACGGCCTGGTCGACGGCGCGCACGCACGCCTCGGCGGCCGCGTACTTGGCCATGTTGGCGGCCTCGCCCGCGCCGATGTCGTCGCCCGCGTCGTAGAGTCGGGCCGCCTTCTGCATCATCAGGCGGGCCAGTTCCAGTTCGATGTGGACCTGGGCGAGGGGGTGCGCGATGGCCTGGTGGGCGCCGATGGGGGTCTTCCACACGGTGCGTTCCCTGGCGTACGCGACGGCCTTGTCCAGCGCGTAGCGGCCCATGCCGATGGCGAAGGCGGCGGTCATGATGCGCTCCGGGTTGAGCCCGGCGAAGAGCTGGAGCAGTCCGGCGTCCTCGTCACCCACCAGAGCGTCGGCCGGAAGCCGCACGTCGTCAAGGGTCAGCTCGAACTGCTTCTCGGCGGCCTGGAGTTCCATGTCGATCTGCCGCCGCTCGAAGCCGGGGGTGTCGCGCGGGACGATGAAGAGGCACGGCTTGAGCTTGCCGGTGCGGGCGTCGGACGTGCGGCCCACGATGAGGGTGGCGTCGGCGATGTCGACGCCGGAGATGAACACCTTGCGGCCGGTCAGCACCCAGGAGCCGTCGTCGTCGCGGCGGGCGGTGGTGGTGATCCGGTGGGAGTTGGAGCCGGCGTCGGGTTCGGTGATGCCGAAGGCCATGGTGCGGCTGCCGTCGGCGAGACCGGGCAGCCAGGCCCGCTTCTGTGCGGCGGTGCCGAAGCGGGAGATCACCGTGCCGCAGATCGCGGGCGAGACGACCATCATGAGCAGCGGCGACCCGGCGGCCCCCAACTCTTCCAGGACTATGGAGAGTTCGGAGATGCCGCTGCCACCGCCTCCGTACTCCTCGGGCAGGTTCACGCCGAGGTAGCCGAGCTTCGCCGCCTCGGCCCACAGCTCGTCGGGGTGTCCGCCCGCGTCGGCGACGCGGGTCAGGTAGTCGCGGCCGTAGCGCTTGCCGAGGGCGGCGACGGCGGCGCGCAGCGCCTGGTGCTCTTCGGTTTCGAGGACGGGAGCGGTCACTTCTGTTCCTCCTGTACGACGGCGAGCAGCGCGCCGACCTCGACCTGACGGCCGACGCCGGCGTGCAGAGCGGTGAGCGTTCCGGAGGCGGGAGCGTTGATGCGGTGCTCCATCTTCATGGCCTCCAGCCAGATCAGGGGCTGTCCCGCGGTGACGGCGGCGCCCTCGACGAGGCCCTCGGCGACGCGGACGACGGTGCCGGGCATGGGGGCGAGCAGGGAGCCGGGGGCGCGCTGCTCGCTCGGGTCGGTGAAGCGGGGCAGGGCGGTGAGGGCGACGTCGTTGACGTACACCCGGTCTCCGTAGGAGGCGACGGCGAACTTGCGCTGCACCCCTGAGATGTCGAGGACGACGCGGGTGGGTGAGGCGTGCACGACGCGTACGCCGCTGTCGTCGGCGGCGGGGCCGGTGCGGGTGTGCCGGTAGCGGGCTTCGTGCTCGGTGCCGTCGGGTTCGCTGCGGTAGCGCTTGGTCTGCGGCTGCGAGGGGACGTTGCGGAAGCCGCCGAACCGGTGTCCGCCGGCCGTGGCGAGGGCGGCGGCGAGCGGTGCGTACGGGTCGACGGCGGGAGCGGTCAGCTCGGCGAGGTGGCGTTCGTAGAACCCGGTGTCCATCCGACCGTCGGTGAACTCCGGGTGGCGCAGGGACCGGACGAGCAGGTCGCGGTTGGTGACGGGGCCGTGCACCTCGGCGCGTTCCAGGGCCCCGGCGAGGGCGCGGACGGCGGCGGCGCGGGTGGGCGCGTGCGCGACGGCCTTGGCGAGCATGGCGTCGTAGTGCACGCCGATCGTGTCGCCGTCGGTGTACCCGGTGTCGAGCCGGACGCCCGGGGGCACGGACAGGCGGTGCAGGGTGCCGGTCTGCGGGGCGAAGGCGGCGGCCGGGTCCTCGGCGTACAGGCGGGCCTCGACGGCGTGTCCGCGCGGCGCGGGGGGTTCGGGGTCGAGCGCGTCGCCCTCGGCGATCAGCAGTTGGAGCGCGACGAGGTCGACGCCGAACACGGCCTCGGTGACGGGGTGTTCGACCTGGAGGCGGGTGTTCATCTCCAGGAAGTGCGCGGCGCCGTCGGCGACGAGGAACTCGACGGTCCCGGCGCCGACGTACCCGGTGGCGCGTACGGCCCGCTCGGCCAACTCGTGCAGTTCCGTGACCAGTTCGGGAGGGAGGCCGGGTGCGGGCGCCTCCTCGATGACCTTCTGGTGGCGGCGCTGGAGCGAGCAGTCGCGCGTGCCGAGCACCCAGACCGTGCCGTGCGTGTCGGCGAGCACCTGCACCTCGACGTGCCGCCCGCCCTCCACATAGGGCTCGACGAACACTTCACCGTCCCCGAAAGCGGACAGGGCCTCACTCCGAGCCGCCTCCACCTCGGCTTCCAGAGCGGCGAGTTCGCGGACGACACGCATGCCGCGCCCGCCCCCGCCGGCGGCGGCCTTCACGAGGACGGGCAGATCGGCCTCGGTCACCTCGCCCAGCGGCGCGACGCCCATCAGTTCCTTGGCGCGGGTCTTGGACGCCATCGCCTCGATCGCCTCGGGCGGCGGACCGATCCACACGAGTCCGGCGTCGGTGACGGCCCGCGCGAAGTCGGCGTTCTCGGAGAGGAAGCCGTACCCGGGGTGCACGGCGTCGGCGCCCGCGTCGAGCGCGGCCTTCACGACGAGGTCGGCGCGCAGATACGTCTCGGCGGGGGTGGCGCCGGGAAGCCGGACGGCGAGGTCGGCCTCGCGCACGTGCAGCGCGTCGGCGTCCGGGTCCGAGTGCACGGCGACGGTGCGCAGGCCCAGCTCACGGCAGGTACGGAAGACGCGGCAGGCGATCTCGCCGCGGTTGGCCACCAGAACACGGGTGAGGTTCATCGGGGTCACATCCTGAAGACGCCGAAGCCGCCGCGGGCGCCCTCGTACGGTGCGGTGTGGATCGCGGACAGGCAGATGCCGAGCACGGTGCGGGTGTCGCGCGGGTCGATGACGCCGTCGTCGTAGAGCCGCCCGGACAGGAACATCGGCAGGGACTCGGCCTCGATCTGCTGCTCGACCATGGCGCGCAGCCCGGCGTCGGCCTCGTCGTCGTAGGGGCGGCCCTTCGCGGCGGCCGACTGGCGCGCGACGATCGACAGGACGCCGGCGAGCTGCTGCGGCCCCATGACCGCGGACTTGGCGCTGGGCCAGGCGAAGAGGAAGCGGGGGTCGTAGGCGCGCCCGCACATGCCGTAGTGCCCGGCGCCGTAGGAGGCGCCCATCAGCACGGACAGGTGCGGCACCCGGCTGTTGCTGACCGCGTTGATCATCATCGAGCCGTGCTTGATGATGCCGCCCTGCTCGTACTCCTTGCCGACCATGTAGCCGGTGGTGTTGTGCAGGAAGAGCAGCGGGATGTCGCGCTGGTTCGCCAGCTGGATGAACTGGGCGGCCTTCTGGGACTCCTCGCTGAACAGCACGCCCTGCGCGTTGGCGAGGATTCCGACGGGGTGGCCGTGCAGGGCGGCCCAGCCGGTCACCAGGCTCGCCCCGTACAGCGGCTTGAACTCGTCGAAGTCGGAGCCGTCGACGAGCCGGGCGATGACCTCGCGCGGGTCGAACGGCACCTTCAGGTCCTCGGGCACGATCCCGAGCAGTTCCTCGGGGTCGTACGTGGGCGGCTCCACAGCCTGTGGATACGCCGGATCGGGGTACGCCTTGCGGTGGTTGAGGCGGGCGACGACGCGGCGCGCCTGGCGGATCGCGTCCTGCTCGTCGAGTGCGAAGCCGTCGGCGAGGCCGGAGGTGCGGGCGTGCATCCCGGCGCCGCCGAGCGATTCGTCGTCGCTCTCCTCGCCGGTGGCCATCTTCACGAGCGGCGGTCCGCCGAGGAAGACCTTCGCCCGGTCCTTCACCATGATCACGTGGTCGGACATGCCGGGGACGTACGCGCCTCCGGCGGTGGAGTTGCCGAAGACGACGGCGATCGTCGGGATGCCGGCCGCCGAGAGCCGGGTGATGTCCCGGAAGATCGCGCCGCCCGGTATGAAGATCTCCTTCTGGGAGGGCAGGTCGGCGCCGCCGGACTCGACGAGCGAGATGCAGGGCAGGCGGTTGGCGTACGCGATCTCGTGGGCCCGCAGCGCCTTCTTCAGGGACCACGGGTTGCTGGCGCCGCCGCGCACGGTCGGGTCGTTGGCGGTGATCAGGCATTCGACGCCCTCGACCACGCCGATGCCGGTGACGAGCGAGGCGCCGACGGCGTAGTCACTGCCCCAGGCGGCGAGCGGCGACAGTTCCAGGAACGGGGTGTCCGGGTCGAGGAGCAGCTCGACGCGTTCCCGGGCGAGCAACTTGCCGCGTGCGCGGTGCCGTTGGACGTACTTCTCGCCGCCGCCCGCGAGGGCCTTGGCGTGTTCGGCGTCGAGTGCGGTGAGCTTGTCGAGCAGGGCGGCGCGGCGGGCGCCGTACTCGTCGGACCGGGTGTCCAGGGCGCTGGCCAGGACGGTCACAGGAGTGCCTCCGGTAGGTCGAGGTGGCGGGAGCGCAGCCATTCGCCGAGGCCCTTGGCCTGCGGATCGAAGCGGGCCTGCGCGGCGACGCCCTCGCCGAGGATGCCCTCGACGGTGAAGTTCAGGGCGCGCAGTCGGGGCAGGACGTGGCGTGTGACGCGCAAGTCGGCGGTCTCCGGGAGGAGTTCACGCAGTCGCTCGACGGTCAGGGTGTGCGCGAGCCACCGCCAGGCGTCGTCGGTCTCGACCCATACGCCGATGTTGGCGTCGCCGCCCTTGTCCCCGCTGCGGGCTCCCGCGACGAGGCCGAGGGGGGCGCGGCGGGTGGGCCCGGCGGGCAGCGGGTCGGGCGGATCCGGTGCGGCGACGGGTTCGAGGGGGCGTGTGGGCCCGTCGTACGGGGGCAGTTCCCGGCGCTCGCCGTCGGGCAGCACGGCGCGGTGCGGGACGTCGCGGCGGTCGACGTACGCGGCCTCGAAGACGCCGTACGGGGCGCCCTCGCCCGGCGGGGCGGTGACGTGGAATCCGGGGTAGGAGCCGAGGGCGAGTTCCACGGCGGCGCCGCTCAGCGCCCGGCCGACGGCGTTCTGATCCTGGTCCCGTACGACGAGACGCAGCAGGGCGCTGGCGGTCTCCTCGCTCCCGGCGTCGGCCCGATCGGTGCGGACCAGCTCCCACCGCACGTGTTCGGGGCGGGACGTGGCCCGCGCGAAGGCGTCCTCCATCTGGTCCTGGACGAGGGCGGCCTTGGCGTCGATGTCGAGGCCGGTCAGCACGAACACGACCTCGTTGCGGAAGCCGCCGAGCCGGTTGAGGCCGACCTTGAGCGTGGGCGGGGGCGCCTCGCCGCGCACCCCGTGGACGCGGACCCGGTCGGGCCCCTCCTGGGCGAGGCGGACGGTGTCGAGCCGCACGGTGACATCGGGCCCGGCGTACCGGGCGCCGTTGGTCTCGTACAGGAGCTGGGCGGTGACGGTCCCGATGTCGACGAGCCCGCCGGTGCCGGGGTGCTTCGTGACGACGGCGGACCCGTCGTCGTGGATCTCGGCGAGGGGAAAGCCGGGGCGCCGCGTCAGTTCGCGGCTGTGGCGCGCGAAGTGGGAGTAGTTCCCACCGGTCGCCTGGGTGCCGCACTCCAGGACGTGTCCGGCGACGACGGCCCCGGCGAGCCGGTCGTACGCGTCCGGTGCCCATCCGAAGTGCCAGGCGGCGGGCCCGCTGACGAGGGCGGCGTCGGTGACCCGTCCGGTGACCACGATGTCGGCGCCGGCCTCCAGGCAGGCGGTGATCCCGGCGCCGCCGAGGTAGGCGTGGGCGGTGAGGGCGCCGGGGAAGCGCCCGGTGCCGAGCAGGTCGTCGCCCTCCACGTGGGCGACGCGCACGGGCACGTCCAGGCGGGCGGCCAACTTCCGTACGGCGTCGGCAAGGCCGGCGGGGTTGAGCCCACCGGCGTTGGCCACGATCTTGACGCCCCGCTCGGCGGCGAGCCCGAGGCATTGCTCCAGCTGCCGCAGGAAGGTACGGGCGTAGCCGCGCCCCGGGTCCTTGAGGCGGTCGCGGCCGAGGATGAGCAGGGTCAGCTCGGCGAGGTAGTCGCCGGTGAGGACGTCGAGGTCGCCGCCGTCGAGCATCTCCCGCAGGGCGTCGAACCGGTCGCCGTAGAAGCCGGAGGCGTTGCCGATGCGCAGGGGGGCCGGGGTCACGGGGTGGCCCCCTTGGCGGCGCGTCCCTTTCCGGGTGGTCCGGCGAAGGCCTGGGCGATGTCGAGCCAGCGGTCGGCGTCGGGGCCCTCGGCGCGTACGTCGAGGTCGTCGCGGTGGGCGCGCTGGGTGACGAGGAGGCAGAAGTCGAGCGCGGACCCGGTGACCCGCTGGGCGGCGTCCTCGGGCCCGTGAGTCCACGGTTCGCCGCTGGGCAACCGGAGTTCGACGCGGAACTCCTCCCCCGGTACGTCCAGGCCGCGCACCCCGAAGGCGAATCCGCGGGCGCGCACGCCGATCCGGGCGACGTGCCGCAGCCGGTCGGTCGGGACGCGCACGGCACCGAGCGCGTCGGCGACGTCCTGCCCGTGCGCCCACGTCTCCATGAGCCGCCCGGTGGCCATGGAAGCGGCGGACATGGGCGGCCCGTACCAGGGGAACTTGGCCTTGCTCGCGGCGGCGGCACGCATCGCCTTCTGGAGCCGCTCCCGCCCGTCCCGCCACCCGGCGAGCAGGGCGTCCGGCGCCTGCGCGGCCCCTTCGTCGGCCCCGTCGTCGACGAACGACTCCGGCGCGGCGATGGCCTTCGCCACCTCGCCCGCGAAGGCGTCCTGGTCCTCGACGGCGAGCAGGGCGGCGCGGTCGGTCCAGGCGAGATGGGCGATCTGGTGGGCGACGGTCCAGCGGGGGGCGGGGGTGGGCAGCGCCCACTCGCTCTCCCCCAACTCGGCGACGAGGAGGTCGAGTTCTTCGCTCTCGTCCCGCAAGTCATCGAACACGGACGGCTGTTCGGACACGGTGCGCTCCCCTTCGGGCACGGCGGTGTGCGGCGTGCCTGGAGCATGGCAGCGCGAAGAGAAACAATCAAGCGTGCTTGCATGAAAAAGGAGGGCGGGTGCGCGCGCCCCTTGATCCCCGACGGGCGACCCCGGCGATCAGCGGACGAGGCGCCCCGGGGGGCACTGCTTCACGGTGTGACGGGCGGTTCAGTCGCGCCCTTCGGCGGTGCAGACGCAGACACGGTTGCCCTCCGGGTCGGCGAGCACGGTGAACGACGGGGCGGAGCTGGAGTCGACGACGGTGCCGCCTGCGGCGACGGCGGCCGCGATGCGCGGCGCCGCCTCCTCGGGGGCCAGCCAGAGGTCGGGGTGCCAGCGCTGGCGCGGGGTCTCGTGGGCGTCGGTGCGCTGGAACCACACGTTGGGGACGCGCCGGCCCGGGTCCATGACGTCGTCGCGGACGATGTGGTCCGGGGAGCCGGTGAGCAGGGCCGACCAGAAGGGCCCGACGAGGTCGAAGTCGACGGCGTCCAGCGCGAGTTCGAGCTGTGCCACCTCGCCCGGGACGGCCCGCAGCCCATGCTTCCGAGCCAACGCGCTGACCGCCTGGGCAAGGTGCAGATCGGCCCCGGTGATCCAGCGACCGCCGTCACCGTCCGCCGTGCACAACGCCAGCTCGACGAACCCGGAGCCGAGCCGCACGTCAGGCTCCCGGCCCGCGGCCGCCGCCACCTCGGCGACGGCGGCGACGAACGCCGCGCCCTCGCCGAGACCGGCGACCCGGTAGCGGGCGACGAGCGGCTGAGCGAGCTTGCGCCAGTCGCCGAGGCGGTCGGCGAGGGCGGCGAGGATCTCCGGAGTCGCGAGCTTGTCCATGCCCCGATCCTGCCCTCCGGGCCTACGCCTTGCGCGCGAGAAGCTGGACCTCCTGGAACTGCCGCCGGTCCGTGGGCTTCGGCTCGATCACCGTACGGGCCGTCTCCACCAGCCCGTGCTCCCGCAGGAGCGCGGCGAACCGGTCGGGGGCCCAGCGGTACGCCGTGGTCACCGCGTGGTCGTAGGCCTGCGTCTCCTGGCCGGGGCCGTCGGTGGCGGGGAAGCCGATCAGCAGGTGCCCGCCGGGGGCGAGGACCCGGGAGATCTCGGCCAGGACGGCGGGCAGTTCCGGCGGCGGGGTGTGGATGAGGGACCACCGCGCGAGCACCCCGCCCAGGGCGCCGTCGCCGAGGTCGAGCGCGGCCATCGAACCGACCTCGAACCGCAGCGCGGGGTGCGCCGCGCGGGCGAGTTCGATCATCACCGGGGAGGCGTCGACACCGAAGGCGTTCAGGCCGAGGCCGTGCAGGTGAGCGGTGACGTACCCGGGCCCGCACCCGAGATCCGCGACCACCCCGCCCCCCTCGGCGGCCGCCCCCACGAGCTCCGCGAAGGCGCTCAGGTGCGCGCGCTCCAGCGGGCGGTCGCGCAGGGAGTCCTGGAAGAGCTCCGCGTACGTGGGGGCGATGGCGTCGTAGGCGGCACGGGTGGCGTGCAGCGTCTCGGGTTCGGTCATCCGGAGACCGTAGCGGGTCGCCGCCCGGCGGCCACCGGCGATCGGCCACCGCCGTCTACCCGCTCACGGAGGGCCTTGAGCCGTCGGCGAGTTCGACGATCAGCCGTGCCGTGCCCGCCGGGTCGACCACCTGGTGCAGATGCTCACCGGGCAGCCGCGCCACCCGCCAGCCACGGGCCCGCGCCGCGTCGGCGAGATCCTCGTACGGAGGGCCGAAGAGCAGGTACGAGCAGGGGTGATCGTCCCAGCCGTCGGGGACCGGGATGTGCTGCTCGTAGTACGACAAGGGCAGCCGGGGCTGCTCCTCGACGATCGTCCGCCGCGTCACCGGGTCCGGGAACATCGGGTCGATGTCCGCGTCGTCCCACCAGTCGGTCCAGCGCGGCAGCCTGCCGTCGACGGCCATCGGACGGAGGAACTCCAGGAACGCGGGCTCGGCGACCGGGGTCCGGCCGGCCGGGTCCGGCAGCGCGGCGTCGACGAACACCGACCCGGCCACGGCGCGGCCGCCGAGCCCCGCGCGGATCGTGGGCAGGAAGAGCCCCGCGTTGCTGTGCGCCACGAGCACGACGGGCCGGTCGGCGGGCACGTCCTGGACCGCCGCGCGGACGGCGTCGGCGACCTGGGGCCAGAACGGCGGATCGCCGGCCCCGATGCGCTGGAGCGAGGGGACCCGCACCCCGTACCCCTGCCCCGCCAGCCACTCGGCCACGGGGTGCCAGGTCGACGGACCTACGGACGGACTGTGGACGAGCACGAAGACGGGCCGCATCCTCCGATCCTGCCTCCCGCGCCACGGCGGCGGCCAGGAAGTCGGCTCGGAGCAGAGCCGTCAGTCCCTCGGCGGCGGCATCGCGCCGCTCACCTGGGTGCGGACCGCGCCCATGCTCGCCGCGATGACGAGGGCGATGGCGGCCGCCTCCACCCAGGAGAGCGCCTGGCTCAGGACGAGGAAGCCGGCGAGGGCCGCGATGGCCGGTTCGAGGCTCATCATCACGGCGAACGTGGACGCGGGCAGGCGGCGCAGAGCGATGAGTTCCAGGGTGTACGGGAGGACCGAGGAGAGGATCGCGATGGCCGCGCCGAGGCCCACGGTGACCGGGTCGAGCAGCTTGGATCCGGCCGTCGCCACACCCAGCGGGAGGCAGAGGACCGCGGCCACCGCCATCGCCAGGGCGAGCCCGTCGGCCTGCGGGAAGCGGCGGCCGGTGCGGGCGCTGAACACGATGTACGCGGCCCACATGGCACCCGCCGCCACCGCGAAGGCGACACCGACCAGGTCGAGGCCGCCCAGGCCGTCGCCCGCGCCGCCGAGCAGGAAGACGCCGCACAGGGCGAGGCCCGCCCAGACGAAGTTGATCGCGCGGCGGGAGGCGATGACGGAGAGGGTCAGCGGGCCGAGGACCTCGAAGGTGACCGCGAGGCCCAGCGGGATGCGGGCCGCCGCCTGGTAGAAGAGCAGGTTCATGGCGCCCATGGCGACGCCGAACGCGACGACCGTGCCCCAGTCCGCGCGGGAGTGGCCGCGCAGCCGCGGCCTGCACACCACCAGCAGGACCACGGCGGCCACGACCAGGCGCAGCGTGACCACGCCGACGGCACCGGCGCGCGGCATCAGGCTCACGGCGAGCGCGCCGCCGAACTGCACGGAGACGCACCCCGCGAGGACCAGGCCGACCGGTCCGAGCGCCCCGCCGCGGCGGGGCGCGGGCGCGCCCCCGGCGGCGTCGGTGGTCCGCGCCGGGGCCTGGGCCGTCCGGGTCTCCGTGCCGCTCACGCGCTCACTCCTGCTCACTCTCACCCACACGCCAAGTTCAGTTCATTGGACTTTACAGGACAGCGCAATGGACTGTCCTGCGACCGTGACCCTTCACGCTAGGACCCGCCGCCGCGCCCTGTGAAATGCCGTCTGCGCTCCGCTTATGCTCGGTGGACATGACCAGGGAACTGGAACTCCGCCACCTGCGCTGCTTCCTCGCGGTCGCCGACGAGGGCAACGTCACCCGCGCCGCCGCCCGCCTGCGCCTGACCCAGCCCGCCGTCTCCCGCACGCTCGCCGCCCTGGAGGACGGGCTCGGCGTACGGCTCGTCGACCGGTCCACCCACCATCTGGCGCTCACCCCCGAGGGTCACGCGTTCCGCGAGAAGGCGGCCGTGGCGGTCGCCGCGTTCGAGGACGCGCTGGCCGCCGCCCGTAACGCGTACCGGCCGCTGCGCCTCGGCCACGCCTGGTCGGCGGCGGGCGCCTACACGACCCCGCTGCTGCGGCGCTGGCGGGCCGCGCATCCGGACATCCCCTGGAGCTGCTGCGGATCGACGACCGTACGGCGGGGCTCACGCGCGGCGCCGTCGATGTCGCGCTGCTGCGCGGCCGGGTCGACACGGCCGGTCTGGTGACGGAGCTGCTGTACGAGGAGGACCGGGTCGCCGCGCTGCCCGCCGACGGCCCGCTCGCCCGCCGCGACCGCCTCCGCCTCGCCGATCTCATCGGCGAGGTCATCGCCCTGAACACGGTCTCCGGCACGACCGCGCTCGACCTGTGGCCGCCGGACGCCCGGCCGACCGCGACGCTGACCGTCGCCAACACCGACGACTGGCTCGCCGCGATCGCCTCGGGCCAGGCGGTCGGGGTGACGTCCACCGCCACCGTGCGGATACACCCGCACCCGGGGGTCGTGTACGTGCCGTTGAGCGACGCGTCCGCCCTGCCGGTGTTCCTGGCCCGGCGTCAGGGGGCGGGCGGGCATCCGGCGGCGGCCGAACTCATCGCCCTCGCGCACGACGTGGCCGACGGGGTCACCGACTGAGCCGACCGGCCCCGCCCCCGGACCCCGCCCCTCAGCCTCCGGACGAACCGGAGGAACCGGAGGGACCGGAGGGACCGCAGGGCGCGCCGGTGTCGTCCAGCGCCTGCGCCAGGACCTCCGCCAGGTGGCGCGCCCGCACACCCCCCAACTGCTCCAGCTGCGTCCGGCACGAGAAGCCGTCCGCCAGGGTCACCGAACCGTCCCGCGCCGCCCGTACCGCGGGGAGCAGTTGCTCCTCGGCGCAGGCCGCCGACACCTCACCGTGTCCCTTCTCGAAGCCGAAGTTGCCCGCGAGCCCGCAGCAGCCCCCGCTCAACTCGCCGTCCAGGCCCATCCGTTCGCGCAGACGGCGGTCCGCCGCGTCGCCGAGGATCGCGTGCTGGTGGCAGTGCGTCTGGCCGACCACGGGGCGGTCGACGCGGGGCGGAATCCAGTCGGGGGCGAGCCGTTCGAGGGCCTCGGCGAAGGTGAGGACGCGGTCGGCGAGGCGCTGGGCGCGCGGATCGTCGGGGAGGAGTTCCGGCAGGTCGGAGCGGAGAGCGGCGGCGCAGGACGGCTCCAGGACGATGATCGGCAGGTCGTCGTCGCCGAAGGAGGGCACGAGGTCGAGGGTGCGCCTCAACACCGTACGGGCGCGGTCGAGTTGCCCGGTGGAGACGTAGGTGAGGCCGCAGCAGACGCGGGGGCGCCGCGGGTCGAGGACGAAGCGGCCCCCGGCGACCCCCTCGACGCCGTCAGGACCGTAGGTGAGCTCGAACCTCGTCCGGGGCGGCATCAGCGCCATCACCCCGGCCGCCTCCAGGACGCGCACCGCCGCCTGCCCGACCTCGGGCGCGAGGTGCTCGGTGAAGGTGTCCGGCCACAGAATCGCCCCCTCCCGCACCCCCTCGAACCGCTCCGGCCACCCGCGGCTCCGCCGCCGGAAGTCCCGCCGCCACCACGTGCTGAACGTCCGCCGCGCGATCCGCGGGATCCGCCGCTCGGGCGCGATCCCGCCGAGCCGCTTGCCGAGACCGGCCACCACCCCCACCCGCGCGAGGGCGTTGACGACGGGCGCGGTCCGGGTGCGCTCCACGAGTGCCAGCCAGCGCGGCAGCCACCCCATCGTGTAGTGCGCCATCGGCCGCCGCCGGCCCTCGTAGTGGTGGTGCAGGAACTCCGCCTTGTACGTGGCCATGTCGACGCCCACCGGGCAGTCGCTCCTGCACCCCTTGCAGGACAGGCAGAGATCGAGCGCGTCCCGCACCTCCGTCGACCGCCAGCCGTCCGTGACGACCTCACCGGCGAGCATCTCGTGCAGCAGCCGGGCCCGCCCGCGCGTGGAGTGCGTCTCGTCCCCGCCGGTGGCGCGGAAGGAGGGACACATCACGCCGCCGCCCGGACCCGCCGTCTGCGTACGGCACTTGGCCACGCCCACGCAGCGGCGCACGGCGGCGCCGAAGTCCCCGCCGTCGTGCGGGTAGCCGAACTCCACGTCGACCGGCTTTCGCGGCAGCACCGCGAACCGCAGGTTCTCGTCGAGCCGCGCGGGCCGCACCAGCATCCCCGGGTTCAGCACGTCCGCCGGGTCCCAGACGCCCTTCACCCGCTCGAAGAGACCCACGAGCCCGTCCCCGTACATCCGCGGCAGCAGTTCGGCGCGCGCCTGCCCGTCGCCGTGCTCGCCGGACAGCGACCCGCCGTGCGCGACGACGAGCCCGGCGAGCTCCTCGGAGAAGCGGCGGAACCGCGCGATGCCCGGCTCGGTCAGCAGATCGAAGTCGATGCGTACGTGGATGCAGCCGTCGCCGAAGTGCCCGTACGGCGTTCCGCGCAGCCCGTGCTCGCGCAGCAGACCCCTGAACTCCCTCAGATACGTGCCGAGTCGGGCGGGCGGCACGGCGCAGTCCTCCCAGCCGGGCCACGCCTCGCTGCCGTCCGGCATACGGGTCGCCGTGCCGCTCGCGTCCTCCCTGATCCGCCACAGCGTGCGCTGCCCGGCCGGGTCGTCGACGACGAGCGCGGCCACGACGTCGGCGGCCCGCACGATCCGCTCGGCGGCGGCCCGCGCCTCGGCCGGGGTCGCGCCGCCGGTCTCCACGAACAGCCACGCGCCGCCCTTCGGCAGCCCCGAACCCGGCGGTACGAGGTCGGCGGCCATGCCCTCCACGGTGAGCGGCCCGTACGGCAGCAGACCGGCGGCGGCCTCGGCGGCGGCGCTCTCGTCGGCGTACGCCAGGACGGCGAGCGCCTTCGCGGGCGGCGCCTCGACGAGCCTGACCGTCGCCTCGGTGACGAGCCCGAGGGTGCCCTCGGTGCCGCAGAAGAAGCGGGCGAGGTCGGTGCCGTTCTCGGGCAGCAGCGCGTCGAGGGCGTATCCGGAGATCCGGCGCGGCAGACCCGCGTACGGGGCGAAACCGGTACGGATCGCCGCCAACTCCCCCTCCACCAGCGCCTGGAGCCCTGCCGGGGCGCCGGACCAGCCCTGCCCGAGCCGGTACGCCGTGCCGTCCGCGGCGGCCACGTCGAGCGCGGCAACGCTGTCGGCGGTCGTGCCCCAGGCGACGGAGTGCGAGCCGCACGAGTTGTTGCCGATCATGCCGCCGAGGGTGCAGCGGCTGTGCGTGGACGGGTCGGGTCCGAACCGCAGCGGGGCGGCCGCCGTCTGGAGGCGGTCGAGGATCACGCCGGGCTGGACGCGGGCGGTCCGGGTCGCCGGGTCGATGTCGAGGACGCGGTTCATGTGGCGGGTGAAGTCGACGACGACGCCGGTGCCGGTGGCCTGTCCGGCGATCGAGGTGCCGCCGCCCCGGCCGACGACGGGGACGCCGCGCTCCGCGCAGAGGGCGAGAGTGGCGCGGACGTCGTCGGCGTCCTTCGGCGCGACGACCCCCCGGGGGACTCTGCGGTAGTTCGACGCGTCCATCGTGTGCAGGGCGCGGGCCGTCGTACTGAAGTCGACGTCGCCGCGGATCACGTCCCGTAGGGCCTTACCGATGTCGTCAGCCATGCCTTCCAGGATGCCCGGGACACGCCTGTGCAGGGGGTGGTGAGGCGGGTGCGGCGACTCCCCGTCCGGCACCCCGCCCCCACCCGGCGGACGAGACCTCGCATCTCAGCCGCCGGACACCGCTCAGGCCCACCAGAACCACCCGCTACCCTCCATGACGTGGCTGAGATCCAGATTCCCGCTGACATCAAGCCCGCCGACGGACGTTTCGGCGCTGGCCCCTCCAAGGTGCGTACGGAGGCGTTGGACGCCCTGGCCGCCACCGGTACCTCCCTGCTCGGCACCTCCCACCGCCAGGCCCCGGTCAAGAACCTGGTCGGACGCGTGCGGGACGGCGTCAAGGACCTCTTCTCCCTCCCCGAGGGCTACGAGGTCATCCTCGGCAACGGCGGCTCGACCGCGTTCTGGGACGTCGCGACGCACGGCCTGATCGAGAACAAGTCGCAGCACCTGAACTTCGGCGAGTTCTCCTCCAAGTTCGCCAAGGCCGCCAAGCTCGCGCCCTGGCTGGCCGAGCCGACCGTGATCAGCTCGGACCCGGGTACGCACCCGGAGGCGAAGGCCGAGGCCGGCGTCGACGTCTACGGCCTGACCCACAACGAGACCTCGACCGGTGTCGCGGCCCCGATCAAGCGCGTGGCCGGTGCCGACGAGGGCGCCCTCGTCCTGGTGGACGCCACGTCCGGCGCGGGCGGCCTGCCGGTCGACATCACCGAGACGGACGTCTACTACTTCGCCCCGCAGAAGTCGTTCGCCTCCGACGGCGGCCTGTGGATCGGCGTGTTCTCGCCGGCCGCGATCGAGCGCGCCGAGCGCGTCCACGCGTCGGGACGACACATCCCGGAGTTCTTCTCGCTGCCGACGGCGATCGACAACTCCCGCAAGAACCAGACGTACAACACCCCGGCCCTGTCCACGCTCTTCCTGCTCGCCGAGCAGCTGGACTGGATCAACGGCCAGGGCGGTCTCGCCTGGTCGACGGAGCGGACGAAGGACAGCTCGTCGCGCCTGTACACGTGGGCCGAGGAGTCGAAGCACGCGACGCCGTTCGTCACGGACGCCGCCAAGCGCTCGCAGGTCATCGGCACGATCGACTTCGCGGACGAGATCGACGCCGCCGCGGTCGCCAAGGTGCTGCGCGCCAACGGGATCGTCGACACCGAGCCGTACCGCAAGCTGGGCCGCAACCAGCTGCGCGTCGCGATGTTCCCGGCGATCGACCCGGCGGACATCACGGCCTTGACGGCCTGCATCGACTACGTCATCGGTCAGCTCTGACCCGTACGTCGCACGAACACCGGCCGGGCGTGTCAGCACGCCCGGCCGGCGCGTTCACGGACGTACGGCCACGCGACCGGGCCCCGAACTCGCGGACCGGCGCACACGACCGGCTCACACGGCCTCCGGCCGGGGCCCGGGTCGCTCAGTCCCGCTTCGGCTTGCGCAGCAGCCGGCCGATCCCGATCACGGCGATGAGGACCACGGCGGCGCCGACGGCCCCGCCTTCCCGCTGAACCCGCCGTCGTCGCTCCCGCCGCTCCCCGAACTCGCGCCGCCGCCCGACGCGTGGGAGCCGCTGCCGCCGCCGTCGTCGTCCGCGGCGCCCTCGACGTCCTCCGGCTCGACCGAGCTGCCCTTGCCCTCGCTCCCGTACAGCAGCGTCTTCCCGTCGACGGTGTACGTCAGCGACTCGCCCTGCGGTTGCAGCGGCACGCTCAACTGGCCCTGCCGCTCGGGCTTCCCGTCGTTCCAGGAGTACGCGATGCCGCCGAAGTAGCCGCGCACGGAGAGCTGCTTGCCGTCCGGCGAGAAGGCGGCGTCGGTCGCCCACAGGTCGATGTCGGCGATGCGCTTGAAGGTGTTCGTGGCGGAGGAGTTCAGCGGGTCGGGGCCTTCGTAGAGACCGCCGCCGTTCTCGTCCTTCTCGATCAGGTAGACCCGGCCGGTCTTCGGGTGGACCATCATCGCCTCGGCGTTGCGCGGCCCGTCCGCGTACTGCACGACGTACTGCGTGGCCCGGACCGTCTGGTCACGGAGCTCCTTCGGCTCGGGGAGCCGGTAGATCCAGACGTGGTCCCACGTGCCGCCGAGGTTGTCCCCGATGTCGCCCACGTAGAGGTCCCCGTCGGGGCCGATCGAGATCGCCTCGACGTCGCGCGGGGAGCCGATGCCGGTGAGGGTGAGCGTGGCGACGGTCTTCCCGGTACGGCCGTCGATCGCGTACAGGTACGCGCCGTCGTCGCTGTCGTTGTGGGTCCAGTAGACGCCGGGGTGGGCGCGGGAGGCGGCGAGGCCGCTGGACTCGGTGATCCGGGGGTCCTGGATCGTGAAGCCGTCGGACCCCGCGGGCCGGTCGGCGGCGGCCGCGGGCAGCGCTGCCGGACCCAGCAGCAGAGCGGCGGCGGCCACGGCCCCACCCACACGCGACGACACCTTGTACGGACGCATGCCCCCAGCTTGCCAGGCGTGTTCGGTCTCACACGCACGCGCCCGTGGTGATCTCCGCGGCATCGACCATGATGAGCGGATGCTCAGGTTCATGTTCGTGGGTGACTCCATGACGATCGGAGGCGCCGGCGAGCACACCTGGCGCCATCGCATGTGGCAGCACCTGCGCGCCACCGGCACCGACTGCGCCGTGGTCGGCCCGCGCACCGCGCTGCACGGCGGCGGCCACGACTACGCCGACCCGGACTTCCCGCAGCACCATCTGGCCGGCTGGGGCGAGGGCTGGCAGCACATGGCGCCGCTGATCGGCGACGCGATCACGTCGACCGGCGCGGACACGCTCCTGATCTCCCTCGGCCTGATCGACCTCGGCTTCTACACGGACGCCGAGCAGACCGCCGAGAACGTACGCCGCTTCGTCGCCGGGGCCCGCGCCGCGAACCCCACCGTCCGCATCGTCGCGCTCCCCGTCATCCCGAACATCCGCGCCGAGTCCGACGCGCCCTTCGCGGCGCAGGTCGCACACTTCAACACGCTGCTCGCGAAGGCGGTCGCGGACCTGTCGGAGCCCCGCTCGCCGCTGCTGCTCGCGTCGGTCCCCGAGTCCTACGACATCCACCAGGACACGTACGACGGGACGCACCCGAACGCCTCCGGCGAGCACAAGCTGGCCGCCGCCTTCGCGGACGCGCTGCACCAGGCGTGGGGCATCGGCGGCCCCTACCGCGGCCTCTCCTGAGCACTCTTCCGAGCGCTGTTCCGTGGGCTGTTCCGTGGGCTGTTCCGTGGGCTGTTCCGAGGACTGTTCCGGGAAACGCCGAGGGCGGCGCACGACCGACTCCTCGTCGGTGTGCGCCGCCCTGAAGGCCGCCACGGTGCTTACTTGGGGTCGCGGTTGAACGTGGCGGTCGACCAGAAGTAGCCGAGGACCGTGAGGCCCACGCACCAGCCGACGGCCAGCCAGCCGTTGTGCCCGATCTCGCTGCCCAGGAGCAGGCCGCGCAGGGTCTCGATGGCCGGGGTGAACGGCTGGTACTCGGCGATCGGCCGGAACCAGCCCGGCATCGAGTCGAGCGGGACGAAGGCGCTGGAGAGCAGCGGCAGCAGGATCAGCGGCATCGCGTTGTTGCTGGCCGCCTCGGCGGTCGGGCTGACCAGCCCCATGCCGACGGCGATCCAGGTGAGCGCCAGGGCGAAGAGGACGAGCATCCCGAAGGCGGCGAGCCATTCGAGGGCCGTGGCGTCGGTCGAGCGGAAGCCGATGGCGACACCCACGGCGCCGACGAGGACCACGCTGACGACCGACTGGACGACACTGCCGACGACGTGTCCGACGAGCACGGACGGGCGGTGGATCGCCATGGTGCGGAACCGGGCGATGATGCCCTCGCTCATGTCGTTGGAGACGGAGACGGCGGTGCCGATCACCGTGGAGCCGATGGTCATGAGGAGCAGACCGGGCACCACGTACGCGATGTAGTCGGAGCGGTCGCCGCCGATGCCCGAGCTCATCGCGTCGCCGAAGATGTAGACGAACAGCAGCAACAGCATGATCGGTGTGAGCAGCAGGTTCAGGGTGAGCGATGGGTAGCGGCGGGCGTGCAGGAGGTTGCGGCGCAGCATCGTGGCCGAGTCGCGGGCGGCGAGGGAGAGCGAGCTCATCGGACTGACTCCTTGGTGGCGGCGGCGAGGTCGGGGCGTGCGGAACCCGCGGGGCTCGCGGGGCTCTCGGTGAGGGCGAAGAAGACGTCGTCGAGGTCTGGGGTGTGCACGGTCAGTTCGTCCGCCTCGATGCCGGCGGCGTCCAACCGGTCGAGAACGGCGCGCAGTTCGCGCTGACTGCCGTCCGAGGGGAGCTGGAGCGCGAGCGCCTCGTCGTCGCGGGCGGCCCCGGTCAGCGCGGCCGCGGCGGACCGGTAGGCGGCCGGGTCGGTGAAGCGGAGCCGGACGTGTCCGCCGGGGACGATCCGCTTGAGCTCCTCGGCACTGCCCTCGGCGGCGATCTTGCCGTCGTGCAACACCGCGATGCGGTCGGCGAGTTCGTCCGCCTCCTCCAGGTACTGGGTGGTGAGCAGGACGGTGACACCGTCCGCGACCAGGCCGCGGATGATCTGCCACATGGTGTGCCGGGACCGCGGGTCGAGCCCGGTGGTCGGCTCGTCGAGGAAGATGATCCGCGGACCGCCGACCAGCGTCATGGCGATGTCGAGGCGGCGCTTCATACCGCCGGAGTAGGTGGAGGCGGGCTTCTTCGCGGCCTCCACCAGGTCGAAGCGCTCCAGGAGTTCGGCGGCGATGCGCCGCCCCTCCGCCTTGGAGAGGTGGTGCAGATCGGCCATGAGGAGCATGTTCTCCTCGCCGGTGATCAGCCCGTCGACGGCGGAGAACTGGCCGGTGACGCCGATCGCGGCGCGGATCTCCTGGGCCTCGGTGGCCCGGTCGTGGCCGCCGACCGTGATGGGGCCGGAGTCGGGGCCGGGCGAGATGAGAGTGGAGAGGATCTTGACGGCGGTGGTCTTGCCGGCGCCGTTCGGGCCGAGCAGGGCGAAGACCGTGCCGCTCGGCACCTCGATGTCGATGCCGTCCAGGACGACCTTGTCTCCGTAGGACTTGCGCAGGCCGTGTGCCGCGATGGCCGGGGTGCTCATGACGCGTACTCCTTGGTGGCGGTGGCTGCCGACGGGTTGCTCAGAGGCTGCGGGCGGTGATGTCGCCCTGGGAGGTGGTCGCGCGGACGGTGAGGCCGGGGGTGCCGGTGTTGGCGAGGGCGTTGTCGATCCGGCCCTGGGTGGTGCCGGCGTCGAGGGAGGCGGAGACGCCGCGGGCGGCGGTGACGGTGATGTCGCCCTGCTGCGTGGTGAGTTGGACGCTGCCGCTCGTCGCCTCGGAGACGGTGATGTCGCCCTTCTGGGTGCTGATGGTGGCGGACCCCGTCAGCCGGCCGACCGTGACGTCACCGGTGGCGGTGAGGCGCATGCTCGCGGCCTCGTCGATCTTGACCGGGCCGTAGGCGCCGTCGACGACGACGTCACCGAGGCGGCCGACGGCCCGGAACTCGCTGCACGACGCGGCGACTTCGGCCCGGGACCCGGCGGGCAGCTGGACGGTGATCTCCAGGGAGCCGGAGGGGCCGAAGTACTGCTTCTTGGCGGCGGGGGCGTCGATCCGCAGGACTCCGTCGGCGAAGCCGACCTGGACCTCGGCGGCGGCCTTCACGTCGCGGCTCTTGGTGGTGTCGACGGGCCGGACGTCGACGGTGACGTCGGCGCGGTCGGCGGCGATCAGCTGCACGCGGCCGGCGGGGATGTCGAGGACGGTGGTGATCGGGGCGGTGGTCTCGAACTTCTGCATCGTTCTCTCCTGTGCTCGATTACTCGCTTGTCCGCTTGCTTGCCGCGGTTTCTGACATCGCAAACGCTACGTTGCGTTTCATGATCGCTCAATAGCTCCGTTGCAAGAGAACCCAGTAATTGCAGGTCAGAGCCAAGAATTTGTTGCAATGAATGAGAATCTAACGCAACAACGCACACCGATCCGTTGCAATGGAATGAACGTGAACGCTATGCTGGCGACTGAGAGGCCGAGAACGACGACGGCGACGCACCACGAAGGAGACCCCGATGCCGGGAGGCAGGCTCACGCAGCCGGAACGACAGCAGATCGCGCTGGGCCTGGCCGACGGCCTCGCCTACGCGGAGATCGCCCGTCGCCTCGACCGCCCCACGTCGACCATCACCCGCGAGGTCATGCGCAACGGCGGCCCCGCCGGCTACCGCGCCGACCTCGCCCACCGCGCCACCGAGCGCCGCGCCCACCAGCGCCGCCAGGCCGCCCCCGGAGCGGCCCGCAGTCCCCCGAGCCCGCCCACGGGCGCGACCCCGAGGCGGTGCGCGAGTACGGGGAGGCGTTCACCACGCTGCTGATGCAGCAGGGGCTGCCCAAGATGATGGCGCAGGTGCTCACCTGCCTGCTCACCACCGACGAGGGCAGCCTCACCGCGGCCGAACTCGTCCAGCGCCTCCAGGTCAGCCCGGCCTCCGTCTCCAAGGCGATCGCGTACCTCGAAGCCCAGGGGCTGATCGCCCGCGAGCGGGGCGAGGGCCGCCGCGAGCGCTATCTCGTGAGCAACGACGTCTGGTACCAGAGCATGGCCGCGACCGCCCGCGCCAACGCCGATCTCGCCGTGACCGCCCGCCGCGGTGTCGGCGTCCTCGGCCCCGGCACCCCGGCCGCCGTGCGCCTGGAGAACATCGCCCGCTTCATGGATTTCGTCGGCGAGAGCATCAGCCGCGCCGCCGAACAGGCCCGCGACATCCTGAACACCGAACCCGCTCCCCGCCCCGACGCGGCCCCCACCGCCGGAACAGCCACCGAAACGGACGTCGAAACAGGCGAAACCCCCTTGCCTAGAGCGCACTCCACGTCCTTGGCTGAGGACTCATGAAGTACACGCAGCTCGGACGCACAGGACTCAAGGTCAGCCGGCTCGTCCTCGGCACCATGAACTTCGGTCCGCAGACCGACGAAGCCGCGAGCCACGCCATCATGGACGCGGCGCTGGCCGGCGGCATCAACTACTTCGACACGGCCAACGTGTACGGCTGGGGTGAGAACAAGGGCCGTACCGAGGAGATCATCGGCACCTGGTTCGCGGAGGGCGGCGGCCGCCGCGACAAGACCGTCCTCGCCACCAAGGTGTTCGGGAGCATGACGGCCGGCGACGACGTGTGGCCCAACCACGACCGGCTCTCCGCGGTGAACATCCGCCGGGCCGTCGAGGCGTCGCTGAAGCGGCTCCAGACCGACTACATCGACATCTACCAGTTCCACCACATCGACCGGCACACGCCGTTCGAGGAGATCTGGCAGGCGATCGACGTCCTGATCCAGCAGGGCAAGATCCTCTACGCCGGCTCGTCGAACTTCCCCGGCTACAAGATCGCCCAGGCCAACGAGCTGGCGAAGGCCCACGGCCGCGTCGGCCTCGTCAGCGAGCAGTGCCTCTACAACCTCGCCGAGCGCCGCGCCGAGATGGAGGTCATCCCGGCCGCGCAGGAGTACGGCCTGGGCGTCATCCCCTGGTCGCCGCTGCACGGCGGGCTGCTGGGCGGTGTGATCAAGAAGGAGGCGCAGGGCAAGCGCCGCACCGAGGGCCGGTCCGCGAGCGCCCTGGAGAACACCAAGGTGCGCGAGCAGGTCCAGGCGTACGAGGACCTGCTCGACAAGCACGGTCTGGAGCCGGGCGAGGCGGCGCTGGCGTGGCTCCTCACCCGTCCGGGCGTGACCGGCCCGATCGTCGGTCCGCGCACCCAGGAGCAGCTGGACTCGGCGCTGCGCGCGGTCGAGCTCGAACTGGGCGAGGACGTCCTGGCGTCCCTGGAAGAGATCTTCCCCGGCCCGGGTCCGTCGCCGGAGGCCTTCGCCTGGTAGGCGCGCCGCGGCGGCCGTCGGGCACGAGCGCCTACTGGCCGACGGCCGCCGCCACCGCCACCACGACGAACATCAGCACAAGCACACCGGCCATGATCCGGTTCCGCGTCTTCGGGTCCACGCGTCGAGCCTAACGCGTGCCCGAAAGCTCCCATCCGCCGACCTTCGCGTACCGCGGCCGCTCGCCCGGTACCCCGGACGTCGGCAGATCGCTCCGTACGAGGGCCAGCTCGCCGACCGTCCAGGGTGACCCGGCGAAGTCGGCGAGCGCGGTGACGTGCGCCCCGAAGTCGAACGGCTCCCGGCTGCGGGCCAGCGTCAGGTGCGGCCGGTACCGCCGGTGCTCCCCGGGCAGCCCGGCCTTCCTCCCCGCCGCCTCGGCCCGCTCGGCGAGCCGGCGCAGCGCGTCCACGTCGCCGCGCACCCCCGCCCACAGGGCCCGGCCGCCGAAGTGCCCGCCCCCGTGCAGCGTGAGCCGGAACTCCTCGCTGCGTCCCGCGGCCCGCGCGAGCCGCTCCTCCAGTTCGGGCACGGTCGCCTCGGGCACGTCCCCGTAGAAGGCGAGGGTGAGGTGCCAGCCGGACCGGCCCGTCCAGCGTGGGCCGGCGCTGTCGGCCAGCCGGTCGACGGCGTGACCGAGTTCGGCGAGGGCGTCGGCGGGCGGCAGCACGGCGGCGAAGAGTCTCATGGGGCCCAGTTTCCCCGCCGGGTGTCCGGCCGACCGCCCGGTGTCCGGCCGACCGCCCGGCCCCACCGGGCCCCGCGCCCGCAGGCGCGGGGCCCGGCCGGTCAGGCCACCGCGGCCAGCGGCTGCGGTTCCCTCGGGACGAACTGGAGGTGGCGCTCGCCGCGCCGCAGGTCGACCTTGAGGCGGAGGTTGGCCGCGCGGGCCAGCATCAGGCCGACGCCGACCGCCGCCGCGGCGCAGATCACGCCGCCCAGCGTGAAGCTGACGCGGACGCCGTACTGGTCGGCGAGCCAGCCGAAGAGCGGGCCGCCCAGCGGGGTGCCGCCGGTGAACACCATCATGAACAGGGACATCACCCGGCCGCGCATCTCCGGGTCCGTGCCCATCTGGACCGTGGAGTTGGCGGTCACGTTGACCGTGAGGCCGAGGATGCCGAGGAGCACGATCATCGGCGCGAACGCCCAGACCCCCGGCGCCCACGCGGCCAGGACCTCCAGGACACCGAAACCGACGGCGGCGCCGACCAGGACCCGCAGCCGGGTCGAGCGGCGGCGGGCGGCGAGCAGCGCGCCGGCCAGCGAGCCGATCGCCATGAGCGTGTTGAACAGGCCGTACTGGCCGACGCCGCCGTGGAACACGTCGTCGGCGTACGCGCTGAGCCAGATCGGGAAGTTGAACCCGAAGGTGCCGACGAACCCGACGAGGACGATCGGCCAGATCAGCTCGGGACGCTGCGACACGTACCGCAGGCCGTCCTTCAGCTGCCCCTTGCCGCGCGGGGCGAGCTTCGTCTTGTGCAGCTCGCCGGTGCGGATGAGCATCAGGCCGGTCAGCGGCGCGAGGAAGGACAGGCCGTTCGCGAGGAACGCCCAGCCCGGTCCGACGGCGGCGGTGAGCGCGGAGGCGACGGCCGGTCCGATGAGACGCGCGGACTGGAAGTTCGCGGAGTTCAGGGAGACGGCGTTGCGGAGCTGGTCCGGGCCGACCATCTCGGACACGAAGGACTGCCGCGTCGGGTTGTCGACGACCGTGACGAGGCCGGTGAAGAAGGCGGCGAGGTAGACGTGCCAGACCTGTACGTGGCCGGACAGCGTCAGCGCGGCGAGGAACAGGCCGGACAGGCTCATCGCGCCCTGGGTGCAGAAGAGCAGCTTCCGCTTGGCGAACCGGTCGGCGATGACACCGCCGTACAGGCCGAAGAGGAGCATCGGCAGGAACTGCATCGCCGTGGTGACACCGACGGCGGCGGACGATCCCGTCAGGGAGAGCACCAGCCAGTCCTGGGTGATGCGGGCCATCCAGGTGCCGGTGTTGGAGATGACGGCGCCGGTCGCGAAGAGGCGGTAGTTGCGCACCTTCAGGCTGGCGAACATCGAGGTCTTGCGGGTGTCTGAGGGGCGGGAAGGGGTGTCGTGGGCGGCTGGGACGGGGGCGGAGTCTGCTCCGGATCCCGTACTCAAAGTGCGTTCGCCTCCTCGGCGGTCGTCGGTCCCCCGTGGGGGCTCAGAGGTGGGCGAGCTTCTCGAGGACGGGGGCGGCCGCGCGCAGCTTGGCCCATTCGTCCTCGTCGAGGCTGTCGGCCAGGGCGGCCAGCCAGGCGTTCCGCTTCCTGCGGCTCTCCAGGAGCATGGTCTCGGCCTGCTCGGTGGAGGTGACGACCTTCTGCCGACGGTCCTCGGGGTGAGGCTCCAGCCTGACCAGTCCCTTGGCCTCCAGGAGCGCGACGATGCGGGTCATCGACGGCGGCTGCACATGCTCCTTGCGGGCCAGTTCGCCCGGGGTGGCGGTGCCGCAGTTCGCGAGGGTGCCGAGCACCGACATCTCGGTGGGGCTCAGCGATTCGTCGACCCGCTGGTGCTTGAGTCGGCGCGACAGGCGCATCACGGCGGAGCGCAGGGAGTTCACGGCGGCGGCATCGTCACCATGGGAGAGGTCCGGCATGTTCGTTAGCGTAACTCATTACTTCCTCTAACGACTACAGGTGGGGCGCGGACTTCCCGTGATCCCGGCCACCCAACCACCGCGTCACTCAAACGAGTGAGCCGGATCCGGAAAGTGACACGCGCACACATCCCCCGCCCCGACCCTGTTCCGTATGGGATCGACAGTGCTCAGCCTGCGGATAGACGGTGAGCTGCTCGACCGGCTCAAGAGGCACGCCGCCAAAAGGGGAATGAGCGTCCAGGACTATGTGGTCCGGACGCTCATTCGGGATGACTTCGACGAACGCTTCAAGACGGCCGTCGAGGAGACGGAGAAGTTCTACGGGGCCGCCTGAGGCTCAGCGCCTGCCCGCGCGGACAGGCTGCCGGCTCACGTGAGGCCGAGCGACGGCATCAGGTAGTAGAAGACGAAGACCGCCGACACGGCGTACATCGCGGCCGGGACCTCCTTCGCCCGGCCCGCGACCACGCGCAGCACGGTGAAGGTGATGAAGCCCATGCCGATGCCGTTCGTGATCGAGTACGTGAACGGCATCATCAGCATCGTGACGAAGGCCGGGATGGCGATCGTCCAGTCGCCCCAGTCGATGGCGCGGATGCCACCGGCGAGGATCATGAAGCCCACCGCGAGCAGCGCCGGGGTGGCCGCCTGGGACGGGACCATCGTGGCGATCGGCGTGAGGAACAGCGCGACGGCGAAGAGACCACCGGTGACGACGTTCGCGAAGCCGGTGCGCGCACCCTCGCCGACACCGGCCGTGGACTCCACGAAGCAGGTGGTGGCGGAGGAGGACGAGGCACCGCCGGCGGCGACGGCGATGCCGTCGATGAACAGGACCTTGTTCATGCCCGGCATCTGACCCTTGTCGTCGGTCAGGTGCGCCTCGTCGCTGATGCCCATGATCGTGCCCATCGCGTCGAAGAAGCACGACAGCAGCACGGTGAAGACGAAGAGGATGCCGGTGAGGATGCCGACCTTCTCGAAGCCGCCGAACAGGCTGACCTCGCCGACCAGACCGAAGTCGGGGGTCGAGACCGGGTTGCCGGGCCACTTCGGGGTGGTCAGGCCCCAGGACGGGACCTTGGCGACGGCGTCGATGATCATCGCGGCGACCGTCATCACGACGATCGAGATCAGGATCGCGCCGGGCACCTTGCGCACCAGCAGCGCCAGGGTCAGCAGCACACCGAGCACGAAGACGAGCACCGGCCAGCCCACGAGGTGGCCGCCGACGCCGAGCTGGAGCGGGACCGTCGTCTGCGCGGCGTCCGGGATACGGGTCACGAAGCCCGAGTCGACGAGACCGATCAGCATGATGAACAGGCCGATGCCGATCGCGATGCCCTTGCGCAGGCTCAGCGGCACCGCGTTCATCACGCGCTCCCGGAGCCCGGTGGCGACGAGCAGCATCACGACGAAGCCCGCGAGGACGACCATGCCCATCGCGTCCGGCCACGACATGCGCGGCGCGAGCTGGAGGGCGACGACCGTGTTCACACCGAGGCCGGCGGCGAGCGCGATCGGCACGTTGCCGATGACGCCCATGAGCAGCGTGGTGAAGGCGGCGGTCAGGGCGGTCGCGGTGACGAGCTGGCCGTTGTCGAGCTGGTGCCCGTACATGTCCTTCGCGCTGCCGAGGATGATCGGGTTCAGCACGATGATGTAGGCCATCGCGAAGAACGTGGCGAAACCGCCGCGGACCTCACGGGCGACCGTCGAGCCGCGTTCCGAGATCTTGAAGTACCGGTCGAAACCGTTCTTCGGAGCCTGCGGCGGCTGGCTGTTGACGTCGACCGGGGCGGTGGCCGGTGTGGACATGAGTGACCTCAGCGGTATTCAGCAGTGAGCAGATCTGCGGCGATCTGTTGGCGGGAGCGCGATCAAGTCTGGCCGTCGGCCGATCACCAACAGGTTTCCCCGATGTTGCTGTTGGTGTTTCGTACGAACAGAAGTAGACAGACTCAGGCCGTTTCAGTATGAACATATGAGGCCGAAATCGCTATCTCCGCGCGTAGACCCTTGGTATACGGGGGTGGAACGGGGGTCGCATGCCCAGCGGACGGCGCCTCGTAAGCTGTGCACATGGCGAAGTGGACCCCGAAGCACGAGGCACCGGAACCCCTGGAGGGGCCCGTGGTCGCCACCATCACGGGCGGCACGATCCTCTGGTTCGTCCTGTTCCTGGCGCAGCTGCCGTTCTACGGCTGGTTCGACGACCGCGGGACCACCTGGTGGGTGTGGACCTGCCTGGCCGGAGCCGGGCTCGGCCTCATCGGCATCTGGTACGTCCGCAAGCGCGACGCGGCGATCAAGCGGGCGGCGGCTACGACCCCGGGAGCAGCGGCTACGACCCCGGGAGCATAGGGGCCCTCCCCCGTCCTCCCCAGGTCGGACCTTTCACCCGGTCGACGGGTGAACCCCCGGCATCGCCCGTACTGTCGATCCCATGACGCACATCGATGCGGGCGCCGAACTCGACCCGGTGCACCCGGTACCGGTACCGGAGCGCACGGCGGGGCTGACCGGCGCCGAGGTCGCCGAGCGCGTCGCTCGGGGCGAGGTCAACGACGTACCGGTGCGCAGCTCACGCTCGCTCACCGAGATCGTCCGTGCGAACGTCTTCACCCGGTTCAACGCGATCATCGGCGTGCTCTGGCTGATCATGCTGTTCGTCGCGCCGATCCAGGACAGCCTCTTCGGCTTCGTGATCATCGCGAACACCGGGATCGGCATCATCCAGGAGTGGCGGGCGAAGCAGACCCTGGACTCGCTCGCGGTGATCGGTGAGGCCCGGCCGACGGTGCGGCGCGACGGGGCCGCCACCGAGATCTCCACCTCGGAGATCGTGCTCGGCGACCTCATCGAGATCGGCCCCGGCGACAAGATCGTCGTGGACGGCACCTGTGCGGAGGCCGACGGCCTGGAGATCGACGAGTCGCTGCTCACCGGTGAGGCGGACCCGGTCGTGAAGCGGCCCGGCGACGACGTCATGTCGGGGTCGTTCGTGGTCGCGGGCGGCGGCGCGTTCACCGCGACGAAGGTGGGCCGCGAGGCGTACGCCGCGCAGCTCGCCGAGGAGGCGAGCCGGTTCACGCTCGTCCACTCCGAACTGCGCTCCGGCATCTCCACCATCCTCAAGTACGTGCAGTGGATGATGATCCCGACCGCGATCGGCCTGGTCATCAGCCAGCTCGTCGTCAAGGAGCACGGCTTCAAGGACTCCGTGGCGCGCACGGTCGGCGGCATCGTCCCGATGGTCCCCGAGGGCCTCGTGCTGCTGACGTCCGTGGCCTTCGCGATCGGCGTCATCCGGCTCGGCCGCCAGCAGTGCCTCGTCCAGGAGCTCCCGGCCATCGAGGGCCTCGCCCGGATCGACACCGTCTGCCTCGACAAGACGGGCACGCTCACCGAGGGCGGCATGGACGTCGCCGAGCTGCGGCCCCTGAACGGCGCCGACGAGACGTACGTACGCAAGGTGCTCGGCGCGCTCGGTGAGTCCGACCCGCGGCCCAACGCCTCGCTCCAGGCCATCATCGACGCCTACCCGGACAGCGAGGAGTGGCGCTGCGTCGAGTCGCTGCCGTTCTCCTCGGCGCGCAAGTACAGCGGCGCCGCGTTCAGCGAGGGCGACGGGACGGGCAGCGCGTGGCTGCTCGGCGCGCCGGACGTGCTGCTCCCGGCCGGTGATCCGGCCCTCGCCGAGACCGAGGGCCTCAACCGGCAGGGGCTGCGCGTGCTGCTGCTCACCCGGGTGGCCGGGGACCTGGAGGACGCCCGGGTCACGGAAGGCGCGCGGCCCGCCGCGCTGATCGTCCTGGAGCAGCGGCTGCGCCCGGACGCCGCCGACACCCTGCGCTACTTCGCCGAGCAGGACGTCAGGGCCAAGGTCATCTCCGGTGACAACGCGGTGTCCGTGGGCGCGGTCGCCGGGAAGCTGGGCCTGGCCGGCGCGGAGAACACCGTCGACGCCCGGACCCTGCCCGAGGACCGGGCCGGGATGGCCGACGCGCTCGACGCGGGCACGGTGTTCGGCCGGGTCACGCCGCAGCAGAAGCGGGACATGGTCGCGGCCCTCCAGTCGCACGGGCACACGGTCGCGATGACCGGCGACGGTGTGAACGACGTCCTCGCGCTCAAGGACGCCGACATCGGGGTGTCCATGGGCTCGGGCTCGGAGGCGACCCGGGCGGTCGCGCAGATCGTGCTCCTGAACAACTCGTTCGCGACGCTGCCCTCGGTGGTCGCGGAGGGCCGCCGGGTCATCGGCAACATCACGCGCGTGGCGACGCTGTTCCTGGTCAAGACCGTCTACTCGGTGCTTCTCGCCCTGCTCGTGGTCTGCTTCCAGGTGGAGTACCCATTCCTGCCACGGCACCTGACGCTGCTGTCGACGCTGACGATCGGCGTCCCCGCGTTCTTCCTGGCGCTCGCGCCGAACACGGAGCGGGCGCAGCCGCACTTCGTGCGGCGGGTGATGCGGTACGCGGTCCCCGGCGGGATCGTGGCCGGAACCGCCACGTTCGTGATGTACATGATCGCCCGGCACTACTACAGCGGCACGGGCGCGCTGGACGCGGAGACCAGCTCGGCGACGCTGACGCTGTTCCTGATCTCGATGTGGGTGCTCGCCATCGTCGCCCGTCCCTACACGTGGTGGCGGATCTGCCTGGTGGCGGCGATGGGTCTCGGCTTCCTGCTGGTCCTGGTCGTGCCGTGGCTTCAGGAGTTCTTCGCGCTGAAGCTGGTGGGCAGCGTGATGCCGTGGACCGCGGTGGGGGTGGCGGCGGTGGCGGCGGCCGTCCTGGAGTTCCTGTGGAAGTGGGTCGGCCGCCGCTTTCCTGCCTGAGACCGGTGGGTCAGCGCACGTCGACGTAGTCACCCGAGGCCTTGACGGCCGGGGTGGTCGAGGTGCCGAGGAAGTTGTAGCGCCAGTAGCCGTCCGCCGACGCGGTGTACGTCGTCTTCAGGTAGCCGGTGGAGGACGAGGTCGCCGTCTTCAGGTACGTCGACGGGTACGACGTCGTGCCCTTCTTGCGGTACTGGAGCTTCACGGCCTGCTTCGTGTAGCCCGCGTACTTGGCGGTGTCCCAGTTGGCGCGCTTGAGGTAACCGGTGACCGTGATCGTGCGGCCCTTGTAGACCGGCTCCGGCGAGGCGTTCACGGTCAGCGTCGAGCGGCGCTGGAGCGTGGTGGAGGCCAGCTGGTCCTGGTAGGCGAAGCCGACCTGGCTGAAGTCGGCGTTCTCGTCGGTCAGGTCGATGCCGTTGGTGTCGACGAGCGAACCCTCGGCCTTCCACGCCTTGCCCGCGTCCACGTTCCACAGGTCGGCCGGGTCGACGTCGATGCTCTGCGTGCAGGTGGCGGTCGTGGCGGTGACCGGCGTGCAGGTCGCGTAGTCCAGGTCGAACAGGACGTTGCCGTCGCTGGCGTCGGCGTTGACCCAGTAGATGTCGACGTCGGTCAGGACCTCGGGCGAGGTGACGTCCACGTCGGCCGGGTGGGTCAGGGTGTAGCTGACCGGGGCGTGCACGACGCTGGTGGTACCGGCGACGATCGGCTTGCCCCCGTTGACCTTCACGTTGGAGAAGGTGGCGTCGATCGCGTACGGGTCGCCGGACGCGTCGGCGGCCAGGCTCCGGGACTTCGAGCCGGCGTCGGCGGAGGCCGCGGCCTGCTTCGCGAAGTCGCGGGCCTCGCGGGTGGTGGGCGCGGCGGAGCCGTCGGCCTGGGCGGCCGGGACGGCGAGAGCGGTGAACGCCAGGGCGCCGGAAAGAGAAGCGGCAGCCGCTATGGCACGCATGCGCATGTGTTCCCCATGGTGGAGAAGGGATCCCGTGGTGCAGTTGCCGTCACACGGGACCCAAGTGGTCGAGGAGTCTGTTGACTCGCGTGATAGACCACCGGGTCCCGCATCTGGTTGTACGGGAACGGGCCCCTTTTCTGAGTTTCTCTCAGTGATCTGCGCCTCAGTCGAACCAGCGGTCCCGCGCCAACTCCTCGGTGCGCGACGGGTCCTCCAGGAGGGCCGCGACCTCGAAGCGGCGCGGCCACTGGCCCGCCGCCCAGGCGAGGCCCGCGGCGACGCCCTCCAGGGTCGCGGCGTGCACGGTCCCGTCGGGGTGCGCCGCCAGTCGACCTCGGTCCCGGCGACGAACAGTTCCTCGTGCTCGACGTACGAAGACGGGGTCGCCGGTCCCAGGAGGGTGCGGACGGAGTCGGGCACGGGGTGCTCCTCCCCCGCCTCGGTCACGTCCGCGTCGACGGCCGAGCCGAGCCGGCCCACCTGGAAGAGCTCGGCGAGCTGGGCGGCCCGGTCCGGGGCGACCGGGAGCAGCGCGCGGCCCCCGCGAGCGGGATCAGGTCGGGGGCGTCGGCGACCAGCGCGTCCGCGGCGTCGACGACCACGATCTCGCCGTCCCGCACGGCCCGCACCTCGTCGGGCAGCGTGACCTGCTCCGGGTCGAGCTCGGCCAACCTGCCGTACAGGGCGTGGAGTTGAGCGGCGCCGACCTCGCGGTCGGGGTCGGCGAGCCGGTCCAGGAGTTCGGCGGCGCCGCCGGGCTCGTCGAGCAGCGCGGCGACGGAGGTACGCACCCCGAGGGCGCGCAGCACCTGCTCGTCCTCGAACCCGGAGGCGTCGGCGGGTTCGTAGAGCCCTTCGAGCAGCGGGTCACCGCCCTCGGCGCGCAGCCCGGCGGGGCGGCGACCGTCGAGCACCGGGTTCCCGCGCAGCCACCAGGCGGAGTACGGCCGGACGAGCTCGTGCGTGCCGTCGGGCAGCAGGACGCGGACGGGCTGGGTGAGCGCGTCCCGCAGCGGCGGCCGGGACAGCAGCGCGAGCGCCTGCGGCCAGCGGTCCTCGTCGACCAGGTCCAGATCCCGTACGGCGACGAGCTCGGTGGCGACGGGCGGCACGGGCGTGTCGGGCAGCTGGTCGAGGACGTCCTCGCACCACACGTCGACGGCGTCGAGCAGTCCGGCGTCGTCCGGCTCGGGAAAATCGCTGTCCCGCGGTTCGAACTCGTCCGGGTCGAGGACGACGTCGGTGGCGCGGACGAGGGCGAAGGTGGCGAGCACACCGCAGGCGGCCAGCGGCTCCGCGCCCCAGCGCTCGGCCAGTTCGTCGTCCACGTAGGGGAGTTCGCCCTCGCGCAGCACGTCGGCGATCGGGCTGCCGGGCAGCACGAGTTCGGCGGCGGGGGCGAGTTCGCCGTCCTCGTCGGGCAGGGCGAGGGCGCCGAGCCACGGTTCGTCGCCGACGCCGAGGTGGGCGTCGCGCACCAGGGTGAGGACGACGTCCGCCAACTCGTCGGCGCCCAGGGCGCCTTCGTCGTCCCACGCGGGTTCGTCGTCGAGCGACCGGGCGACGGCGGCCCGCACCTGCGGCGTCGTCAGGACCGCGCGGGGGTGGCGGGCAGCGCGCCGAGCTTCTCCAGGAGCGGGTGGGCGGCGTCGGGGTGGGCGACCTTGAGGCCGAGCCGGGCCAGGGCGTCACCGGGCAGACCCGTCACGGCGCTGTCGGCATCGCCGTCGGGGGCGGTGGCGGGAGACGGGCGGGAAGCGCCGTCGGCGGTCGGCAGCAGCACCTGGCGCGGCCCGATCGCGGTGCGGCCCCCGGCGAGCGGCACGGGGAGCCCGCTGAGCCGGTCCGGGTCGACGCCGGCGAGGGACTCGTAGAGCCGCCACCACCAGCCGGGCTCCTTCTCCAGGCCGGCGAGCCGGTCGATCGCCTCGGCCAGCGGGACGCGGGCGACCTCCAGCATCCGCAGCTCCGGGCGCCGTTCGAGCCCGGCGGGCAGCAGGCTGGGCAGGACGTCGGCGAGCACCCGCACGGTGTCGGCGCCCGCGCCCTCCACGACCTCGGCGTCCCGGGGCCTGAGCGCGGCGGGCCGGTCGTCGTCCTCGCCGTCCGGCGCGACGGCGGGCGGCAGGAAGGAGGTCCGGGGCAGCCGCTCCAGGATGGCGGCGCGCAGGGCTCCGTCGAGTTCGCTGCGGCCCAGCGGTCCCGGTACGAGGTCGAGGATGCCGGGGCCCACGGGCCGCCAGTCGCCGAGGAGTTTGGTGTACGCGTCGGCGGCGCGCTGGGTGAGGAAGTCGGTGAGCGGACCCGGGGCGACGTGCCGCCGCGCGGTGTCCAGCGGGAACGAGCCGATGAGCAGCGCGGGCACCCCGAGCGGCTCGTCGCTGGGGGTCGGCGCGTGCAGCACGGGCGCGCTGCGCGGGGCCTGCGGGGCGCCGTCGGCGTCGACCGGCACGGCCCAGGTGAGCGACCAGTGCGGGCGCAGCCGCTCCTCGACGGGCCGGTCGGCGAGCAGTTCGGCGGCGAGCGGCCCGCTGTGGCTGACGGTGCGCCAGCGCAGTTCGGCGGGCTCGCGGGCGTCGTCCGAGACAACGGTGTACGGGCCCTCGTCGGCGACGGTGCGGCGGCGCAGCACGCGCGTGCCCGCGTCCGTGGTGACGGTGACCTCGGCGAGGCCGGGCAGGGCGAGCAGCAGCGTGTCGTCGACGGCGTCGAGCAGCCGGGCCGCGAGTGCCTCGGCGGCGGCGTCGCGCAGCGGCAGGATGACGACCGTGTCGTACGACTCGGGAGCGGTCCCCTCCGCCGCGAACGGCAGCCTCAGGAGCGGCACGTGCCCGTCCCGGCGGCGCAGCTCGTCACCGAGGGCGGGGCTGTGCCGGGCCGTCTCGGCCGCGGCGAGCCGCGCCTCGGCGAGCGACCAGCGCACGCCGCCGCCGCGGCCGACGACGGCGGGCTCGTCGGACACCGCGAGCACGGCGGCGAACCCGACACCGAACCGGCCGACGGCGGTGTCCGCGTCCGCGCGCTTGGCGGACGCCCGCAGCGTCGACAGCGACTCGACACCGGCCGCGTCGAGCGGAGCGCCGGTGTTCGCGGCGGCGAGCACACCGTCCTTCAGGGTGAGCGCGAGCCGTCCGCCGCCAGCGGGGCCACCGGCCCGCCCGGCGGCGTCGGCGGCGTTCTGCGCGAGCTCCACCACGAGCCGGTCCCGGTACCCGCCGAGCGCGAGATCCTCCTCGGCGTTGGCGTCCTCCCGGAACCGGGCCCCGCTCCCCGCCCAGCCGTCCAGCACCGCGCGCCGCAGTCTGGCGGTGCCGAACGGGTCGATGCCCTGCGGCGCCGGACGCGCGGCCTTGCTGACGCTCACGGTGTCTCCCTCTGGGGGGCTGGAATGGTCCGCGGCACGTTATCGCGGCTCGGGTGAGTGCCCCTTGCGGTGCGATCGCCGGGTGCGGGTGCGTGGGGGCTGGTCAAGCAGTTCCCCGCGCCTCTGAAATGCAGACGCTCCGCGTCGCATTTCCCCCTGTGAAGGCAAGCGGCGAAGCCGCAAGCCCTCAGGGGCGCGGGGAACTGCGCGACCAGCCACGACGAAAGCCGCACCCGCCCGCGCAAGCGCCCACAGGCGAGTGGGCTAGGAGTGCCCCAAGTCGTCCGCCCCGTCCACCGGAGCCGCCCCGACCGACCCGGAGTCCGCCGCCGGCCGCAGAGGCAGCACGTCCACCATGGTCTCGTCGATCACCGGCGGGGCCGGGCGCGGGGGCTTCGGCATGACCGCCGCCTCGGAGTGGCCGCCGCAGCCGTACGCCAGGGAGACGACCCGGCCGTCCGCCGGGGAGAACTCGTTGGCGCAGACGCCGAAGGCCTGGCCGAGGGAGCCGCCGATGGGGGTGAGGAAGCCGCAGGAGACACAGGTGGCCGGGGCCGCCTGGGCCATCGGGGTCTTCGCGCCGAAGGACTCCTCCCAGCGGTCGGCCGCGACGTGCAGCCCGTACCGGGACAGGACGCGGGCGCGGCGCAGCCCCAGCTCCTCGGCGACGGCGGCGATCGAGCCGCGGGACGGCGCGACCACGGGCCCGGGGGCGGGCAGCTCCGTGAGTTCGGCGTCCTCCGCCTCGACGAGCTCGGCCATCTCCTCGGAGAGCGGCGAGTTCGGCGGCGGTACGTCCTCGCCGGTGTAGCCGGGCTCCAGGCGCAGGTCGTCGGACTCGGTGGGCAGCAGGTCGCCGGGGCCGAGGTCACCGGGGCGGAGCCGCTCGCTCCACGGCACCCACTCGGGGGCGAGGAGGGCGTCGGGGCCCGGCAGCAGCACCGTCTCGTCGAGGGTGACGTACTTGGCGCGCGAGGCGCGGGCGACGGTCACCGCCCATCGCCAGCCGCGGTAGCCGAACTCCTTGCACTCGAAGAGATGCGTGACGACGCGGTCGCCCTCGACGACCGTCTCGACGTGCTCGCCGACCACTCCCGGGGCCGCGGCCTCCTCGGCCGCTGTCCGGGCGAGGTCGACCGCCTCGGCGCACAGACGGTCAGGGGTGCGGCTTCGCGTTGTCGCTGCGCTCACAGGTATCGCTTCTCTCCTACGCCGTCTCACGAGTGCGCCGTCCGGTGAGCGGGAGCGCGGACGGAGCGGACCGGAGGGCCGCGTCGACGTCCGCGCCCGACGTTCCGGGCGCACCTACGCCATCCATTCTGCGGGATGGCTGAGAGGCGCGCGGCCGAGAACAACCGCCGCGGGCGCGCTACGCACGCTACCTCTTCCCGCGCCCTGCGCCCACACCGACGTACGAGCCGCACCGGACGCGAAAGCCGACCCGCGTGCCCATATCGGCACTAGTACGCCCGTTCAAGGGGCACTATGACTGGGTGGCTGCCGCAAGGTCGTCGTCCGGTCCGTCCGGCGCGACACGGTACGAGAACAGCGGTTCGGGCCCGGTACGCGGGGCCGTCCGCTCGGTCGGGCGCGCCCTCCACCTGCCGTTCACCGGCACCGCGCGCGGGATCAGGAAGGCGACACACGCGCACGGCGCGGGCGAGTCGGGCCTCGGAAAACTGATCGAACTGCACGCGGTGAACGGCGCCGGTGACGTGATGATCACGATTGCGCTCGCCTCCACCGTGTTCTTCTCGGTGCCGACGGACGAGGCACGCGGGCGGGTCGCGCTGTACCTGGCGATCACGATGGCGCCGTTCACGCTCCTCGCCCCCGTCATCGGCCCGCTCCTTGACCGGCTGCCGCACGGGCGGCGGGCCGCGATGGCCGGTTCGATGCTGGCCCGCGCGTTCCTCGCCCTCGTCCTTTCGGGCGCCGTGGTGAGCGGCAGCCTCCAGCTCTACCCGGCCGCGCTCGGCGTGCTCGTGGCGTCGAAGGCGTACGGGGTCGTGCGCTCGGCGGTCGTGCCACGCCTGCTGCCACCCGGCTTCTCCCTGGTGAAGGCGAACTCGCGGGTGACCCTCGCCGGGCTGCTCGCCACCGGCGTGGCGGCGCCCATCGGCGCGGGGCTCCAGGCGATCGGCCCGCGCTGGCCGCTGTTCGGGGCGTTCACGCTGTACGTGACCGGGATGTTCCTGTCCTTCTCGATGCCGCACAAGGTCGACTCGGCGAAGGGCGAGAGCAAGGCCCTGCTCGCCGCCGACGAGGAGCATCTGCACGGCCCCGCCCGGCACGAGCGGCAGCGCAGGCCCGGTCTGCGCACGGTCGGCCCGGCCGTCACCCACGCGCTCGGGGCGAACGCGTCCCTGAAATGCCTCTCCGGGTTCCTGATCTTCTTCCTGGCGTTCCTGCTGCGCGAGCATCCGATGACCGGGCAGAGCGCGGCCGTCTCGCTCGGCATCGTCGGCGTGGCGGCGGGCGCGGGGAACGCGCTGGGCACGGCCGTGGGGGCCTGGCTGAAGGCACGGGCGCCCGAGGTCATCATCGTGACCGTCGTGGCCGTCGTCCTCGGCGTGGCGATCACCTCGGCGATCTTCTTCGGCGCGCTGATGACGGCGTTCCTCGCGGCCGTCGCCGGATTCGCGCAGGCCCTGTCCAAGCTGTCCCTGGACGCGACGATCCAGCGGGATGTGCCGGAGGAGGTCCGTACGTCCGCGTTCGCCCGGTCCGAGACGATGTTGCAGGTGGCCTGGGTGGTGGGCGGCGCGATCGGGATCGCCCTGCCGCTGAACGGGTCGCTCGGGCTGTCCGTGGCGGCGGGGATCGTCGCCGTCGGCTGGCTGACGACCGTACGGGGCCTGCTCGCGGCGGCCCGGCGGAGCGGCCCGACGCGGTCGGCCCGGGTCGCCTGAACCCGGGCCGCGCTCCGGCGCGCCGCCGGGCGCGGCCGCCCGCACACGCCGACGATCGACCCACCCGGCGACCGTGGACGCGGGTCCAGATAGCCTTCGCCCATGACCTCCCAGCGTTTCGCCGCGCGCCACCGCCGCGCCATGGCCGCCGCCGGTGCCGTCGGCGCCGGACTGCTCGTCCTCTCCGCCTGCGACAAGCCGACCCCGCTGGCCACCGTCACGGTGGGCCGCAGCACGGTGAACTCCGAGGCCACCTGCTACAACGACGGCGACTCGCTCAAGCCGTCGTCGCTCCAGGGCTGCCTCAAGGACAAGGACGCCAAGTCCATCAAGGTCGACCCCGACGAGACGGTCCGCTTCGGCGTCGACCCGGAGATCGCGGACAAGGGCTGGACGCTCCTGATGAACGGTCAGCCGCTCACGGACTCCAGCAAGAAGACGTACCGCACCGTCCCGGGCAGCGTGTTCTTCAACCAGCAGTACGGCGCGACCGGCTCGGCCACGACGGTCACGATCCTGTCGGGCGGCGACTCCAAGGCGTACGGCCTGTGGTCGTTCAAGCTCAAGAAGGACTCCTGACGGATACCGCACGCGTCCTCGTCGCCACCGCCGTCCCCGCCGAACGGGACGCGGTGGCGCGGGGCGTACGTGAACATCCCGGCATCGACGTGATCGCCGTGGGCGTGGGTCCCGCGGCCGCCGCGGCCGGCACCGCCACCGCCCTCACCCGCGCCGAACTCACCGGCCGCCCCTACGCCCTGGTCGTCTCGGCCGGCATCGGCGGCGGCTTCACCGCCCCGCCCGGCGCGCTCCTGATCGCCGACGCGATCACCGCCGCCGACCTCGGCGCCGAGACCCCCGACGGCTTCGTCCCGGTCACCGACCTCGGTTTCGGCACCGTCACCCACCGTCCGCCGGCATCCCTCGTACGAGACCTCGCCGCGGCCACGAACTCCGCCGTCGGCACGGTGCTCACCGTCTCCACGGTCACCGGCACCGCCGACCGCGCGGCCCTGCTCGCCCGGTCGCACCCCGGCGCCGTGGCCGAGGCCATGGAGGGTTTCGGGGTCGCCGAGGCCGCCGCCGCGCACGGCGTCCCCGTGGCCGAGATACGCGCCGTCTCCAACGCCGTCGGCCCCCGCGACCGCGCCGCCTGGCGCATCGGGGACGCGCTCGCCGCGCTCACCGGCGCGTTCGGGAAGTGGGCGCCCGTACTGGAGAGTTGGAAGAACACATGACGGACACCGCACGCATCGCCTTCTCGCCCTGCCCGAACGACACCTTCGTCTTCGACGCGTGGGCCCACGGCCGCGTCCCGGGCGCCCCCGCGCTCGACGTGACCTTCGCCGACATCGACATCACCAACGGCGTCGCCGAACGCCGCGAGGACGCGTACGACCTCCTCAAGGTCTCGTACGCGGTCCTGCCGTACGTCCTCGACGACTACGCGCTCCTGCCGTGCGGCGGCGCGCTCGGCCGCGGCTGCGGTCCCCTCGTCCTCACCCGCGAGCCGGACGTCGATCTCTCCGACAAGCGCGTCGCGGTCCCGAGCGAGACGTCCACCGCCTACCTGCTGTTCCGGCTGTGGGCCGCGGACGTCGTGCCGGGCGGCGGGGTCGGCGAGATCGTCGTCATGCCGTTCCACGAGATCATGCCCGCCGTGCGCGACGGGAAGATCGACGCCGGACTCGTCATCCACGAGGCCCGCTTCACGTACCAGAACTACGGCCTGCACAAGCTCGCCGACATGGGCGAGCACTGGGAGGCCACGACGGGCCTGCCGATCCCGCTCGGCGCGATCATCGCCCGCCGCGACCTGGGCGCCGAGACGCTGCGCGGTTACGCGGAGACGATCCGCGCGTCCGTCCGCGCGGCCTGGGACGACCCCGAGGCCTCGCGCCCGTACGTGATGGAGCACGCCCAGGAGATGGACCCGGCCGTCGCCGACCAGCACATCGGCCTGTACGTCAACGAGTTCACCGCCGACCTCGGCGAGGCCGGCTACGCGGCGATCCGCGGCCTGCTCACCCGGGCGGCGGCCGAGGGCCTGGTCCCGGCCCTCGGCCCGGACGCGCTGGCGTTCCCGTGAGCCTCACGGGCTGACCGCGCGCCGCCGGGGTCAGACGTCCAGCTGGTCCGCGACCGCGCGCAGCAGGCCCGCGATCTTCGCGCCCGCCGCCTTGTCGGGATAGCGGCCGCGCTCCAGCATCGGCGTGATGTTCTCGAGCAGTGTCGTCAAGTCCTGGACGATGGAGGCCAGTTCGTCCGGCTTGCGGCGCTGGGCCGCGGCGACGGAGGGGGTCGGGTCGAGGATGGTGACCGAGAGCGCCTGGTCGCCGCGCTGGCCCGCGACCACCCCGAACTCCACGCGCTGGCCGGGCTTGAGAGCGTCTACGCCGGCGGGAAGTACCGAGGAGTGCACGAAGACGTCGCCGCCGTCGTCGCGGGAGAGGAAGCCGAAGCCCTTCTCGCTGTTGAACCACTTGACCTTGCCGGTAGGCACGTGAAGTCCTCGTCCTCGTACTAGAAAGAAAACGCTCTGGATAGCAGTGCAGCGGGTCGTGGTGTGCGACCCGCCGTGACCAAGACTATGGCGCACGGAGCCGGTGACAAGGTGTCCCCGAACGGTTCCCTTTTCCTGCCCCTCTGCGCTGGGAACTACCCTGGCTGGGTGCGCGACAAAACCCAAGCCAATTCCCGGGCCACCGAGTCAGGACCCGGCGACGGCCTCGTGAAAGCCGGTGGCATCGTCTTCGTCGTAGGAGCGATCGCCACCCTCGTCACGATGGCCCCTCTGTTTCTCGGCACCGAGCCGTTCCCGTCCCTCGCTTATGCGGTGTGCATGTTGATGGGCGTCGGTTTTCTGCTGGCCGCGGCGGGAGTTCTGCGCGGTATCGCGGTGCAGCGGCGTCAGGCGCGTTCGACGTAGCTTTCCAGCCAGGCCGGGAATTCGGTCAGGTCCGCGAGGACCGTGTCGGCGCCGGCCGCGAGCAGTTCGGCGGCGTCGCACGGGCCGGTCGGCACGCCCACGGACAGGGCCTCGGCCGTGCGGGCGCCGCGTACGTCGCCGACGTGGTCGCCCACGTACACGCTCGCCCCGTACTCGCGCAGCGCCTCGCCCTTGCTCTCGGCCCACAGGTCGCCGATGACGGCGTCGGCGTCGATGCCCAGGTGCTTGAGGTGCAGCTTCGCGTTGGGCTCGTACTTGGCGGTGACGACGATCGCCCGGCCGCCGGCGGCGTGCACGGCGGCCATCGTCTCGTGGACGCCCGGCATCGGGAGCGTCGGCTCGATGCCGTATGTGGGATACATCTCACGATAGAGGTCGGCCATGGCCGGGATCCGCTCGGCGGGGAACCAGTGCGCGAGCTCGTCGGTGAGCGGCGGCCCCAGGCGCGTGACGACCAGATCGGCGTCGACGTACGTGCCGGTCTGCTCCGACAGGGCGATCCAGGTCGCGCGGATACCGGGCCGGGAATCGATCAAGGTCATGTCGAGGTCGAAGCCGACGGTGAACGTGGGGTCCTTGAGGGCAGCCATGGGGGCCATTGTGCCCGGGCATACGATGACCCTTCACAGCGCATACTTAGCTAAGCCTTACCAAGGCCGTGTCCCGTTGATTGTGGAGAGAGCACGCACATGCCCGTCAGACGCCGCGCCGTCGCGATCGTGGCGGCGGTCGTGGCCCTGGCCCTCGCGGTGCTGCTCAGCCTCGCGGTCGGCGCCCGCGCGATCGCCCCGTCCGCCGTGTTCGACGCCCTGCTGCACGGCGGGCACAGCGACGCCGCCGAGGTGGTGCGGGGGCTGCGGCTGCCGCGCACACTGGTCGGCCTGATGGTCGGGGCGGCGCTCGCGCTCGCGGGCACCGTGCTCCAGGGCATCACCCGCAACCCGATCGCCGACCCGGGCATCCTCGGCATCAGCCAGGGCGCCTCGGTGGGGGTCGTGCTCGCGATCGCGTACGTCGGCATCCACACGCTGACCGGGTACGTGTGGTTCGCGTTCGCGGGGGCGGGCATCGCGTCCGTCGCCGTGTACGCGATCGCGTCCAGCGGGAGAGGCGGCGCGACACCGGTGAAGCTGGCGCTCGGCGGCGCGGCGATCAACGCCCTCCTGGTCTCCGTGACGACGGCGGTCCTCACCACGAAGGCCTCCGCGCTCGACGAGTTCCGGTTCTGGCAGGTGGGTTCGCTGTCCGGCCGGGACTCCGAGCTGGTCGGCCAGATCTGGCCGTTCCTCCTCGTCGGCGTCGTCCTCGTGTACGCGGTCGCGCGCGGCCTGGACGCGCTCGCGCTCGGCGAGGACGTGGCCAAGGGCCTCGGGCAGCGGGTCGCGACGGTACGGATCGTCGGCGGGCTCGGCGCGACGGTCCTCACGGGTGTGGGGGTGGCCGCCGCCGGGCCGATCGCGTTCATCGGTCTGGCCGTGCCGCACATCGCCCGCGCCCTGGTCGGCTCCGACCACCGCTGGCTGCTGCCGATGGCGGCGCTCACCGGCCCGGTCATGCTCCTCGTGTCGGACACCGTGGGCCGGGTGATCTTCCCGCCGAGCGAGGTGCCCGCGGGCGTGATGACGGCACTGATCGGCGTCCCGTTCCTGGTGACCCTGGTGCGCAGGAAGGCGGTGCCCGCATGAGCACGCTCGTACGGGGAGTGCGTCCCGCGGGCTACACCGTGCTGCGCGCGGGCCGTGCCCGTTTCCTGCTGCACCGCAGGGCGACGGTGGTGGCGACGGTCCTGGCCGTGCTCCTCGCCGTCGGCTGTCTCGCGTACCTGTGCGTGGGCGAGACGTTCACCAGCCCGGTCGAGGTCTTCAAGGTCGTCACGGGCCGGCCGTCGCCGGACGAGCTCGTGGTCGGCACGCTGCGGGAGCCGCGCATGGTCGTCGGGCTCCTGGTGGGCGCGGCGTTCGGCGTCGCGGGCGCGCTGATCCAGACGGTCGCCCGCAACCCGCTGGCCAGCCCCGACATCATCGGCATCAGCCAGGGCGCGAGCGCGGTGACGGTCGCGGCGATGCCCTTCGGTCTGACCAGCACCGCCGCGCTGCCGTACGTGTCCGTCGCCGGGGGTGTCGTCGCGGCCGCGCTCGTGTACCTCTTCGCCTGGCGCGGCGGCCTGCACGCCACCCGGTTCGTGCTGATCGGCATCGGTTTCGCGATCGCGCTCCGCTCGGTGACGACGCTCTTCATGACGAAGGGCGACTATCTGGTCGCCCAGCAGGCGCAGATCTGGATGACGGGCTCGTTGAACGGGCGCGGCTGGCCCGAGGCGCGGCCCCTCGCCTTGGTGCTGCTCGTCCTCGTGCCGTGCGTGGCGTGGGCGGCCCGTGCGCAGCGCACGGTCTCCCTGGACGACGACACGGCGACGGCGCTCGGCGTCCGGCTCGGCCGGGTCCGGCTGGGGCTGGTGGCGCTCGGCGTGATCCTGGCGTCCGTGGCCACGGGCGCCGCGGGTCCGGTCGACTTCGTGGCGCTGCTCGCCCCGCAGATCGCCCGCCGGCTGACCCGTACCGCGCAGATCCCGCTGGTCTGTTCGGCGCTGCTGGGCGCGCTGATCGTGGTCGTCGGCGATCTGCTGGCCCGCCGTCTCTTCTCCCCCACGGAACTGCCGGTCGGCGTGCTCACCGCCGCGGTCGGCGCCCCGTACCTGATCTGGCTGATCGTTCGCAGCCGTACCGTCCGCCCTTCCGGAGGCACCGCATGAGCCGGCTCTCGGCCCGCGATCTGACGCTCGCCTACGAGGACCGCACGGTCGTGCACGACCTGGACCTCGCCGTGCCCGACGGGCGGGTCACCGTGATCGTCGGGCCGAACGCGTGCGGGAAGTCCACGACGCTGCGGGCGCTCGGCCGTCTCATGAAGCCCGCGGGCGGTTCCGTCCTGCTCGACGGGCGGGCCCTCGCCGAGCTGCCCACGAAGAGGATCGCCCAGCAGATCGGGCTGCTCCCGCAGTCGCCGGTGGCGCCCGAGGCGATCACGGTCGCCGACCTCGTCTCGCGGGGCCGTCAGCCGCACCAGCACTGGTGGCAGCAGTGGTCCGACGCGGACGAGCGGGCGGTGACGGAGGCGATGGAGCGCACCGATGTCGCGGCTCTCGCGGACCGCAACGTCGACGAGCTGTCCGGCGGGCAGCGCCAGCGCGTCTGGATCGCGATGGCGCTCGCGCAGGAGACCGAGATCCTCCTGCTGGACGAGCCCACCACCTACCTGGACATCTCCCACCAGGTGGAAGTCCTGGATCTCGTACGGCAGTTGAACCACGACAAGAAGCGCACCGTCGCCGTCGTCCTGCACGACCTCAACCAGGCGGCCCGCTACGCCGACCACCTCGTCGCCATGAAGGCGGGCCGGATCGTCGCCGAGGGCGCCCCGGACGAGATCGTCACGGCCGGCCTCGTCAAGGAGGTCTTCGGTCTGGACTGCGTGGTGGTGCCCGACCCCGTGACGGGCTCCCCGCTGGTGGTTCCGGGAGCGCCGTGGCAAGGAACGTCCACCCTGTAGAAGCGCCCCCGAAAGGCACCCCATGCACCTCAGGCACCGCGGCACTGTCATCGGAACGCTCACCCTCACCACGGCCCTGGCCCTGTCCGCCTGTAGCTCGTCCGACTCCGGCGCGAAGGACGGCGGCCGGAGCGCCGGTCCGAACGGGACCCACACGGTGAAGACCGCCAGGGGCGACGTCAAGGTCAAGAACGCTCCGAAGCGCGTGGTCGTCCTGGACACCGCCGAGCTCGACTCGGCGATCACGCTCGGGGTGAAGCCGGTCGGCGCGACCCGCGCCGGTGCCGAGGACGCCTTCCTCTCCTACCTCCCGGCGTCCGCGACGAAGGGCATCACGGAGGTCGGCGAGATCACCGCCCCGAACCTGGAGAAGATCGCGGGTCTCAAGCCGGACCTGATCCTCAGCAGCGAGGTCCGCGACGGTCAGCGGTACAAGCAGCTCAGCGCCATCGCCCCGACCGTCCTCACGGAGACGACCGGCTACCCCTGGAAGCAGAACTTCCTGGTGCACGCCGACGCGCTCGGCAGGAAGCCGCGGGCGAAGAAGGTGATCAAGAAGTACGAGGCGCACGCGGCGGCCGTCACCAAGGCGCTCGGCGGCAGGAAGAAGGCGGCCGCGACGGAGGTCAACGTCGTCCGCTTCGTCGAGGGCGCCGACATCCGCGTCTACGGGAAGCGGAACTACATCGGCACGATCCTCGCCGACGTCGGCGTCGGGCGGCCCGCGATCACCGACAAGGCCAAGGACGGGTTCTCGTACGACGTGAGTCCGGAGCAGATCGACGCGGCGGACGCGGACGTCATCTTCACGTCGACCTACGGCAGTCCGGGCAAGGCGAAGGTCACGCAGACCACGACGAGCGGCCTGTGGAAGAACCTCAGGGCGGTCAAGGACGGCAAGGTCTTCCAGGTCGACGACGAGCTGTGGATCCAGGGCATCGGCTACACGGCGGCGAACGGGATCCTGGCGGAGCTCCAGTCGGACCTGACGCGCTGACTGACCCGGTGAGCGGTCGGGGGCCGGAGGTCAGCGGTCAGCGGTTCCGCTGGGAGCGCCAGACGAGGTAGAGGGCGGAGGCGATCGCGGCGCAGCGCAGCACCCACGGCCAGGTGTCGGAGAGCGCGCCGCTCATCCGCCCGTCGGCGATGGGTTCGCCCCACCGGCCTTCGCTGCGGCCCCACAGCCAGACGATGCCGCCCGTCGCGGCGAGCCCCGGCAGGCCGAACACGGCCCACTTCTTCTGGCCGAGGGTCAGGCGCCGGGAGAGGTAGACGACGGCCCAGCCGAGCAGCAGCGCGAGGACGTTGCCCAAGGCCGCGCCGGCCACGAGCGCGACGGCCGCGAGCAGCAGGAGCGGGTTGGTCCAGCCGCCGACGGGACCGAGACGGGGCAGTGTCCGCCTCGGTCCCGCGACCTCGACGGCTTCGTCCTCCTCCTCGTCCTGCGCTGCGGGCTCGGGCTCGGCGGCCGGCTTCTTGCGCAGGTCGGGGGCGTTCCGCTTCGGCGGCGGTTTGAGGATGTCGGGGATCTCGACGCCGCCCGTGAACCCGGGCACGACATCGGTCTCGGCCGCTCCGCCGGGCCCGGTGTCGCCGACGGTCCGCCACCAGTCCATGTCCACGTCGGACGAGCCGAGTTCGTCGGTCCCGGCGAGGTGCGGCGGCGACGGCGCGTCGCGGTCGGTGTCCCGTACGGGTTCGGGGGCGGGGTCGCGACGCGGGCGCGGCACGATCTTGCGCAGGCCGCCGCTCCGGCCGGTCCGCTGCTCGGGCACCTCCGGCGCGAACGCGACGGGCGCGCCGCCACCGCCCGTACCGGCGCTCTCGCCCGCCTCGGTGACGATCCGGTCCGGGCTGCCCAGGTGCCCCAGGATGCGGCGCACGGCGGCGGGGCTGTCCACGGTGACCTTGGCGCGGCGCCGGTCGATCTCGTTGCGCAGCTCGGAGACCAGGCGCATCCGGGTCTGGGACGGCAACTGGCGCTGCTGGGCCAGGTCCCCGACCCTGCTCAGATAGTCGAAGACGATCTGGTCGCTCTCGATCCCCACGAAGTCCCCTCCGGGGCGGTGCGGTTGACGTCCCGACGGTATCGCGCCCCCGCGGCTTCCGGGCACCCGGCCGCGGGACAACACCGCCCGATTCGCCCGGGATCACCTACAGTCACCTCCCGTGACCGTTCGCACACGCACCATCGCCCACCTCCTGCTCGCCGTGTCCGTCGCGGCGTTCGTGACGCTCTGCGTCGCCCAACACGCCCCGATGGCCGACACGTTGGTGTACCGCGCGGAGGGGGCCGCGGCGGCGCGCGGGGACGGCGGCGCCGGGCTGTACGGGTTCACGGTGACGCGGTGGCAACTGCCCGCCACCTACCCGCCGTTCGCGGCGCTGCTGTTCGTGCCGGCGGCCTGGCCGCCGCTCGCCGCGCTCAAGGCGGTGTGTCTCCTCGGCAACATCGCGCTGCTCGCCCTCCTGGTCCACCTGTCCTGCCGGGCGGCGGGGCTGCGGCCGACGCGGGCCTCGGTCTGCGCGGTCACGGCGGGCGCCCTGTGGCTCGAACCGGTCTTCCAGACCGTCCTGTTCGGGCAGATCAACCTGGCGCTGGCCTGTCTGGTCCTGTGGGATCTGAACCGGCCGGACGGGGCCCGCGGCAAGGGCCTCGCGCTCGGCGTCGCGATCGGGGTCAAGCTCACCCCGGCCGTCTTCGTCGCCTACCTGCTGCTCACCGGGCGCCGCCGCGAGGCGGGCCGCGCCGCGCTCGGATTCGCCGGGACGGTGGCGGTCGGCGCGACCGTACTGCCGTACGCGACCTGGGAGTTCTGGACCCGGCGGCTGTTCGAGACGGGCCGGGTGGGCAAGGCGTGGATCGTCGACAACCAGTCCTTGCAGGGGCTGGTCGCGCGCGTCCTGCACACGGCGGAGCCGGGCGCGCTCTGGGCGGTCCCGGCGGTGCTCGCCGGTGCGGCGGGCCTGTACGCGGCCCGCACCGCCCGTACCCCGGCGCGCGGGATCGCGTACACGGCGCTGACCGGGCTGCTCGTGTCGCCGGTCAGCTGGTCCCACCACTGGGTGTGGTGCGTGCCGCTGCTGGCCGTGCTGTGGGCGGAGGGGCGGCGCCGTACGACCGTGGCGCTGGCCCTCGTCTTCACGGCGCGCACCATGTGGCTGCTGCCCCACCAGGGAGACCTGGATCTCCAACTGGACTGGTGGCAGCAGCCGTTGGCGTCCCCCTATCCGCTGCTGGGGGTCGCCTTCGTCCTCGCGGGGTGCCGTCAGCCGTCGGCGAGCAGTTCGTCCGCGTCGACGATCCGGTACGCGTAGCCCTGCTCGGCCAGGAAGCGCTGGCGGTGGGCCGCGAAGTCCTGGTCGATGGTGTCGCGGGCGACGACGGAGTAGAAGCGGGCCTCATGGCCGTCGGCCTTCGGGCGCAGGACGCGGCCGAGGCGCTGTGCCTCCTCCTGCCGGGAGCCGAAGGTGCCCGACACCTGGATCGCGACGGTCGCCTCGGGCAGGTCGATGGAGAAGTTCGCGACCTTGGAGACGACGAGGACGGAGATCTCGCCCTGGCGGAACGCCTCGAAGAGCTTCTCGCGGACCGCGTTCGTCGTCTCGCCCTTGATGACCGGGGCGTCCAGGTGGGCGCCCAGTTCGTCGAGCTGGTCGATGTACTGCCCGATGACGAGGGTCTGCTCGCCCGCGTGCTTGCGCACGAGCGCCTCGGTGACCTTCCGCTTCGTCGCCGTCGTGGCGCAGAACCGGTACTTCTCCTCGGCCTCGGCGGTGGCGTACGCGAGCCGCTCGGAGTCGGTGAGATTGACGCGGACCTCGACGCAGTCGGCGGGCGCGATGTATCCCTGCGCCTCGATCTCCTTCCACGGCGCGTCGAACCGCTTCGGCCCGATCAGCGAGAAGACGTCCGACTCGCGCCCGTCCTCGCGCACGAGGGTGGCGGTGAGTCCGAGACGGCGGCGGGCCTGGAGGTCGGCGGTGAACTTGAAGACCGGCGCGGGCAGCAGGTGCACCTCGTCGTAGACCACCAGGCCCCAGTCGCGGGAGTCGAAGAGTTCCAGGTGGGGGTAGATCCCCTTCCGCTTCGTCGTCAGCACCTGATAGGTGGCGATGGTGACGGGGCGGATCTCCTTCTTCGTGCCGCTGTACTCGCCGATCTCCTCCTCGGTGAGCGAGGTGCGCTTGACCAGCTCGTGCTTCCACTGGCGGGCCGAGACGGTGTTCGTGACGAGGATCAGGGTCGTCGCCTTGGCCTGCGCCATCGCGCCGGCGCCGACGAGCGTCTTGCCCGCGCCGCAGGGCAGGACGACGACGCCGGACCCGCCGTGCCAGAAGCCCTCCACGGCCTGCTTCTGGTACGGGCGCAGCGACCAGCCGTCCTCGTCGAGTTCGATGGGGTGCGCCTCGCCGTCGACGTATCCCGCGAGGTCCTCGGCGGGCCAGCCCAGCTTGAGGAGCGTCTGCTTGATCTGGCCGCGCTCGGAGGGGTGCACGGCGACGGTGTCGGCGTCGATGCGGGCGCCGACCAGCGGCTGGATCCGCTTGGAGCGCAGGATCTCTTCCAGGACCGGCCGGTCGGTGGAGGTCAGGACGAGCCCGTGGGCCGGGTGCTTGGAGAGCGTGAGGCGGCCGTAGCGGTCCATCGTCTCGGCGATGTCGACGAGCAGCGCGTGCGGCACGGGGTAGCGGCTGAACTCGACGAGCGCGTCGACGACCTGCTCCGCGTCGTGGCCCGCGGCCCGCGCGTTCCACAGCCCGAGCGGCGTCAGCCGGTAGGTGTGGATGTGCTCGGGCGCCCGCTCCAGCTCGGCGAACGGGGCGATCACGCGGCGGCAGGCGTCGGCCTGCTCGTGGTCGACCTCCAGGAGCAGGGTCTTGTCCGACTGGACGATGAGTGGACCATTCACGCGTGGCACCCTTCCGTTCGGCCTCGGGCGTTCGGCCAAACGTCCAGTGTGCCGCATGACGCGGGGTGCGCGGCGTGACGGGAGTCCGCCGGTGGGCCACCGCCGTCCGCCCGGGGTGCGCGGGCGGGGCTCGGGCGGCGGGCCCTCAGGTCGCGTCCGGCTCCAGCTCGGCGACACCGGTCACCCGGTGCAGCGGATACGTACGGACCTCGTCGGCCGTGTGGTCGTACGCGGTGACGAAGCCGCCCTCGACCCGGATCGGGGCGATGACGCGCTGGCTGGCGGCCCCCTCGGCGTTGACGTAGCCGATCCACAGGCTCTCGCCCGTCATGACCGCGGCCTGCATCGTGGCGAGGGTGTCGGCGGCGGTGGTGCGCGGCAGCGCGCTGCCTCCCGGGTGGGCGGGCACGGCCGCCTTGCGCGGGGTGGTGGCGGCCATGTCGCCCGCTCTGATCGACCGGATCGCGGCGTCGAGGAGGGGGCCGTCGGGCAGCGGCGGGCCCTCGGGGACCGGCTCGGGGGCGGTGCGCGGCGGGGTGCGGCGGGCGTGGGCACGGGTGATCATGACGTCGCCGTCGGGGGTCTCGGCGGCGGGCGCGAATCCCATCGCGCGCAGCCCTTCGAGGAGCGTGCCGGGGTCGGCCTGGGCGGCGAGGACCGTGGGGGCGAGGCGGCGCAGGCGCAGGGCGGCGGACCGCGAGTCGGCGAGGATCTCGCCGAGCACGGCGTCGTCGTCGCAGCGCACGTAGGCGGAGGCGGCGCCGATCCGCAGGTGTCCGTGGCGGCGGGCCACGTCGTCGATGAGGTAGGCGAGCGGCTGCGGGACCGGCGTACGGGAGTGCGCGGTCAGGAAGGTGTGCAGGTCGGAGGCGGTGCGGCCGGCGTCGAGGGCGCGGCGCACCGAGCCCGGCGTGAACCGGTAGACGGTCGCGCCGCCCTTCGACTCGACGTCGGCGAGGACGGCGAGGGTCTCCGCGAGCGGCCGCTCCAGCGGGCCGGGGGCGACGGCGGTCAGGTCGGCCTGGAGCAGGACGTGGTCGAGCGGCTCGGGCAGCAGGGGGCTGAGGAGTTTCTCGGCGCGGGCGGCGGCCTCGGCGGGGGTGGCCGCGGCCCCGGTGTCGTCCGGGGAGGCGCCGAGCAGGGCCCGGCCGTGCGCGGAGAGCGCGCCGCGTCCGGTGACGCCGAGCAGTTCGGCTTCCTCCAGCGTCCAGCGGGCGAGCCGGGTCCGCAGGTCGAGGGCGCCCGGCGAGGGCCTCTCCCAGGTCAGCCGGTCGGTCACGGACTCGGGGTCGGGCGCGGCGCCTTCCGGTAGGTCCGCCACCAGGCCGAGCACCCGGCGCCGCACTTCCGGAGCCGCGCTTCGGTCCAGGTGGGGGCCGAGCGCGGACAGCGTCCGGTCTTTCCCGTCGCGCCCGCCGACCAGACCAGGGGTGCGGGTCGCCGCGAGCCACGCCGCCGCGAGCCGGGTCCAGCGCTCGGCCGGGGGCCGCTCGGACCACTCGTCGTAGGCGGGTGTCGCCGCGAACCGCTCGTCGGCCTCGCCGTCGGACGCCAACAGGCCCGCCGCGTAGGCGAGTTCGACCCAGAAGGCGGCGACCTGCTCGGACGTGTCGAGGGCCGTCGCGGTGCGCTTGAGGTCGCGCACGCTCAGACCGCCGGCCCGCAGCACGGCCGGACCGCCCTCGTCCCAGTCCTTGAGGAGCTCCTCGACGGTGTCGAGCGCCGTGTGCGCCTGGGCGGCCGCCGCCGCGTCCACCACCTGTGGACGGTGGGTGGCCTTCTCCCGCACGTCGGGGGCGAGGGGCTCCAGGGTCCGGTGCGCCCGGCCGCCGCGCAGGTGCAGGGCCACTTCGCGGGGCAGCACGACGGTGCCCGGGTTCGTGGGCACGAGCAGCGCCCGGTCGAGCAGCCAGCGCAGGTGTGCGGCGGGCCGTGCGGTGACCTGCCCGTACGGGGGTCCCCACACGAGCCGGTTCAGTACGTCGACGGATTCGGCCGGGGCCTCGTCGAGCAGCGCCGACATCCGGTCGGGGGAGGTGAACAGCTGCGTGAGCGCGGCCACCGCCGAGACCGGGTCGTGGGTGGAGGAGAGTCCGGCCGCCACGACGATCTCCTGGATGCGCCCCGGCGACATGCCCGAGGTCGCCTCGGCCACGGTCGGCCCGAGGCCCGTCGGGGAGGGGTGCTGCGGAGTCGGAGCGAGCAGCTCACGCGCGGTCCGCACCAGACGCAACTGATCGTCGCCGCCCCACACCAGGGCCTGTTCCCGCAGGGTGGCGACGGCACCCGGCAGGACGTCGGCGGTGCGCTCGCCGGGCAGCAGCGCGAGCAGTTCGGCATACGTCGCCGGCTCGGGCCCCACCGCGAGCGCCTGCGCCACCTGCTGCGTGAACCGGTCCAGATGATCCAGGGCCCGGATGACGGAGGCGCGGGTCCCGGCCCGGGTGGCGAGCTGTGTCAGGTCGTTCGGCACGGGCCCGAGCAGATCGGGCCGGGCCCGCAGGAGCCGCGCCAGTGAGGCGTCGTCCCGGGCGCGGAGCGCTTCCGCGAGGGACCGGGGGGCTGCCGGCTTCTGCTCGTTGGGGCTCATCTGGTCCACGGTAGCGGGTGGGTTCCCGGGGTCACGTCCCCGCGACGCCGGGTGAGCCGCCCGAGCTCCCGCGGTGAGACGGCGACAGGCCCGGGGCAGGGCCCCGGGCCTCGGTCGCGTCCGCGACAGGATCCGCCGGACAGACCTTAGAAGCCGGCCCGGAACCGCCGCAGCCGCAGGCTGTTGGCGACCACGAAGACCGAGGAGAAGGCCATGGCCGCCCCCGCGATCATCGGGTTCAGGAGGCCCGCCGCGGCGAGCGGCAGCGCCGCCACGTTGTAGGCGAACGCCCAGAACAGGTTCGAGCGGATCGTGCCCAGCGTCTTGCGGGAGAGCCGGATCGCGTCGGCCGCCGACCGCAGGTCACCCCGTACGAGGGTGAGGTCGCCGGCCTCGATCGCCGCGTCCGTGCCGGTGCCCATGGCCAGGCCGAGGTCCGCCTGGGCGAGCGCCGCCGCGTCGTTGACGCCGTCGCCGACCATGGCCACCGAACGCCCTTCCTTCTGGAGGCGCTTGACGACGTCGACCTTGTCCTCGGGCAGGACCTCGGCGAAGACGTCCGCCGCGTCGATGCCGACCTCGGCGGCGACGGACCGCGCGACCGCCTCGTTGTCCCCGGTCAGCAGCACCGGGCGCAGCCCGAGCGCGCGCAGCCTGCGGATCGCGTCGGCGCTGGTGTCCTTCACCGCGTCGGCGACCTCCAGGACCGCGCGGGCCTCCCCGTCCCAGGCCACCGCGATGGCCGTACGGCCTGCCGCCTCGGCCGCCGCCTTGGCGCGGGCCAGTTCGACGGGCAGGTGGATCTCCCACTCGGCGAGCAGCTGCTCGCGTCCGACGAGGACCGCGTGGCCCTCGACGATGCCCTGGACACCGAGCCCGGCGACGTTCGCGAAGTCCTCGGGGGCGGGCAGTTCACCCGCGTACCCGGCGGCGACGGCGCGCGCGATCGGGTGCTCGGAGGAGTGCTCCAACGCCCCGGCGAGGCGCAGGACTTCCTCCGTGTCCGTACCGTCCGTGACGTGCGTGGCGAGCAGCGTCATGCGGCCCGTGGTGACCGTGCCGGTCTTGTCGAGGACGATCGTGTCGACCTCGCGGGTCGTCTCCAGGACCTCGGGGCCCTTGATGAGGATGCCGAGCTGGGCGCCGCGGCCGGTGCCGACCATGAGCGCGGTCGGCGTGGCGAGCCCGAGGGCGCAGGGGCAGGCGATGATCAGGACGGCGACGGCGGCGGTGAACGCGGCGGTCAGTCCCGCGCCGCTGCCGAGCCAGAAGCCGAGCGTGGCGACGGCGAGCGCGATGACGACGGGCACGAAGACGGCGGAGATCCTGTCGGCGAGCCGCTGGGCGGCGGCCTTGCCGTTCTGCGCGTCCTCCACCAGCCGGGCCATCCGGGCGAGTTGGGTGTCGGCGCCGACCCGGGTGGCCTCGACGACGAGGCGGCCGCCGACGTTGAGCGTGGCGCCGGTGACGGTGTCGCCGGTCGCGACCTCGACGGGCACGGACTCGCCGGTGAGCATGGCGGCGTCGACGGCGGAGGAGCCCTCGACGACCGTGCCGTCCGTGGCGATCTTCTCGCCGGGCCGTACGAGGAAGCGGTCGCCGACCTTCAACTCGCTCACGGGGACGGTCTCTTCACGTCGTCCGTCGCCCCGGAGCACGGTGACGTCCTTGGCGCCGAGTTCGAGCAGGGCCTTCAGCGCGGCGCCCGCCTTCCGCTTGGAGCGCGCCTCGAAGTAGCGGCCCGCGAGGATGAACGCGGTGACGCCGGCGGCGGCCTCCAGGTAGATGTTCCCCGCGCCGTCGCCGCGCTCGATGGTGAACTCGAAGGGGTGCGTCATGCCGGGGGTGCCGGCCGTGCCGAAGAACAGCGCCCACAGCGACCAGAGGAACGCGGCGGACGTGCCGATCGAGATCAGCGTGTCCATCGTGGCGGCGCCGTGCCGCGCGTTGGTGAACGCCGCCTTGTGGAAGGGCCAGGCCGCGTAGGTCACGACCGGCGCGGCCAGCGTCAGGGACAGCCACTGCCAGTACTCGAACTGGAGGGCCGGGATCATCGCCATCGCGACGACGGGTACGGAGAGGACGACCGCGGTGATCAGCCGCTGCCGCAGCGGCCGCAGCTCGTCGGCGTCGGCGGCCCCGTCCGCCTCGCCGCCACCGGAAGCGGCCGGGGGCGTGGGCTCCTGTGCCGTGTACCCGGTGGCCTCGACGGTCGCGATGAGGTCGGCGACGTCGACGCCGTCCGCGAAGGAGACCTTCGCCTTCTCGGTCGCGTAGTTGACGGTCGCCTCGACGCCGTCCATGCGGTTCAGCTTCTTCTCGATGCGGGCGGCGCACGACGCGCAGGTCATGCCGCCGATGGCGAGTTCCACCTGCGCGGGTGGGGCGACGGTGTGCGCCGACATGAGGCCTCCTCGGTGATGGAATACCCCGGCCGGGTACCCCTCGACGAGATCCATTTATACCCCTAGGGGGTATCGGGGGCAAGAGGATTCCGGACTTGACTTCATACCCCCTGGGGGTATCTTCGTTGTCACGGGCCGCCCGGCCCGCCCCCTCCGGACCCGGGAGTCGTCATGCGCACTGGACTGAAGATCACCGCCTTCGCCGCCGGCGTCGCCGCCACGTTCGGCACCGCGTACGGAGTGGGGAGCGGGGTCGGCCCCGTCACCGCACAGGAGCGCCCGGCGCGGGCCCACGGGGACGAGGGCGGCCACGGCGGCCACGAGGAAGGCACCGGAACCGACGCCGCGACCGGGGCCACGGCCGCGAGCACGACGCCCGGCGGCCTCCAGGTCTCCGAGCGCGGCTACACGCTCGACCTCGCGCGGGACCGGCTGCCCGGCCGGACCGGCGAGATCCGTTTCACCATCCGCAAGGACGCCACCGGCAAGCCCGTGACCGCGTACACGAAGGAGCACGGCAAGGAGCTGCACCTGATCGTCGCCTCGCGGGACCTGACCGCGTACCGGCATCTGCATCCCGTACGGGCCGCGGACGGCACCTGGTCGACGCCGGTCTCACTGCCGAAGGCGGGCGACTACCGGGTCTTCGCCGACTTCACACCGCGTGGCGAGAAGGAGGGGCTCACCCTCGGCGCGGGCCTGGGGGTCGCGGGCACCTATGCTCCGGCTCCGCTCCCCGAGCACGCGGACACCGCGAAGGTCGCGGACGGGTACGAGGTGAAGGTCGACGGGGAGCTGCGGGCGGGCGCGGCGAGCGCGCTCACGCTCAGCGTCAGCAAGGACGGCCGTCCCGTCACCGATCTGGAGCCGTACCTCGGCGCGTACGGGCACCTGGTCGCGCTGCGCTCGGGCGACCTCGCGTACCTTCACGTTCACCCGCATGACGGCAGGCCGGGCCCGGAGGTTTCGTTCACCGCGACCGCGCCGAGCACGGGGACGTACCGCCTCTTCCTGGACTTCAAGCACGACGGCGAGGTCAGGACGGCTGCGTTCACGGTGCACGCGGCGTAGGCTGGGCGGGACATTGGACTAGACCTATCGGCGTACGTGTGAGGGGCCTCATGAGCAAGCGGGCAGTCCTGGAGGTGATCGCCCTCGACGCCGAGGACGCGATCGCCGCCCAGGCCGGGGGCGCGGACCGGCTGGAGCTGGTCACGGACATGGCGGCCGACGGCCTGACCCCGTCCGTGGAGACGTTCGCGGCGATCCGCGCGGCCGTGGACATCCCGCTGCGCGTGATGCTGCGCCTCGCCGACGGCTTCGCGGCGGGTGACGTGGACGCCCTGACCGGCGCCGCGCGCGCTGCGCGCGGCGGGCGCGGACGAGTTCGTGCTCGGTTTCCTGGACGAGCACGGCGGCCCCGACCTCACCGCCGTCGAGCGGCTCGTCGCGGAGCTCGACGGCTGCCGCTGGACGTTCCACCGGGCCGTCGACCGCGCCGCGGACCGCGACGCCCTGCGCAAGCAGCTCGCCGACCTGCCCGGCCTCGACACGTACCTGACGGCCGGCTCGGCCGACGGCGTGGACGCCGGCCTCGACGTCCTGATCGCGGAGGCCGCCCGCGCGGCGTCCGGCGAGCCCGGCTACGAGCAGCAGATCCTGGTCGGCGGCGGCCTCCGCCTCGACCACGTCCCGCGCCTGCGCGAGGCCGGAATCACCGCCTTCCACATCGGCGGAGCCTCCCGCCCGACAGGCTGGACGGGCCCGGTCTCGGCGGAAGCGGTCCGAGTATGGCGAAACGCCCTGGACACCTGAGCCCGGCCACGCCACCGGGCCCACGCCGAACGAGCCACCCGGGCAATTCAAGCCCCTGCGGCGATTGAGCAGCGGGGCCCGGAGCAGAGCCCCGAAACCTCAGCCCCAGCCCCGGCCCCAGCAAACGAACCACCCCAGCAAATCAAGCCCCTGCGGCGATTGAGCAGCGGGGCCCGGGGCAGAGCCCCGAGACCTCAGCCCCAGCCCCGGCCGCCCGCCCAAGCCCCGCCCCGCCCCGCCCCGCCCCGCCCCGCAGCAAACGAACCACCCAGCCCAATCAAGCCCCTGCGGCGATTGAGCAGCGGGGCCCGGGGCGGAGCCCCGAGACCTCGGCCCCAGCCCCGGCTGCCCATCCAAGCCCGGCCACCAAAGAAGGCGCGCCCCGCACCTACACCCGCCCCAACTCCCCCGGCAGCGGAGCGCAATGTACGACCACAAGCCCCGACACCGCCCGGGTCAGCGCCACATACAACCGCCGCAACCCCGTCCGCCCATCCGGCTCCCCCGCCACGATCGCCCCCGGCTCGTCCAGGACCACGTAGTCGTACTCGAGCCCCTTGGCCAGCGACGCCGGCACCAGCGTCAACCGCGACTCGGCCGTCGTCTCCTCCCCCGGCGAGAGATACGCGAGGCCCGCCTCGCCCAGAGCCGCCCCCAGCCCCTCGCACCGCGCGTCCGCCGCGATGAGCCCGACCGACCCCTCGTTCTCCAGCGCCCGACGACACGCGTCGACGATCTCCGCGTCACCCGTGACGGCCCGCACCTCGAACTGCCCCGGGTTCTCCCGCACCGACTTCACCGGCGCGAGTCCGGGCGCGATGTGCGGCAGCAGCCGCGAGGCGTACGTGATGACGTCCGTCGGCACACGGAAGCCCGCCGTCAGCTCCTCCACCACCGCGTCGGCCTTGCCGAGATGCGCGAGCGCCTCGCCCCAACTCCGCGTCGCCCAGGGCGTGGTCCCCTGCGCGAGGTCGCCGAGCACGGTCACCGAGCCGGTCGTCGCCCGCCGCCCGACCGCGCGGTACTGCATCGGCGACAGATCCTGCGCCTCGTCGAGGACGACGTGCCCGAGCGAGTGCGTCCGCTCGACGAGATCGCCGACCTCGTCGATCAGCACGGCGTCCGCGGCGGACCACTTGGCGGACCGCACGCTGCGCGCCGGCTTCTGCCACAGGATGGCCTTCTGTTCGGCCTCGTCGAGCAGACCCTCCGCGTGCTCGGCGAGGAACTCCGCGTCGGACAGCAGCCGCAGCACCAGTTTCGCCGGGTCCACGGCCGGCCAGACGGCCTTGACCGCGGCCTTCACGGCGGTGTTGCGCGCGACGGAGTCCTGCACGCGGTCGTCCGGCGCCTCGCCCGCCCGCTCCATCTGGACGAGCACGGCGTGCGCGATCCGCCGCGGCAGCGCCTCGCGCGCGGCGCCGTACCGCATGTCGCGTGCGGCCAACTCCCGCACGATGTCCTGGAGTTCGTACGAGGGGACGCGCCACCGGCGTGAGCCGCGGACGACCACGACGCCCTCGGTCGGCTCGGTGATGTGCGAGCGCAGGGCGCGCCGCAGCACCTCGGCCATCCGGGCGTCGCCCTTGATCACCGCGGCGGCGGAGTCGTCGGTGCCGCGCACCTCCACCTGGGTCCCCTGGGCGACGAGGTCGTCGACGGTGGCCTGCTTGACCTCCAACTCGCCGAGCGCGGGCAGCACTTGCTCGATGTAGTGCAGGAACGACTTGTTCGGCCCGATGACGAGGGTGCCGGTGCGGGCGAGCCGCTCGCGGTGCGCGTACAGCAGGTAGGCGACACGGTGCAGGCCGACGGCGGTCTTTCCGGTGCCGGGGCCGCCCTGGACGCAGACGGATCCGGCGAGGCCGCTGCGGACGATCTCGTCCTGCTCGGGCTGGATGGTCGCCACGATGTCGCGCATCGGGCCGACGCGCGGCCGCTCGATCTCCTGCTGGAGCAGGGCGCTGGTGCGGGCCACTTCCTCCGGGTCGGAGAGGTGCTCGTCCTCGTACGCGGTGAGCTCGCCGCCGGTGTAGCCGAAGCGGCGGCGCAGCGCGACGTCCATCGGGTCCTTCTTGGAGGCCCGGTAGAACGGCTGCGAGACGGGCGCGCGCCAGTCGATGACCATGGGGTCGCCATCGCCGTCGTGGACGTGCCTGCGCCCGATGTAGAACTGCTCACCCTCGGCGCCTTCGGCCCGGTCGGCGCCGGGCGCGTGCAGGTAGTCGAGCCGGCCGAAGAACAGCGGGGTGTGGCTGAGGTCGGCCAGCGCCTTGATCCGCTCGTCGATCTGGCGCTGGAGCACCTCGGCGTTCACCCAGTTCGCGGTGACGTCGCGGATGTCGAGCGACTGGGCGTCCTCGCGCATGGCGCGCAGGGCGGCGCGGGACGACACGAGGTGCGCGCGCTCGCGGTCGAGCGGTGACGTGCTCACGGGGTTCTGCCTCCGGCTCCGAGGTACGGGTACGCAACGGGTCCGGCCGGTTTCCGTCCGGTCGGCGGCGCGCTCCGGCTTCGACACGGGCGAAGGGAGGCGGGGAAGACGGGGAGTGTACGGGACGGATGGGTGCCGATGCCAACGGTTTTCCCCGCCGTGCGGGCCACCCGGGTGGTCGCCCCGGGTTCCCTAGGGGACGGGTCCCCCGGGGGTCGTACGAGGGTTACACCCTGGGGCCGATGTGCACGGTATGCCCGAATCGCATGCTGGAAGCATGACGACAGCGACCATCACCCCGGCCCCGTCCGGCGCCACAGCGGCGACGGGCACCCACCGCCCGCACCGCGTCGGCGACGCGGTGCGGGCGATCCGAGTCTTCGCGAGCGCGGCGTTCAGCGTGGCGATCCTGGGCACGACGGACCCGGCGACGCTCCGCGCGGCGGGCGTCGTGAAGCGCCCTGACCCGGCGCGGGACCCCCGCACGGCTCACCCGAACAGGTTCAGCTCCGCCTCCGCGACCCCGGCCAGCTCGTACCGCGCGCCGACCACGGGCCGCCCCGAGTACAGCCGCAGCAGCACGCCCGCACCGCCGATGTACCGCGCGGGGGGCTTGTCGCCCGGGGCCGCGCCCAGCACCAGCGGGGCGTCCAGGTCGTCCACGTCCGCGTGGAGCGCCACGTGCCCCCGGTCCCGGCTGATCCGCACCAGCAGCTCCAGCGCGAGCGGCAGCCCGGCGCCCGCGTACGCCCCCGGCTCGCCGAAGGCCTCCCGTACGTCGCCCGCGTGGATCCACTCCCCGAGCGCCACCCCGTCCAGGACGCCGCCCGCCTTCGCGATCGCCGCGCCCGCCTCGGTCATCCCGCGCTCCAGCTCGTCCACGATCTCCTGGTTCGACCGGCCGGACCGTTCGGCGATGTCCCGGTCGTTGCACTCGGGGCTGAAGACCCCCTTCTCGAACCGGCTCTCCACCACGCGTATCAGCGCGGCCGAGCAGTGGGCGAGCACATGCCGCACCGTCCACCCCGGACACGCGGTCCGCAGCGCGAAGTCCGTGTCGGGCCGCGCCCTCAGCAGGGGGATCAGGACGTCCCGTTCCGCGGTCAGGAGCCGTCCGGGCAGTTCCGGGTCCCGCATGTCGTCTCGTACGGCATCTGTCGTCATGACCACACGGTAGGGCGCCCGCCGCCCGCGACGAAGGGACAACTGCCTTCCGGTGCCGCCCCGTTGGGCCGGGCCGGACGACCCGCCGGCCCCACACCCCCGGGGGGTGTGCGACGGCGGGCCGTCCCCCTGTCCGCCGCCGGTTAAGGTCGTCCCATGACCGAGCTGCGTGAGCGCTGGGCCCGCACCCTGCGGGCGACGACCGGCACCCCGGACATCGACCCGTACCCGTACGCCGACAACCTGCTGGCCCGCTGGGCGGAGCCGCAGCGCCGCTACCACACCACGGCGCACCTCCAGGCGGTCCTCGACCACGTCGACGCCCTGGCCGAGCACGCGGACGACCCCGACCTCGTCCGTCTCGCGGCCTGGTTCCACGACGCGGTGTACCGGCCGGACCGCTCCGAGAACGAGGAGCGCTCGGCCGTCCTGGCCGAACGCGCCCTGCACGAAGCGGGACTGGCGCGGGAGCGGGTCGACGAGGTCGCGCGCCTGGTCCGCCTCACGACCACCCACGACCCGGCCGACGGCGACACGAACGGCGAGGCCCTGTGCGACGCCGACCTGGCGATCCTCGCCTCGGACGCGCAGACGTACGCCGCGTACACGAGGGCGGTCCGCGAGGAGTACGCGTTCGTCCCCGACGAGGCGTTCCGCGCGGGCCGGGCGGCGGTCCTGGGCCAACTCCTCGACCTGCCACGGCTGTTCAGGACCCCGCACGGGGTGAAGCACTGGGAGTCGGCGGCCCGCGAGAACCTGGGGACGGAACTCGACCTGCTCCAGGGCCCCCAGTAGCGCCCACAGCAACGGGGAACAGAACGAACCAGACCGGCGCGAAACGGCATCACTCGGACCTCCCCGGCGCGACCCTCCGGACCAAGCCCTCCCGGGAATGCCACGCCCGCGCCCCCGGTTGACCCCTTACATGCCGCCTCAGCCCGCCCCCGCCCCCACCCGCATGCCCCTGGCCGTCTACATCCTCGGCCTCAGCGTCTTCGCTCTCGGCACGAGCGAGTTCATGCTCTCCGGCCTGCTCCCCGCGGTCGCCGACGACATGGACGTCACCATTCCGCAGGCCGGTCTGCTGATCTCGGCCTTCGCGATCGGCATGGTGGTCGGCGCCCCGCTCCTCGCGGTGGCGACCTTGCGCCTGCCCCGCCGCACCACCCTCATCGCGCTGATCACGGTCTTCGGCCTCGGCCAGATCGCGGGCGCGCTCGCCCCGTCGTACGCCGTCCTCTTCGCGTCCCGTGTCGTCTCGGCGCTGGCCTGCGCCGGTTTCTGGGCCGTGGGCGCGGCGGTCGCCATCGCGATGGTGCCGGTGAACCAGCGGGCCCGCGCGATGGCCGTGATGATCGGCGGCCTGTCGATCGCGAACGTGCTGGGCGTCCCGGCGGGCGCCTTCCTCGGCGACGGGCTCGGCTGGCGGGCCGCGTTCTGGGCGGTGGGCGCGGCCTCCGCGGTCGCCCTGGTCGGTATCGTCACGCTGGTCCCCGCGATCCCGCTCCCGGCCGAACGCCCGCGCCTCAAGCGCGAGTTGGCCATCTACGCCGACCGTCAGGTGTGGCTCTCGATCGTCGTCACGGCGCTCGCGGCCGGCGGCGTCTTCTGCGCGTTCAGCTACCTCTCGCCGCTCCTGACGGACGTGGCGGGTCTGCCCGAGGGCTGGGTCCCCGGCGTCCTCGCCCTGTTCGGGATCGGCGCCCTGGTCGGCACGACGATCGGCGGCCGGGTCGCGGACGCGCACCTCTTCGGCGTCCTGCTGACCGGCATCACCGCCTCGACCGTCTTCCTCGCGGCGCTCGCGGTCCTCGGTCACGTCGCGGTCGCGGCGGTGGCGCTGTCGTTCCTGCTCGGCCTCTCCGCGTTCTACACGGCTCCGGCGCTCAACGCCCGCATGTTCAACGTCGCGGGCGCCGCCCCCACCCTGGCCGGTGCCACCACGACGGCGGCGTTCAACCTCGGCAACACGGGCGGCCCGTGGCTCGGCGGCACGGTCATCGACGCGGACCTCGGCTACCCGGCCACCGCCTGGGCGGGCGCCGCGATGACGGTGGTGGCCCTCGCCGCGACGGCCGTCGCGCTGCGCCTGCACCGCCGCACCGGATCGAAGATCGTCACGGGCTCGGCGGCGGCACCGCAGGCCGCCCCTTCGGCCGCCGCAGCCCCGCGTCCGTGAGCCTGCGCACGAGTTCCTTCGACCCGATCGCCACGGCCCCCGCCCGCACCGCGTCCTCGTAGCGGTGCGACGGGAGGTCGTAGTGGTCGCGTTCGAAGGCGCGCGGCGGCACCCCCAACCGCTCGGCGAACGCGTGCAGTTCGTCGTACGAGACATCGCTGACCAGGTGGGACCACATCCGGCCGTGCCCCGGCCAGGTCGGCGGATCGATGTAGACGGTCATCCGGTCACGGTCCCGAGCGATCCCACCGGGGCGACCACGACCCCGGCCTCGGAGCAGACCCAGTGCGGGTCGGCGCCCAGCTCCGGTTCCACGTCCAGGGCGTGCGGCCCCTCCGTGCCCGAGCCCGCGCCGCACACGGGGCAGAGCGGCCACCGGCCGTAGCGTTCGAGGAGGCCGTCCTTCACGTCCTGCGCGACGAGCCCGGTGACGTACGCGACGCCCTCCGGCCACTGCTCGACCCACCAGCGGCGCGAGGAGATCGACTCCTCGACGAGGGAGACGACGTCCGCGTCGGCGACGTCCACCGCCTTGAGGTCGGCGAGGACGAGGGCGCGGGCGGCGTGCAGGGCCTGTTCGAGCGGGCTGACGGAATCCATGGACCCATTGTCCCGCCACCCCGCGCACCTCACGCCCCCCATATGTGACCCATGTCCCGGTCGAAGGACTCTTGACCACGACACTCCGCGAAAATATCTTTCAGTACGTGAGCAATAACGTGAAGGAAAGTTTCGCGAGTGACGCGCCCCCCGCCCCGGCGGCCCTCGCGGCCAAGGTGCGCACCCTCGCGCCGTCGATGACCCGCTCCATGCAGCGGGTCGCCGAGGCGGTCGCGGGTGACCCGGCGGGCTGCGCGGCGCTGACCGTCACCGGACTCGCCGAGCTCACCGGCACGAGCGAGGCCACGGTGGTCCGCACCGCCCGCCTCCTCGGCTACCCCGGCTACCGTGACCTGCGCCTGGCCCTCGCCGGGCTCGCCGCCCAGCAGCAGTCGGGCCGGGCCCCCGCCGTCACCGCCGACATCGCGGTCGACGACCCGATCGCCGACGTGGTCGCCAAGCTCGCGTACGACGAGCAGCAGACCCTCGCGGACACGGCGGCCGGTCTGGACACCGTGCAGCTGGGCGCCGCCGTGAACGCCCTCGCGGCCGCCCGCCGCGTCGACGTGTACGGCGTCGGCGCCTCCGGTCTCGTCGCCCAGGACCTCGCGCAGAAGCTGCTGCGGATCGGGCACATCGCCCACGCCCACAGCGACCCGCACCTGGCGATCACGAACGCGGTGACGCTGCGCTCCGGCGACGTCGCGGTCTCCATCACGCACTCCGGCGGGACCGGTGACGTCATCGAGCCGCTGCGCGTCGCCTTCGAGCACGGTGCGACGACCATCGCGATCACCGGCCGCCCCGACGGCCCGGTCTCGCAGTACGCCGACCACGTCCTGACCACGTCCATCGCCCGCGAGAGCGAGCTGCGCCCCGCCGCGATGTCATCCCGCACGAGCCAACTCCTCGTGGTGGACTGCCTGTTCGTGGGCGTGGCGCAACGCACGTACGAGACGACGGCCCCGGCCCTCTCGGCTTCCTACGAGGCCCTGGCCCACCGCCACCGAACCTCCTCCCGCAAGTAGCGCGTTCGAGCCCCCTTTCAAGCCCCCTCCGGCGATCGAGGAGCGGGGTCCGGGGCGGAGCCCCGCACCCGCACGACAGCACCCCGCACGACAGCACCCCGCACACACAGCACACACCCGGCAGAAAAACACCCGCACCCCACAGAAGGCCCCGAGACGACGATGTCCACCGACGCCACGTACACCGAACTCCGCGCCCAGCTGGCGACCCTCACGACGGAGGCGTTCCGCCCGGAGCTCGCCGAGATCGACCAGCAGTCCACGCTGGAGATCGCGAAGATCATGAACGCGGAGGACGCCTCCGTCCCCACCGCCGTCGCCGCCCAGCTCCCCGCGATCGCCGCCGCGATCGACGGCACGGCCGAGCGGATGGCCCGTGGCGGCCGCCTGATCTACGCGGGCGCCGGCACGGCCGGCCGGCTCGGGGTCCTGGACGCGTCCGAGTGCCCGCCCACCTTCAACACGGACCCGAGCGAGGTCGTCGGCCTGATCGCGGGCGGCCCGTCCGCGATGGTCACCGCCGTCGAGGGCGCCGAGGACTCCAAGGAGCTCGCGGCCGAGGACCTGGACGCGCTGAACCTGACGGCCGACGACATCGTGGTCGGCATCTCCGCCTCGGGCCGCACCCCGTACGCGATCGGCGCCGTCGAGCACGCCCGCCGCACGTACGGCGCGCTCACCGTGGGCCTGTCCTGCAACGCGGACAGCGCGCTCGCGGCCGCCGCCGACCACGGTATCGAGGTCGTCGTGGGCCCCGAACTCCTCACCGGTTCGACCCGGTTGAAGGCGGGCACGGCGCAGAAGCTCGTCCTCAACATGCTGTCGACGATCACCATGATCCGGCTCGGCAAGACGTACGGGAACCTCATGGTCGACGTACGCGCGTCGAACGAGAAGCTGCGCGCCCGCTCGCGCCGCATCGTCTCCCTGGCCACCGGCGCCGACGACAGCGCCATCGAGGCCGCGCTCGCCGCCACCGACGGCGAGGTCAAGAACGCGATCCTCGTCGTGCTCGGCGACGTGGACGGGCCGACGGCGGCCCGTCTGCTGACCGAGGCGAACGGCCACCTGCGCGCCGCCCTCGCGGCGGCGGCCACCCTCTGACCCCCACTCGTCCCCTCCCTCCCCGCACAGCAAGGCAGCACGCACCATGGCTGAGAACAAGAACCGCGACGTGGCGGCCTCGATCCTGCCGCTCGTCGGCGGTGCCGCGAACGTCACGTCCGTAGCCCACTGCATGACCCGGCTCCGACTGGGCCTGGCCGACCGCTCGCTCGTCCAGGAAGAGGCGCTCAAGGCGCTGCCCGATGTCATGGGCGTCGTCGAGGACGACACGTACCAGATCGTCCTCGGCCCGGGGAAGGTCGCCCGGGTCACCCCGGAGTTCGAGGAGCTGGTGAACGACGGCAAGGCCGCCGCCCCCGGCCCGCAGCCGCCGACCGCCGACGCGCTGGCGGCGCAGGGCGCGGAGCTCAGGGCACGGCAGAAGGCGAAGAACGCGACGCCGTTCAAGCTCTTCCTGCGGAAGATCGCCAACATCTTCGTGCCGCTGATCCCGGCCCTGATCGGCTGCGGCATCATCGCGGGCATCAACGGCCTGCTGATCAACCTGCACTGGCTGCCCGGTGTCACCCCGGCCCTCGCGGCCATCGCCTCCGGCTTCATGGCGCTGATCGCGGTCTTCGTCGGCTACAACACGGCGAAGGAGTTCGGCGGGACGCCGATCCTCGGCGGCGCGGTCGCGGCGATCATCGTGTACCCGGGTGTCGCGAACATCGACGTGTTCGGCCAGACCCTCTCCCCCGGCCAGGGCGGTGTGCTCGGCGCGCTGGGCGCGGCGGTCCTCGCGGTCTACGTCGAGAAGTGGTGCCGCAAGTGGGTGCCGGAGGCGGTCGACGTCCTCGTCACCCCGACCCTCACGGTCCTGATCTCCGGCCTGGTCACGATCTTCGGCCTGATGTTCGTCGCGGGTGAGGTCTCCACCGCGATCGGCGACGGCGCCAACTGGCTCCTGGAGAACACCGGCATCTTCGCCGGCGCGGTCCTCGGCGGGCTGTTCCTGCCGCTGGTGATGCTGGGCCTGCACCAGGCGCTGATCCCGATCCACACCACCCTGATCGAGCAGCAGGGCTACACGGTCCTGCTCCCCATCCTCGCGATGGCGGGCGCGGGCCAGGTCGGTGCGGCGATCGCCGTCTACCGGAAGCTCAAGAACAACACGTCGATCCGCAAGACCATCAAGTCGGCGCTGCCCGCCGGTTTCCTGGGCGTGGGCGAACCCCTCATCTACGGTGTCTCGCTGCCGCTGGGCCGCCCGTTCATCACGGCGTGCGTCGGCGGCGCGGCGGGCGGCGCGTTCATCGGCCTCTTCTCGATGCTCGGCACGCAGGTCGGCTCGACGGCCATCGGCCCGTCCGGCTGGGCGCTCTTCCCGCTCCTCGACGGCAACAAGGGCCTGGGCGTGACCTGCGCGATCTACGCGGGCGGCCTGCTCGTCGGCTACATCGTCGGCTACCTCGCCACGTACTACTTCGGCTTCACGAAGGAGATGATGGTCGAGTTCAACGCGGACGTGGACCTCGGCGAATCCCCCGAGGCCCACGCGGAGGAGGGCCCGTCGGCCCCGCCCGTCACCGGCACCCCCAAGGAACCGGCGAAGGTCTGACCCTTCCGCCGACCCCGAGCCCCGGGCCTCACGGACGCTTCCCCCGAGCTCCGTGGGGCCCGGCCCATGTCCGGCCGCACCTGGCGCACGTCACCCCCGGTCGCAGTGGACCGTCGGGAGCCGTCCGCCTCTCACGGCAACCGCCCCTCCCGGTTGACCCGCCGGACGCGCTCCCGCAGCACCTCCCCCACCGGCGCCGGTTCGACCGCGTCCGGCGGGCAGTCCCACTCCCGGCCCCCGCCCGGCGGCCGCAACTGCACGTAACCGCCCTCGTGCCCCATGATCTGCCCGACCCGACCGTCCCTGCGGTCGATCACGTACGTCCCGACGCTCACCGCGCACCCGCCCCGCGGCCCCCGTGCAACACGGCCACCAGCCGCATCGCCGTATCGAGGTTCACACACCCCAGGTCGACCAGCGGGTACGCCGTCTCCCCCGCCGCCGACACCGGGTCGACCCGCAACGACGGCAGCAGCACCCCCGCGCCTTCCAGCTCCGCCTTGAGCTGGGTGACCACCTCCTCCACCACCAGGATCCGCTCCGCGCCCCGCACGACCATCCCGATCAGCACCTCTCCTACCGAGTGTTCCGCATTCCTCACCCAGCGTGACCGTGTCGGCTCTACGCTTTCCAGGGGCACGCCCCAACAAAGCCCCTTGTTCGCAACGGGAGTTGATGCGCATGACCGGACCCAAGGACCTCGACCCCTCGTCCCGCCGCGTGATGATCGGCGAGGAACTGCGCCACGCCCGCGAGAGAGCGGACCTCACCCAACAGGCCCTGGGGGAACTGCTGTTCGTGAGCGGCTCGTACGTGGGACAGATGGAGGCGGGGACGCGGCGGATCCTGCCGGACATGGCGGAGCGCCTGGACGAGACGCTGGCGACCGGCGACTTCTTCGCCCGCCACTGCAAGAAGGCGAACCGGTCCCGGCACCCTGAGCAGTTCGCGGAGGCCGCCGAGGCGGAGGCCCTCGCGACAGAGATCAGGCAGTACGGGGCACTGCTCATCCCCGGCCTGCTCCAGACGGCGGACTACGCGCACGCGGTGTTCCTCGACTACCAGCCCACGGCCCCCGACGAGACCATCGGCGAGCTGCTGGCCGCCCGCATGGAGCGCACCCGCCTCCTGGACAACCCAACAAAGCCGTTGTTGTGGGCCGTTCTGGACGAGGCGGCCCTGCGTCGCTCGGTCGGCGGCGCCGCCGTGATGGCGCACCAGCTCCACCACATCGCCGCCCTGGTGCGCGCCCGCCGGGTCATCGTCCAGGTGCTCCCGTTCTCGGCAGGCGGCCACGCCTCCCTGCACGGCTCACTGAAGCTCATGTACTTCGACGACGCCCCGCCTCTCTCCTTCATCGAAGCCCCCACAACAGGGCGGTTGTTGGACGACCCGGCAACGGTCGCCCGCAACGAACTCTCCTACGACCTGGTGCGGGCCAACTCGCTCACCCCGAAGCAGTCCCTGGCCCTCATCGAGGCCGTGGCGCATGATTACGGCCATGAGGAACAGCACCCCTGAGTTCGACCTCGACCTGCACGACGCCGCCGCCCGGAGCTGGCGCAAGTCCACGTACAGCGGCGGCGAAGGCAGCGACTGCCTCGAAGTCGCCGACGCCCACACCCCATCCACCGGCATCGTGCCGGTCCGCGACTCCAAGAACCCCGACGGCCCGAAGCTCGGGCTCCGGGCGGAGGCCTGGTCCGCGTTCATCGCCGACCTGCGGCGGAACTGACCCGAAGCTCAAGCCCCGAGCCCCGAGCCCTCTTTTCAAGGAACGGGAGGTGGGCCTCAACCCACCCTCCCACCCAGCGAGTTGAGAAATCCGGACACTTTCCGGCACCGATTTGCCACGGAGCGTGACAGCGCTCTAGCGTGCCCGGACAACGAACGACCCCCGCCGGTGCTAGCAACACCATGCGGGGGTCTGACCATCAAGATCTCACCCAAGGAGATCCCGTGGCTGACGCCCAGTCTAGTCCTGCCCCTGCCCAGGAACCCCACCCGCTGGCCAACCCCGGCTACGGCAAACGCTCCGCGCCGGACCAACTCCCGCGCACCGCGCACGACTTCGCGCACCTCCCGGAACGCGAGGCGCACATCGCCGGCCTCATCGACCGGCTGCCCGACGGCGCCGACATCTCCGTGAAGGCGCTGTCCCGCTGCCTCCCGTACGGGCAGGCGGCCATGCGTACGGCACTCAACAACCTGCAGCGCGCGGGCCACTTGAGGCGCGGCCGTGAGCACGTCCAGGGCTCGGGCAGCGCGCGCTGGGTGACACGCACCTGGTTCTCCCGTACCGCGCGCGGCGACGCCTGGTGGACGGCGTACGCGAAGGGCGACGTACCGGAGCCGGACCCCGACGCGACGCGGGCGGCTCCCCGCCCCACCCGCACCCGGGCGTTCCTGCTCCTGGCCGCTCTCGGCCGCACCGCTCCGTCCCTGGCGCTGTCGGCCGCCGAGTGCGCGCGGCTCGCGCCGGAGGTGGAGCGGTGGTTCACGCGAGGCGCCACCGAGGACGACCTGCGGCACGCCCTGACCGCGGGACTGCCCAGCCCCGTCCACAGCCCGGCCGCCCTGCTGCACCGCCGCCTGATCGACAAGATCCCGGCCCCGGCCCCCGTCGCCGCCCGCCCCGTCCTGCGCCTCATCGAGTGCGCGACCTGCGGGACACCCGGCCCCCACAGGCCCTGCCGGGCGGATTCTGCTCCGGGTGCCGCGGTGCCCGCCCCGCCTGGCCGCCCACGGGTCCGCTCACACCGGAGGCCGTCCGCGCCCGCGCCGCCGAGGCCCGCGCGGCGATGCTGCCCCGGGCCGAGCGAACACGCGTATGACCGCGCTCCACATGCGCCCCGCGCCGCGCTCCCGCATCCTGGCCCCATGGCTGACAGCACCTTTTCCAAGATCTCCTGGACCGAGTTCCGCCCGAACCGAAGCCGGCTGACCGCCGGAGCGGGGCTCGCCGGGATCGGCATGGTCGTCGCCACCGCGGGCGTCGGCCTCCTCGTCTACGAGCTGGCCCGCGCGGGCCGCAACTGGACCGGCAGCTGGGAGGTGCCGCCCACGGAGCTGGCGCACCGCGCCTTCCGCCAGGCGCAGACGGCGACCCAGAGCGCCGCGCGGGCGGGCCGTGACGCGTGGAGCACGTACGAAGAGGGCGCCTCCTGAGACAGGGCCGCCTTCCGGAAACGCCCGAGGGCGGTACCCCCTCGTGAAGAGGAGGTACCGCCCTCGGAACGTACAGACCGGCTGAACCGAAAGATCCGGCTCAGAAGTCCATGTCACCGCCCGGCATGCCGCCGCCGGCCGGGGCAGCGCCCGCCTTCTCCGGCTTGTCGGCGATGACGGCCTCGGTGGTGAGGAACAGCGCGGCGATCGACGCGGCGTTCTGAAGCGCGGAGCGCGTCACCTTGGCCGGGTCGAGGATGCCCTCGGCGATCATGTCGACGTACTCGCCGGTCGCGGCGTTCAGGCCGTGACCGATGGGAAGGTTGCGCACCTTCTCCACGACGACGCCACCCTCAAGGCCACCGTTGACGGCGATCTGCTTGAGCGGGGCCTCCAGGGCGAGCTTCACGGCGTTGGCGCCGGTCGCCTCGTCACCCTCGAGCTCCAGCTTCTCGAACACCGCGGAGGCCTGGAGGAGAGCCACGCCACCACCGGCGACGATGCCCTCTTCGACGGCCGCCTTCGCGTTGCGAACGGCGTCCTCGATGCGGTGCTTGCGCTCCTTGAGCTCGACCTCGGTCGCGGCACCGGCCTTGATGACCGCAACACCGCCGGCGAGCTTCGCCAGGCGCTCCTGCAGCTTCTCGCGGTCGTAGTCGCTGTCCGAGTTCTCGATCTCGGCGCGGATCTGGTTGACGCGGCCCTGGACCTGGTCGCTGTCACCGGAGCCGTCGACGATCGTCGTCTCGTCCTTGGTGATGACGACCTTGCGGGCGCGGCCGAGCAGGTCGAGACCGGCGTTCTCCAGCTTGAGGCCGACCTCCTCGGAGATGACGGTGCCACCGGTGAGGATGGCGATGTCGCCGAGCATGGCCTTGCGGCGGTCACCGAAGCCCGGGGCCTTGACGGCGACGGACTTGAAGGTGCCACGGATCTTGTTGACGACCAGGGTCGACAGGGCCTCGCCCTCGACGTCCTCGGCGATGATCAGCAGCGGCTTGCCGGACTGCATGACCTTCTCGAGCAGCGGAAGGAGGTCCTTCACGTTGCCGATCTTCGAGTTGACGATCAGGATGTACGGGTCGTCCAGCGACGCCTCCATACGCTCCATGTCGGTGGCGAAGTACGCCGAGATGTAGCCCTTGTCGAAGCGCATACCCTCGGTGAGCTCCAGCTCCAGACCGAAGGTCTGGGACTCCTCGACGGTGATGACGCCTTCCTTGCCGACCTTGTCCATGGCCTCGGCGATGAGCTCGCCGATCTGGGTGTCGGCGGCGGAGATGGAGGCCGTCGAAGCGATCTGCTCCTTGGTCTCCACGTCCTTGGCCTGCTCGAGGAGAGCGGCGGAGACGGCCTCGACGGCCTTCTCGATGCCACGCTTGAGGGCCATCGGGTTGGCACCGGCGGCCACGTTGCGCAGACCCTCGCGCACCAGGGCCTGGGCCAGGACGGTCGCGGTCGTCGTGCCGTCACCGGCGACGTCGTCCGTCTTCTTCGCGACCTCCTTGACCAGCTCGGCGCCGATCTTCTCGTACGGGTCCTCGAGCTCGATCTCCTTGGCGATGGACACACCATCGTTGGTGATCGTGGGGGCGCCCCACTTCTTCTCGAGGACGACGTTGCGACCCTTGGGGCCCAGGGTCACCTTGACGGCGTCGGCGAGCTGGTTCATGCCGCGCTCGAGGCCGCGCCGTGCCTCCTCGTCGAACGCGATGATCTTGGCCATGTGAAGTGGTCCTCCCGGACGGGGTGGAAACGCAAACGGATCGTGCAGGTGCCCGCGACGGACGGCCTACAGCCCTTGTGGTTCCTTGCCCCACCGGCCTGCGGACCTCACCGACTCGATCCAAGTTCTGTCACTCTCACGCGGAGAGTGCTAACGCCAATGATTAGCACTCGACCCCTTCGAGTGCAAGGTGCTCCCGCGAAGCGGGATCGTTGGGGGGTGGTGGTCGGGCGACGGGCGGGCGCAAGGTGCTCCCGTGAAGACCCAGGTGGCGGGCGCAGCACGAAGGGCCCGTCCCCGGTGACCGGGAGACGGACCCTCCATGGACGTGCGACGTACGAAGCTGTCAGTCGGACGCGCGCGCTTCAGCCGGCGGCCAGGCGGACCATGTCGGCCTGCGGCCCCTTCTGGCCCTGCGAGATCTCGAATTCAACTCGCTGACCCTCTTCGAGGGTGCGGTAGCCGTCCATCTGAATCGCGCTGTAGTGGACGAATACATCCGCACCACCGTCGACCGCGATGAAGCCGTACCCCTTCTCCGCGTTGAACCACTTGACGGTGCCCTGAGCCATGCCTAACTCCCCTATTACTGGCCCTTGCGCGAGACCACACTTCGCGGTCCCGGGTCAGACCTCACTCCCCAAAGGGTTTGGGGGTGTGCGCCGGAACGCGTCGACCGCGGCTGAATGTATCTGCCCAACTGCCGTCTGCAACAGGTCAGTCGGACGAGAATTCTGGGCACGCCCGATCGGGGAAAACGGTCCAACTGGACAGATCCCAGGGCAAGTCGGGCCAGATAAATGCCATAAAGGGCCCGAAAGGGCTGCGCACTTTGGCTACTTCTTGGCGGGCTTCGGGCGAGAACTCATATGCGCCCGTCATGCACCACTCGGGGAAACGAATCAGGTTCCCCAACTGTACCGCGCTCAACCATGCAGAATTGCCCCCTCCGCTTCTCTCGCGGAGGGGGCAATTCACGTGACTCTGGGTAGAACGGCGAAAGATCAGCCGCCGGCGACGGCGGGAATGATCGAGACGCCCGCGCCGTCCGGCGTCGCCGTCTCCAGGCCCTGCTCGAAGCGGACGTCGTCGTCGTTGACGTAGACGTTGACGAAGCGGCGCAGCTTGCCCTGGTCGTCCAGGACGCGGGCGGCGATGCCCGTGTGGTTCTTCTCCAGGTCGGCGATGACCTCGGCGAGCGTGGCGCCCTGGGCGGGGACCTCCGCCTGGCCGCCGGTGTAGGTGCGGAGGATGGTGGGGATGCGTACGTTGACGCTCATGGCTGGGTGACTCCCGTTCCTACAGGTTCAGTCGGCTCAGGTGCGGTCGGCTCAGTGGTCGGCGGCGAGACCGGCGTCGCGGAACGCGTCGAGGCTCGGCCGGATCGTGGCGGTCGCCTGAGACGAATCGGCAACCGCGTCGAGGGTCTTGAGCCCGTCTCCCGTGTTCAGGACGACCGTGGTGAGCGACGGGTCGATGTGGCCCGACTCGATCAGCTTCTTCGCGACACCGAGCGTCACGCCGCCCGCCGTCTCCGCGAAGATGCCCTCCGTCTGGGCGAGCAGCTTGATCGCCTCGACGACCTGCTCGTCGTTCACGTCCTCCACGGCGCCACCGGTGCGGCGGGCGATGTCGAGCACGTACGGGCCGTCGGCCGGGTTCCCGATCGCAAGGGACTTGGCGATCGTGTTCGGCTTCTGCGGCCGTACGACGTCCGTGCCGGCCTTGTACGCCACCGAGACCGGCGAGCAGCCCTCGGCCTGGGCGCCGAAGAGCTTGTACGGCTTGTCCTCGACGAGACCGAGCTTGATCAGTTCCTGGAGGCCCTTGTCGATCTTCGTGAACTGCGAGCCGGACGCGATCGGGATGACCAGCTGGTCCGGGAGCTGCCAGCCGAGCTGCTCGCAGATCTCGTACGCGAGCGTCTTGGAGCCCTCGCCGTAGTACGGGCGCAGGTTCACGTTCACAAAGCCCCAGCCCTCGCCCAGCGGGTCGCCGATGAGCTCGGAGCAGAAGCGGTTCACGTCGTCGTAGTTGCCCTCGATGGCGACGAGGTCACCGCCGTAGACACCGGCCATGACGACCTTGCCCTGCTCCAGGTCGTGCGGGATGAACACACAGGAGCGGAAGCCGGCGCGGGCGGCCGCGGCGCCGACGGCGCCGGCCAGGTTGCCGGTGGAGGAGCAGGAGAGGGTGGTGAAGCCGAAGGCGCGGGCGGCCTCGATGGCCTGCGCGACGACGCGGTCCTTGAACGAGTGGGTCGGGTTGCCGGAGTCGTCCTTGACGAACAACTTGCCCTGCTCGACGCCGAGTTCACGGGCCAGGTTGTCGGCCTTGACCAGCTGGGTCCAGCCCGGGTTCAGGTTCGGCTTCTCGGCGACGTCGGCCGGGACCGGCAGGAGGGGGGCGTAGCGCCAGATGTTGGCGGGCCCGGCCTCGATCTGCTTGCGGAGCGCCTCGGGGTCGCCGACGGGAAGGTCGTACGCGACTTCCAGAGGCCCGAAACACTCGACGCAGGCGAAGATCGGCCCGAGCGGGAACCGGGCGCCGCACTCGCGGCAGGAGAGGCCCGCGGCGGGACCGAGATCAACGGTCACAGCGGCGGTTTCGGTGGCGACAGTCTGTACAGCCATGAGAGGCGAGGCCCTTTCTCCTCATCTTCCTCGCGGCGCACCTCGCCGCGAGACGGATTTGGCACCTTCCCTAGCCGGGAGCCTCGCGACGTCGACGATGACAGTCACACGAGACCGGCTGGAGGGTTGCCGGGGCTTCAACGGGCCGTATCCCTCTGCCCCTCTGGATGAGCGGTATTCGGTTGTGTGTCATGCGGTGATGCGCGGCGGCGACCCCGACATGCGATGGTCACCGGCCTTGTTCAAGACTGTAACCGACGCCCTGGACCCTTGAGATAGTCGTCCGAACCGCGAGATGGATCACATCCCCCGCACCGTGAGGAGCCGCGCAACGTGCTGGAAGAAGTCGAGCGCTGGCTGAGCAGGCGCTCCTGGTCCGTGGCCGACCGCCCCCTGCACCAGCTGATCGCCGCGAAACGGGCGTCGGGCCGGACGGTGAGTGTCGTCCTGCCCGCGCTGAACGAGGAGGGGACGGTCGGCGAGATCGTCTCGGTGATCCGGCGCGAGCTGATGACGGAGGCCGCTCCGCTCGTCGACGAGATCGTCGTGGTCGACTCCGGCTCCACGGACCGCACGTCCGAGGTGGCCGCGGCGGCCGGCGCGCGCGTCGAGCACCGCGACGCGATCCTGCCGCGCGTCCCGGCCAGGCCAGGCAAGGGTGAGGTGCTGTGGCGTTCCCTGCTCGTCACTTCGGGTGACATCGTCTGCTTCGTCGACGCGGACCTGAAGGAGTTCTCGGCGGACTTCGTCTCCGGGATCATCGGGCCGCTGCTCACCGACCCGGGCGTGGACTTCGTCAAGGCGATGTACGACCGGCCGCTGGCCGGCGCGGCGGGCCAGGGCGGGCGCGTGACGGAGCTGATGGCGCGGCCGATCCTCAATCTGCACTGGCCCCAACTCGCCGGATTCGTCCAGCCGTTGGGCGGCGAGTACGCGGCCAGGCGCTCCCTGCTGGAACAGCTGCCGTTCCCCGTCGGCTACGGGGTGGAGCTCGGCCTGCTGGTGGACGCGCTGCACACCGTGGGCCTGGACGCGCTCGCCCAGGTCGACGTGGGGGTCAGGATCCACCGGCACCAGGACGGGCAGGCGCTCGGCCGGATGGCCGCGGCGATCTACCGCACCGCGCAGTTGCGGCTCGCGCGCGGGCATCTGGTGCGTCCGGTGCTCACCCAGTTCGAGCGCGGCGAGGACGGGTTCGAGCCGCGGACGTACGCGGTGGACACCGAGGAGCGGCCCCCGATGACCGAAATCAGTGAGTACGCGGAGCGTCGCGTGGCGTAATCCGTAGATCATCATGCATTTTGCCTAAATTGCCCTTTATGTGGTTCAGACAGCTCAAGGGCACCGCGGCCTTCGCCGCCACGGCCGCACTCGCGGGTTCGCTGATCGGTGCCGCCGCGGTCCCGGCCGCGGCGGACGTCGTCTCCCCCTTCGCCAAGCGCTACGACGAGTCGATCTACGGCGACTTCACGACCATCGGCAACACCGTGATGGGCTGTCCGACGACCGCCGACGACATGCCCGCACGCTGCGCCGTCGCCGCGAACGGCGAGGGCAAGGACAACAACAACACCTTCGTCATGGAGCGGATCAACCGGGCGGGGACGACCGACGGCTACGGGTCGAGCACCGGCCGGGTCACCGTCCCGCCCGGCGCGAAGGTCGCCTACGCCCGCCTCTTCTTCGGCGGCAACGACGGCACGTACAAGGGCCCCAGCGGCGCCCAGCTCAAGCGCTGCGACATCTCCGGCGCGGACGTGCAGCCCTCCCCCGGCGACCCGCTCGCCGCGGTCCCGGTGGTCGGCGTGAACGGCACGGCGCCGAGCGAGGTCACCCCGCGGAACCTGGTGCGGGACCCGGCGAGCACCAGCGGCCCGCACTACTACACCGGCGAGGCCGACGTCACGAACCTGTTCAGCGGGGTCACCGGGACCGGCGCCCCGATCCCCGTCGCCGTCGGCGACATCTGGGCGCCGACCGGCAAGGGCTGCGTCGCGGGCTGGTCGATGACCGTCGTCTACAAGTACGACGCGCCGAACGACGACTACGCGCCCGACCGCCGCAACGTGTACATCTACGGCGGCCACGTCCTCCAGCGCTCCACGTCAGCGGCCACCACGGTCACCGTCGACGGCTTCTACCGGACCTCGGGCAGGCCCCGGGCGAGCGTCACCGCGTACGAGGGCGACTGGAACACCCCCGGCGACAGGTTCGCGGTCGGCGGGCAGAACATCACCGAGACGCACACCGGCAACACCAACAACTTCTTCATCTCCGAGGACGACGGTGCCCTCGACCCGAAGATGCGCAACAACCTGAGCATCGACGCGAAGGAGTTCGACGTCTCGGGCGGCGCCACCCGGGCCGCCGTCCAGGCGGAACCGATCCCGGTCGGCGCGACCTCGACCACGCTGAGCTTCTCCACCAAGGGCGACACCTACGTCCCCTCCGCGTTCGCGCTGTCCGTCCCGGTGCCCGACCTGGAGATCACCAAGACGGCGAGCCCGAGCCAGGTGCGGCCGGGCGACACGGTGACGTACACGGTCGCGGCCCACAACATCAGCAAGCTGGACTACCCGAACGCCAAGTTCACCGACGACCTCGGCGAGAACCTCGACGACGCGACGTACAACGGCGACGCGAAGGCGAGCGTCGGAGACGTCTCCTACACCGCTCCGAAGATCAGCTACACCGGTGACATCCCGGCCGGTGAGACGGCCACCATCACGTACTCGGTGAAGATCAACGACCCGGTCAGCGGCGACGGCAGGCTCACCAACAACATCGTCGCCGACACCCCCCGCACCAACTGCGAGGACGGCTCCACGGACCCGAAGTGCGGCATCGCGCCCGTCGTCGAGGAGCCGCCCGCGCCCACCCCGGGCCTGGAGATCGTCCACCAGCCGCAGACGCCGTCCGCGCCCCCGTGCGCGACGGTCAAGGACACCATCACGGTCCGCAACACCGGCGACCGGCCGCGCGCGGACGCCACGATCTCCTGGCCCGCGAAGAACTTCACCGGCACCCCGACCGCCTCGTCGGGCACCCTCACCAGGAAGGGCTCGGCCTTCTTCTGGACCGGCGACGTGCCCGCCCACGGCAAGGTCGTGATCAAGGGCGCCGTGAAGATCTCCTGCACCCCCGGCGCCGTCACCGTGATCCCGGTGACCGGCGAGGTGTCGCACACCAACTGCGCCGCCCGCTCCCGCGGCGGCGACGACCCGTGCACCGCGGTCGTCGTCACCGAGCGCCGACAGGCCAGGCCCGTGCCGCCGGCCTCCGGCGAGGAGCTGGCCGAGACCGGTTCCGGCTCGCACACGCTGCTCTACGGCGGGCTCGCCGTGTCGCTGTGCGGACTCGGCGCCCTGGTCCTCGCGGCGGTCCGCGGCCGCAAGGACTGACCCCCTCCCGCAGGGCGTTGTATACGGCCGGGCTCCTGATGGAGCCCGGCCGTACGTTTGAGCGTTTCCGGGGTGGGCTAGTTTCGGCTTATGGCTTCCACGCATGGTGCTGCTGAGGTTCTCGTCGCGTCCAACCGCGGCCCCGTCTCCTACGCGGTCGGCGACGACGGATCGATCGAGACGAAGCGCGGCGGAGGCGGACTCGTCTCCGCCCTGAGCGTCGTCGACGACAAACTGTGGGTGTGCGCAGCCCTCGACGACGGCGACCGCGAGGCGGTGCGCCGCGGGGTCGCCGAGCCGGGCGTGCGGATGCTGGACATCGACGCCGACGTGTACGCGGACGCGTACAACGGGGTCGCGAACTCGGTGCTGTGGTTCGTGCACCACATGCTCTACCAGACGCCTCTGGAGCCGTCGTTCGGCACGGACTTCCGCCGCCGCTGGGCGTCGTACGAGGCGTACAACCGGGCCTTGGCGCAGGCGCTCGCGCAGGAGGCGGCGCCGGGCGCGACGGTCGTCGTCCAGGACTACCACCTGGCGCTGGTCCCGGGGATGCTGCGCGAGCTGCGGGACGATCTGCGGATCGGCCACTTCTCGCACACGCCGTGGGCGCCCGTCGACTACTTCCGGATGCTGCCCGACGACATCGCCGAGCAGCTGCTGCGCGGGATGCTGGGCGCGGACCGGCTGGCCTTTCTGACCCGCCGCTGGGCGGACGCCTTCACCGACTGCTGTACGCGGATCCTCGGGGGCACGTCCGGCACCCGGATCGGCGTGCACGGGCTCGGCGCCGACGCGGACTTCCTGCGCGAGCGGGCGCACCGCGACGACGTCGGGGAGCGGCTCACGGCGCTGCGCGAGCAGGTGGGCGAGGACCGCAAGGTGATCGTGCGGGTCGACCGCACGGAGCTGTCGAAGAACATCGTGCGCGGCCTGCACGCCTTCGAACTCCTCCTGGAGACCCGCCCCGAGTGGCGCGAGAAGGTCGTCCACGTGGCGTTCGCGTACCCGTCGCGGCAGGACCTCGCGGTGTACCGGGACTACACGGCCGAGGTGTCGCGGGTGGCGCAGGCCATCAACTCCCGCTTCGGTACGGAGGGTTGGACGCCGGTGATCCTCCATGTGAAGGACGACTTCGCGCGCTCCCTCGCGGCGTACCGGCTCGCGGACGTGGCGCTGGTGAACCCGATCAGGGACGGCATGAACCTGGTCGCGAAGGAGGTCCCGGTGGTCTCCGACGACGGCTGCGTCCTGGTGCTCTCGCGGGAGGCGGGGGCGTACGAGGAACTGGGCGAGGACGCGCTCGTCGTCAACCCGTACGACGTGACGGGGACCGCGGCCGCGCTGGGCGCCGCGCTGGCCATGCCGGAGGACGAGCGGGCGCAGCGCACGAAGCGGCTGGCCGGCGCGGCGACCGCGCTGCCCCCGGGGCAGTGGTTCCTGGACCAGCTGGAGGCCCTGAAGGCGGAGTAGGCGCCGGGCCCCGGCGCCCTTGCCGGTGGGGATGCGTCGGCGGGTGCCGCGCCGTGGTGACTGGTCGCGCGGCGCCCCGCGCCCCGTGCGCCCGCCCTACCGGGCCAGATCGCGCAGCAGACCCACCACGGCCGCGGGACCGTCGAGGACCAGGTCCGCGCGCTCCGCCAGCTCCGTGATCACCGTGTCCGCCGCCACGAGCAGGCCGGGCACCCCGTCCGAGCGGAGCTTCTCGACCGCCGCGAACGCCGGGAGGTCGCCGAGGTCGTCACCCGCGTAGAGCACCGACTCGGCACCGATCTCGCGGACGTACTCGGTGAGTGCCACGCCCTTGTCCACGCCCGGCGGGCGCAGCTCCAGGACCATGCGGCCGGGCTCGACCACCAGGCCGTGCCGCGCCGCGAGGTCGGACAGCGGGCGGCGGAGCGTCTCGAACGCCCCCTGCGGGTCGGACGCGCGGCGGGTGTGGACCGCCACGGCGCGGCCCTTCTCCTCGACGTACGTGTCGTGCCAGAGGTGCAGGTCGGCCAGGACGCCGGGGAGCTCGGAGCGGACCGCGGCGACCCCGGGGTGCGGGGCGGGCGCGTGCACCGTGCCCGTGACGGCGTCCCAGCGCTCGGCGCCGTAGTGGCCGAGGACCACGAGGTGTTCGAGGCCGGGCACCCCCGCGAAGCCGCCGTGGCGGACGGCGACGCCCGCGGGCCGGCCGGTGATCACCGCGATGGAGGCCACCCGCGGCGCGAGCGCGGCGAGCGCGGCGACGGCGTCCGGGTGCGCGCGGGCCTGATCGGGGTCCGGCACGATCGGCGCCAGGGTCCCGTCGAAGTCCAGGGCGATGACGGCGCGGTCCGGGCGGGCGACGATGGCGGCGAGGCCGTCCCGTCCGGCGGCCGTGCGCGGGCTCATGAGGTGGTCATGATGACTGGCCATGCGACGACGATAGCCCCGTCGGGGGAACGGGGTCAGCGCAGACCGCGCCGGTCCTCACGGACCCGCCGCAACCGGTTCACCGTCACGGGCGCCTCCTCCAGCGCCCGGGGATCGTCCAGCAGCGCGTTCAGGAGCTGGTAGTAGCGGACCGGCGCCAGGTCGAGCTCCTCGCGGATGGCCCGCTCCTTCGCGCCCGGTGACGCGAAACCGCGGCCCTCGAACGCGAGCAGCGCGCGCTCGCGCGCGCCCAGAGGGGGTCGTGGGTCCATGCCCGTCACGCTACTCGGCGGCTTCCGCGGCCGCCGCGGAGTTCTGGATCCCGCCGAGGACGGCCGCCGCGCTGACGTCGCCCGAGACGGCCGTGCCGATCTGCGCCTTGATGTCGGCGCTGACCTGCGGCCACGACGTCTTGTTCGCCGGGTAGAACGTGGCGCCGCTGAGCTCGTCGATGAACGGCCGGATGTCCTTGTCGCGGGCCGACGACGCCATCGTCTCGGACGCCGAGACGGTCACCGGGGCGAGGGTGTACTCGCGGGAGAACGCGAGGACGTTCTTCTCGCTGTACACGTAGTCGAGGAAGTCGCCGACCTGGTCGGGGTGGCCGCCCTGCTTGAACGCCATCATCCAGTCGTTCACGCCCATCGTGGACCTGGGCGTGCCGTCGGGGCCGGGGATGGCGACATCGCCGTAGTCGAGCTTCTTCGCCTTGGCCATGTTCATCAGCGTGGGGTGCCCGGCGAGCATGCCGACCTGGCCGGCGGCGAACGCCTGGAAGGCCGGGGTCCGGTTGAGCTTGGCGGGGGTGACGGGGCCGGTGAGGCCCGCGTCGACCAGGTCCTTCTTGAGCCAGTCGACGGCCGCGATGTTCCGCTTGTCGTCGATGGCGTAGCCGCCGACGTCGTCGATGTAGCCGCCGCCGTTGCTCAGCGTCCAGATCAGCGTCTCGGCCTGCGCCTCTTCCTTGCCGAGCGGCAGCGCGAAGGGGTAGCGCACGCCCTGCGCCTTGAGCGCGCGGGCGTCGGCGACCAGCTGCGACCAGGTCTTCGGCGGCTCGATGTCGGCCTTCTCGAAGAGCGTCTTGTTGTAGAAGAGGCGGCGCGTGGAGGCGGCGAACGGCAGCCCGTACTGCACGCCGTCGACCTGGCTGGCGTCGCGCGTCTCGCTCAGGAAGTCGGCCTGGACGGGTATGGAGAGCAGCCGGTCGGCGGAGTAGAGCTTGCCCGCGGCGGCGTAGTCGGCGTACGCGCCGATCTGCGCCATGTCGGGGGCCTTGCCCGCGTCGACCATCTCCTTGACCTTGTCGTCGACGACGTCCCACGAGTAGACGTCGACGTCGACCTTGATGCCCGGGTGGTCCTTCTCGAAGGCCGCGGTCAGTTCGTCCCAGTACTTCTGGGAGCCATTGGCCGAGGAGTCGCCGTAGTCGGCGGCGACCAGCTTGAGCGTCACATCGTCGGAACCGCCGCTTCCGCAGCCCGTCACCAGCGCGGACGTCGCCACGACACCCAGCGCGGCCGCCGCGGTCAGCGCCACCCTCCCCTTGCGCACTGCCGCACCCACCCCTGCCCTGCTCGATCGCCGCGAGGATCTCCCACGGTCGCACAAGGTCTACACCACATGCGGCTCACAGCGGAAACGCACGTTCGACAACCGGTCACACCTCCCCAGGAGCGCCCGCGAGTTGACCATGCTCCTCGCGCAGTGGACTAGACCTCTCAGGGGTGCACGCGCGACACTGTCCCCCGTGAGACATGTCATCGCCCTGGACGTGGGCGGCACCGGAATGAAGGCCGCCCTGGTAGGGGCGGACGGCGCGCTGCTGCACCAGGCGCGCCGGGCCACGGATCGCGAGCGCGGCGCCGACGCGGTCGTCGCGTCGATCCTCGACTTCGCCGCCGAGCTGCGCGCGTACGGCGAGGAGCACCTCGGCGAGCCCGCGGTGGCCGCCGGCGTCGCCGTGCCCGGCGTCGTCGACGAGGCGAACGGGATCGCGCTGTTCGCCGCCAACCTCGGCTGGCGCGACGTCCCCATGCGGGCCCTGCTCAGCGAGCGCCTGGGCGCCATCCCCGTCGCCCTCGGCCACGACGTGCGCACCGGCGGCCTCGGCGAGGGCGGCTCGGCGCGGGCCGGGACGCCGACCGGTTCCTGTTCCTGCCGCTGGGCACCGGGATCGCGGGGGCCATCGGCATCGCGGGCCGCATCGAACCCGGCGCGCACGGCTCCGCGGGCGAGATCGGCCACGTGGTGGTGCGCCCCGGCGGCGTGCCCTGCGGCTGCGGTCAGCGCGGCTGCCTGGAGCGGTACGCGTCCGCGTCCGCGGTCACCCTGGCCTGGCAGGCCGCGAGCGGCGACGAGAAGGCCACCGCGGCGGACTGCGCGCGGGCCGTGGACGCCGGGGACCCGATGGCCGCCAAGGTCTGGCAGGACGCCGTGGACGCGCTCGCCGACGGCCTGGTCATGGCGCTCACTCTGCTGGACCCGCGCACGCTGATCATCGGTGGCGGTCTCGCCGAGGCCGGGGAAACCTTGTTCACACCACTGCGGGCGGCCGTCGCGGAGCGCGTGACGTTCCAGTCGCTTCCCTCGATCGTCCCGGCCGTCCTCGGGGACACCGCCGGATGCCTGGGCGCGGGGCTCCTCGCCTGGGACCTGCTCGACACCACTGGACCCACTGGACCCTCGGAGGTAACCGCCTGATGGCCACAGCAAAGGTGCTCGCCGGCGCCAAGGTGGTACTGCCCACCGGGACCGTCACCGACGGACGCGTCATCGTCGACGGCAGAAGAATCGCCGGGAGCGCTCCCGCGGACGCCGCGGTCGTCGACCTCTCCGGCCACTGGGTGGTGCCCGGCTTCGTCGACATGCACAACCACGGCGGCGGCGGCGCGTCCTTCACCTCCGGCACCGTCGAGGAGATCCTCAAGGGCGTCCACACCCACCGGCTGCACGGCACGACGACGGTCGTCACCTCCTTCGTCACCGGCGAGATGGACTTCCTGACCCAGCGCGCGGGCCTGCTCTCCGAGCTGGCCGAGCAGGGCGAGATCGCCGGCATCCACTTCGAGGGCCCGTTCATCTCGCCGTGCCGCAAGGGCGCCCACGACGAGACGCTGCTGCGCGACCCCGACCCGGCCGAGGTCCGCAAGCTGATCGACGCCGCGCGCGGCCGCGCCAAGATGGTCACGCTCGCCACCGAACTGCCCGGCGGCGTCGACTCCGTACGGCTGCTCGCCGAGCACGGCGTGATCGCCGCGATCGGCCACACCGACGCGACGTACGAGCAGACGGTGCAGGCCATCGACGCCGGCGCCACGGTCGCCACCCACCTCTACAACGCGATGCCGGCCCTCGGCCACCGCGCGCCCGGCCCGATCGCCGCGCTCCTGGAGGACGACCGGATCACCGTCGAGCTGATCAACGACGGCACGCATCTGCACCCCGCCGCCCTCGAACTGGCCTTCCACCACAAGGGCGGTGACAAGGTCGCCTTCATCACGGACGCGATGGACGCCGCCGGGTTCGGCGACGGGCGCTACATGCTCGGCCCGCTGGAGGTCGAGGTGAAGGACAGCGTGGCGCGGCTCGTCGAGGGCGGCTCCATCGCGGGCTCCACGCTCACCCTGGACCGGGCGTTCAAGCGGGCGGCCACGATCGACGGGCTGCCGGTCGAGGACATCGTCAGCGCGATCTCCGCCAACCCCGCCAAGCTCCTGGGGATCTACGACACCGTGGGCTCGCTCGACCCCGGCAAGGACGCTGATCTGGTCGTCCTGGACGAGGAGTTCGAGCTCAAGGGCGTGATGCGCCAGGGCGAGTGGATCGTCCAGCCGTAACTCCCTTGCCGGCCAGGTGCCGGTCGGGTGCCGGTCAGGGCGGTTGGTCCGAGGTCTGGGCCAACCGCCCTGACTTTGGCATGATCGGCCCCCGTTACCGAAAGTACGTAAGGGGGAGGGGCCAGGTGATCCTCACCGTCACGCTGAACACCGCGCTCGACATCACCTACCGGGTCAAGGCGCTGCGCCCGCACGCCTCGCACCGCGTCACCGAGGTCACCGAACGGCCCGGCGGCAAGGGCCTGAACGTGGCCAGGGTGCTCGCCGCGCTCGGCCACGAGGTGACCGTCACGGGCTTCGTGGGCGGCGCGACGGGACGCTCGCTCCAGGACCGGCTCCGCGACGCCGAGGGGATGTCGGACGCCCTCGTCCCCGTCAACGGTTCGACCCGTCGCACGGTCGCCGTCGTCGACACCTCGACCGGCGACACGACCCAGCTGAACGAGCCGGGCCCGCTGATCTCACCGGCCGAGTGGTCGGCCTTCCAGGAGGCGTACGAGCACCTGCTGCGCTCCGCGTCCGCGGTGGCCCTGTGCGGCAGCCTGCCCCCGGGCGTCCCGGTCGGCGCGTACGCGACGCTCGTACGGGCGGCCAGGGCGGCGTCCGTGCCGGTGCTGCTCGACACCAGTGGCGAACCGCTGCGGCGCGGTGTCGCGGCCCGCCCCGACATGGTCAAGCCGAACGCGGACGAGCTGGCCGAACTCACCGGCTCCCACGAGCCGTTGCAGGCCATGAAGGACGCCCGCAGGCGCGGCGCGCACGCCGTGGTGGCCTCGCTCGGCGCCAAGGGGCTGTGCGCCCTGACCCCGGACGGCGAGTGGCGGGCCCCGGCCCCCGACCGGCTGGCCGGCAACCCGACGGGCGCCGGCGACTCGGCGGTCGCGGGACTGCTCTCCGGCCACGCGGAGCGCCTGCCGTGGCCCGACCGGCTGGCCCGCGCGGTCGCCCTGTCGGCGGCCACGGTGGTCTCACCGGTGGCCGGCGAGTTCGACCGGCCGACCTACGAGGACCTGGTCGGCCGGGTCACGGTCGCCGAACGACTCGGGGCGGCCTAGGCCCGGCCGGACGGCTCAGCCGTTCCCGCCGGTCAGCCACATCTGGTCGAGGTTCGCGTCGCACGTGTTGCCCTGCTCGCAGGAGACCGTGATCGCGTTCGTCCCCTTGGTGAGCTGGACGATGGCCCAGGTGTTGGTCCAGCCCTTCTCCCAGTCGCCTTCACCGGCACCGGCGAAGTTCTTCATGTTCAGGGGGCGGGACTGCTTCGTGCCGTTGACGTTGATCGTGGCGTCGGAGTCCTTGCCGGGCACGCCGTAGTTGACGTACAGGCGGTACTGGCCGTCCTTGGGGATGTCGTTGACGGTCCAGGTGACGCTCGCGCCGACCTTGTCGAACCCCGCGACGTACACACCGCCCGCCGCCTTCGCGCCCTTCACGTCGGAGGCCACGGCGGTGCCACCGGCGAGCTTGAGGGTCTTCGCGTCCGTCTTCGGCAGGTCGACCGGGTCGGCCGCGGCCGACTTCGACGGGGTCTGGCTGGGCTTCACCGTCTGCGAGTCGCTCGACGGCGTGGCTCCGGCCTCGCCGCCCTTGTCGTCGCTCGAGTCGTTGCTGAGCATGGCCACGCTGATGCCGATGACGACGGCCGCGACCACCGCGACCGCGCCGATGAGCAGCGCCTTGGTGTTCGGACCACGCCCGCCGGAGCCCCGGCCGCGCGACGGCGCCTGCGGCGGACCCGGCTGGGTGGGCACGCCACCACCGGCCAGCGTCTCGGGCGCCTGGTAGTACGTGTTCGGCTGCTGATACGCCTGGGTCGGCTGGGTCGGCTGCGCGGGCTGCTGCCCGTACTGGCGCTCGCCGACCGCGCGGACCTGGTTGTACGAACGGGGTGTACGGGGATTCGGGTAGCCGTAGCCGCCGCCCCCACCGCTGGGCGGGGTCGCCCCGGCCGCCTGTCCGTCGGCGTACAGATAGCCGAACGGATCGTCGTCCTCGGGCGTGGTGCTCGCGCCGTTGTTGCCGGGCGCCATCCCTGATCACTCCCTACACGTTTGCTTACCGGGGCGAGCGTACCCGCTGCGAGTCACCCCAAGGAGTGGCCTTGACCTCACCGAGACCGGGGAACCGCGGTGCCGGGCACGGTCAGCCGGCGCGCCTGTGCTGCTTGGCACGCGATCTTTTCTCTATGTACATCCGCTGGTCAGCGGAGCTCAGGACCTCGTCGGCGGTCATCCCGCAGTGGGCCCAGCCGATGCCGAAACTGGCGCCGACGCGCACCGCGCGGCCGTCCACCCGAATCGGCGGAATGATGGCGTTCCGCAACCTGACGGCGAGGTCCTGGGCGTCGGCCCGGCCGAGTCCGTCGGCGAGCACCACGAACTCGTCGCCGCCGAGCCGGGCGACCGTGTCGCCGTCCCGCACCACGCTGGTCAGGCGCCGGGCGACCTCGATGAGGACCGCGTCGCCCGCGTTGTGCCCGAACCGGTCGTTGATCGACTTGAAGCCGTCGAGGTCGCAGAAGAGGACGGCGAGGCCCTTGGTGCCGTCGTCCGCGCCCGAGTCGTCACCGCCGGGTGCCGCCACGTGCACATGGTGGTCGAAGCCGTCGAGCCCGTCGTAGAGGCCGGAGCCGTGGACGGCGGCGAAGTCGAAGCCGTGCCCGTTGGAGTCCGTGGCCGCGAGGGCGCCGTGGTCCCCGTACGCCGCGTCCAGCGAGTCGACGGCGCTCGGCCTGGCCTCCCGGGGGCGCCGGCAGAGCCGGGCGGAGAGGCGGGAGCGCAGCTCGGCCGAGTTCGGCAGGCCGGTCAGGGAGTCGTGCGAGGCGCGGTGGGCGAGCTGGAGCTCGCGGCGCTTGCGCTCCTCTATGTCCTCGACGTGCGTGAGCAGGAAGCGCGGCCCGTCGGCGGCGTCCGCCACCACGGAGTTGCGCAGGCTGACCCAGACGTACGTGTTGTCGCGCCGCCCGAGCCGCAGCTCGGCGCGGCCGCCCTCGGCGGAGGTGCGCAGCAGGGTGCCTATGTCCTCGGGGTGGACGAGGTCGGAGAAGGAGTAGCGCCGCATCGCGGAGGCGGGCCGGCCCAGGAGGCGGCACAGCGCGTCGTTGGTCCGCAGGATCCGGCCGTGCTGGTCCCCGCCCATCTCGGCGATGGCCATCCCGGAGGGCGCGTACTCGAAGGCCTGGCGGAAGCTCTCCTCGCTGGCGCGCAGGGCCTGCTGCTCGCGCTCCAGGCGGACGAGGGCGCGCTGCATGTTGGCGCGCAGCCGGGCGTTGCTGATCGCGATCGCGGCCTGGAAGGCGTACATCTGAAGGGCTTCACGGCCCCAGGCGCCCGGCCTGCGTCCGTTGCGCGGGCGGTCGACGGATATGACGCCGAGCAGCTCGCCGCCGGAGGCGCCGGTCGCGAACATCGGGGCGAAGAGCCGGTCGGAGGGGTGCCACTCGTCGTCGAACCGGGGCGGCGGCCCGTCGGTGAACCACTGCGGCACGTCGTCCTCGTCGAGGATCCAGCCCTCGGTGTACGGGATGAAGCGCAGCTCGCCCCAGCGCTCGCCCATGTTCAGGCGGCGGTCCCAGGAGGCGCGGGAGCCGACCCGGCCGGTGATCAGGGCTTCGGCGGCGGAGTTCCCCGCGAAGGCGGCGACGACCAGGTCTCCGTCGGGGCGTACGAGATTGACGCAGGCCAGCTCGTAACCGAGCCCGTTGACGACACCGTCGGCGACGGTCTGCAAGGTGTCGGCCAGACTGCGGGCGGTGTTCATGTCCGCCATGACCTGGTGCAGCTGACGCAGGGTCGCAAGACGGACGTAGGGCTCCGACTCGGTCTCCATGCTCAGTTCTCCCCGAGACCTCGACAGCACTCCAGAATTCTGATCGGCTCTGTTCTCACTCGCACGTGCAGCAGCACGTTCATCTCGCAGTGTCGTCCGCCACTGAATCACAGCGCGCTGCCCACCCGGTACACAGGGTCAACAAAATATGGCCCCTGTGACTCAAGTCACAGCAGGTTATGGAGGGTTGGGGCGGCTTTCCGTGCGGAGTCTGTGCGTTTGCTGAACGCGGGCGGTGACGGAACCCCGGGGCCGGACCCCGATCGGGCCTTGGCGGGCCTTGGCGGGCGCCGCCGATGGGGCCGGAGTCCTAGGACCGGTCTCGGTCGTCGGCCCGATGCGGAGCGCGTGGACGCGAGGTTAGCGTCTCAGGTGTGTTGAAGACTCCCCCTGCCACTCCCCCCGCCGCTCCCGTCACCCCCGCACCCCGCTCCCCCGGGCATGCTGAGGGGGTGAGCAACGACGATTTCCGCGCAGCCCTGTCCCGCCTCGCCGCCGGCGTCGTCCTGCTGACCGCGCACGAGCCCGCGCTCGACCCCGACGGACCGGTCGGGGAGGACGCCGGGATGACGGCCACCGCGTTCATGTCGGTGTCCCTCGACCCGCCGCTGGTCATGGTGTCGCTGCGCAACAGCTCCCGGATGGACGACCTCCTCGACGACCAGCCCCTGTGGGCCGTCTCGGTCCTCTCCGAGTCCCAGAGCCACATCGCGGGCCGGTTCGCGATGAAGGGCCGCATCAGCGACCGCCTCCTCTTCGAGGACATCCCCTACGTACGCGGTGAGCACACGAACGCCCCGCTGGTCGGCGGGGCGCTGGCGACGCTGGAGTGCCGCACGGAGCAGCGGGTCGTGGCCGGGGACCACACGCTGGTGATCGGGCGGGTGCTCGGCGCGGCGGTGCCGAGCGCGGACGGGGGCCCGCTGACGTACTTCCGCGGGCGCTACCGGCACCTGGGGTAGCCCGTCGGACCGGTCGGATGAGACCGGTGGGACCAGGGGGGACCGGTAGGGCGGGTGGGACCGGTGGGGTTACCAGTCCCGGCCCGTGCGGCCGCGCTTGGTGTCGGAGCGCGCCTTCTTCTCCCGAAGGCGGCGTTCGTTGATCCCCCGGGGGATGCGGGTGGGGCGGCGCTGCTTGGGCGGCGGGGCGCTGGCCTCCGCGAGCAGGGCGGCCAGGCGGGTCGCCGCCGTCTCCCTGTTGCGCCACTGCGAGCGGTGGTCCGAGGCCCGTACGGAGACGACGCCGTCCACCAGACGGGAGGCGAGCCGCTCCAGGGCGCGCGCCTTCCACACCTCGGGCAGCGCCTTCGTGGCGGCCAGGTCGAAGCGGAGCTCCACCTGCGAGTCGCTGGTGTTGACGTGCTGCCCGCCCGGCCCGGACGACCGCGAGAAACGCCAGAGGAGCTCGGCCTCCGGAAGGACGACCGAACCGCGGATGGGATAAGGACCGGACATGCGTCCATGGTCGCGTGTCCGTACGCTCCGCGTCACCCGTATTTCCGGGGCTCCGACCGGCTTCCGGACATCCGGGTAAAGAAAGTAAAGAGACCTGGAACCTGAGGTACCCCTCTCCGCGTTCATACGGGTACGAGTAGCTTCGGCTGCACACGTACATCACGTACGCCGTACTTAAACGAGGGAAGGGACTCCCGAACCATGGCTGTAAGCCTGTCCAAGGGTGGCAACGTCTCGCTCACCAAGGAGGCTCCGGGCCTGACCGCCGTCACCGTGGGCCTCGGCTGGGACGTCCGCACCACCACCGGCACCGACTTCGACCTGGACGCCTCCGCGATCGCGGTGAACACGCAGGGCAAGGTCTACTCGGACGCCCACTTCGTGTTCTTCAACAACAAGCAGACGCCGGACCAGTCCATCGTCCACACCGGTGACAACCGCTCCGGCGAGGGCGCGGGCGACGACGAGGCGATCAACGTCAACCTGGCGGCCCTGCCGGCCGACGTCGACAAGATCGTCTTCCCGGTCTCGATCTACGACGCCGAGACCCGCTCGCAGAACTTCGGCCAGGTGCGCAACGCGTACATCCGCATCGTGAACCAGACCGGTGGCACGGAGATCGCCCGCTACGACCTCTCCGAGGACGCGGCGACGGAGACGGCGATGGTCTTCGGTGAGCTGTACCGCAACGGCGCGGAGTGGAAGTTCCGCGCCGTCGGCCAGGGCTACGCCTCGGGCCTGACGGGCATCGCGCAGGACTTCGGCGTCAACGTCTGAGGTTCGTGAGGCAGTTGGGGCGGCCCTCGGTGTGCGACATGCGCACCGAGGGCCGCGCTTCTTCGCACTCCGCCCCCTCGGCGACGGCTCAAGCGGGAGCCTCCACCGACAGCCCGGCGTCACGTGCGGCGTCGGCGAGCCGCTTGTCGTAGGTGACGAACGACGTGCGGCGTCGGCGAGCCGCTTGTCGTAGGTGACGAACGACGTGCGCCGCGACCCCCTCCGCAGGACTGTCGCCAAGTGCACCGCGTCCGAGCCCCGCACGGTCACGGGCTTCACGGTCTGCGCCAGGACCCGGGTGGCCGCGTCGCGTTCCAGCGGTTCGATGAGATCAAGCACCGGGTGCAGCCTCGTCACCGCCTCCGGGGCGTAGCGGGCCAGGGCACGCGAGGCCTCGATCTCCAGCAGAACAGAGCTCGCCCCCGGTCTCCGCCCGCTCGTCGCGCCACGCACGCAGCGCCTGCGACTCGGCTTCCGCAGGGACGAGCTTCACGACCGCGGCCGTATCGAGAGAGATCATCAGCGCCGGCCTTCGCGATCGCGCGCGATCTCCGCTCCGGCATCGCCCCCGTCCGGCTCCCCTCTCGGCATCCGTGACACCGCCCGCCGCATGGCCGCCGCCCTCTCCTTGCGGAGAGCGGCCTCCCCTACGGCCTGCCGAACAGCGGCGGACCGGGAGTTGGCGTCGCCCGTGAGAACGTCCAGCGCATGTTCCGTCTCGGCATCGCTTCGGAGGGCGACGGTGTCAGCCATGCCGGGCAGGCCACGGAACCCCGCCCCGGATCCCGCTGCTCGATCGCCCCAGGGGCCGGAACGGCCCGACCGTCGTCTCGCACGGCCCTGCCGAGTGGTGCGCAAGGGCGCGAACCGGCCGAGCCCCGTCGATTAACGGACAGCCTCCCGCCCCATCCGGACACGAACCGGCAAAACTTTGACGGCGGCCTGTCAAACGAGGGCTGCCCGGTGTCACTCTCTCCCCGCGCCCCCCACGCACTCTCCGGGTCACCAAGGAGTCCGAGTGAGACACCGCTCTACCGCTCCCCGCCTCGCCGCCCTCGTCGCCTCCGCCGCGATGGTCGTCCTCGGCGTCCAGACGGGCACGTCCGCCAGCGCCGCCGACCGCGCGGAAGGCGCCGCCGCCCTCCCCCTCAGCGCCTCCCAACGGGCCACGGCCCTCAAGGACGCGCAGGCCGACGCCTCCGCCACGGCCGGCCGGCTCGGCCTCGCCGACGGCGAGAAGCTCGTCGCCCGCGACGTCGTCAAGGACGCGGACGGCACCGTCCACACCCGCTACGAGCGGACCTTCGACGGACTGCCCGTCCTCGGCGGTGACCTCGTCGTGCACACCGCGAAGGACGGCGCGCTCAAGGGCTCCACGAAGGCCCGCAAGGGTGCGATATCCGTGGCGTCGACGGACGCCGCGACGAGCACCGCCGCCGCGAAGAAGTCCGCCGTCGCCGCCGACAAGTCCATCAAGGGCGCCGCCGCCGACTCCGTACGGAAGATCGTGTGGGCGGCCGACAAGTCCGCCGCGCCCGTGCTCGCGTACGAGACGGTCGTGACCGGGACCCAGAAGGACGGCACCCCCAGCGAGCTGCACGTCGTCACCGATGCCACCAGCGGCAAGGAGCTGTACCGCTACCAGGCCATCGAGAACGGCACGGGCGTCAGCGAGTACAGCGGCACCGTCGCCGTCGGCAGCACCGCCTCCGCCTCCGGCGGCTTCGACCTGACCGACGGCGGGCGCGGCGGCCACAAGACGTACGACCTCAACGGCGGCACGTCCGGCACCGGCACCCTCTTCCACGACGCCGACGACACCTGGGGCGACGGGACGGTGAGCAACCGGCAGACCGCCGCCGTCGACGCCGCCTACGGAGCCGCCGAGACCTGGGACTTCTACAAGGAAGCCTTCAACCGCAACGGCATCGCCGGTGACGGCAAGGCCGCCTACAGCCGCGTCCACTACGGCAACGCGTACGTCAACGCCTTCTGGAACGACAGCTGCTTCTGCATGACGTACGGGGACGGGATCAGCAACCAGCACCCGCTGACCTCCCTCGACGTCGCCGGGCACGAGATGAGCCACGGCCTCACCGCCGCCACCGCGGGCCTCAAGTACAGCCGCGAGTCCGGTGGTCTGAACGAGGCGACCTCCGACATCTTCGGCACCGCGGTGGAGTTCCACGCCGCCAACTCCGCGGACGTCGGCGACTACCTCATCGGCGAGAAGATCGACATCAACGGCGACGGCACCCCGCTGCGCTACATGGACAAGCCCAGCAAGGACGGCGGGTCCGCCGACTACTGGTCGCGCAGCGTGGGCCGCCTCGACGTGCACTACTCGTCCGGCGTCGCCAACCACTTCTTCTACCTGCTCAGCGAGGGCAGCGGCGCGAAGACCATCAACGGTGTCAGCTACAACTCGCCGACGTACAACGGCTCCTCGGTCACCGGCATCGGCCGGGACAAGGCCCAGCAGATCTGGTACAAGGCGCTGACGACGTACATGACGTCGTCGACGGACTACGCCGCCGCGCGCACCGCCACCCTCCAGGCGGCGTCCGACCTGTACGGCGCGAGCAGCGCCGAACGGGCGGCGGTCGCGGCCGCCTGGACCGGGGTCAACGTGAACTAGCGCGCCGCGTCACATCGGCGGGCGGATCAACGGGACCGCTGCGGCTTGCCTCTGCCGTAGAGCCAGTCCTCCCAGACCCCGGCAAGGGCCTCTTCCTTGCCGGGGTTCCGCTTCTCCACGTATGCCGTGAAGTCGTCCGTGTCCGCGTTCCCGTACCTGTGGTCGGTCGGCCAGCTCCGCAGGAGCTTCGCGAACGCGGCGTCGCCGATCACCTGGCGGACGCGGTGCAGGACCATCGCGCCGCGTTCGTAGACCGGCGCGTCCGAGATGTGCGCGGCGCTGGGCGGGTCGGCGGGCGGGAAGGACCAGACGGCGTCGCTCCCGTCGGTGTCGTAGAGGGCCTCGAAGGTCCGCTGCGCCGTGTCGCCCCCGTGGTCCTCCTCCCACAGCCACTCGGCGTACGTCGCGAAGCCCTCGTTGAGCCACATGTCCTGCCACGACTTCGGGGTGACCGAGTCGCCGTACCACTGGTGCGCCAGCTCGTGGACGAGCAGGCCGATGTCGGGGGCGCCGGGGAAGACCGGGCGGTTCTGCGTCTCCAGGGCGTAGCCCGCGGCGCCGTCGCGGGCGACGATCGCGCCGGTGGAGGAGAACGGGTACGGGCCGAAGTTCTCCGCCTCCCACGCGACGACCTCGGGGAGCCGGCCGAGCACCTTCGCGCTCGCCGCCGCCTCCTGGGGATCGACGGCCGTGTAGACCGGCAGTCCGGAGGGTGTCGTGGACCGGCTCGTCTCGAAACGGCCGATCGCGACCGTCGCCAGATAGCTCGCCATGGGCTGCGGGACGTGCCAGGCGTAGGTCGTCCCCGCGCCGTCGGCGGAGGTCCGCGTACTCTTCGACTCGCCGTTGGAGACGGCCTTCAGGCCCTTGGGGACGGTGACCGTGATGTCGTACGTCGCCTTGTCCGACGGGTGGTGGTTGCCGGGGAACCAGGCCATCGAACCGGTGGGCTCGCCGAGCCCGAGCGCGCCGTCGGGGGTCCGCAGCCAGCCCTCCCGCGAACCGTCCGGGTCGGTGATGGTGGCGGGCTCTCCGGAGTAGCGGACGACGGTGCGGAACGTGGCGCCCCGCCGGAGTTCGTCGTGCGGCCTGACCGTCACCTCGTGCCCGGCGCGGCTGGCCGTGGCGGGCTCGCCGTCGACCGTGACGCTCCGGACCTTCATCCCGGTCAGGTCGAGGTTGAACGCGCTGAGGTCCTTCCCGGCCTTCGCCGTGATGTCGGCGGTGCCGGTCAGGCGGTGCGTGTCGGGGTCGTAGGACAGATCCAGGGCGTAGTGGCCGACGTCGTATCCGCCGTTGCCCAGCTTGGGGAAGTACGGGTCGCGCAGCCCGGCCCTGCCCGGGGTGCCGTGGACGCCGCCGTCGCAGGCGGTGAGGGCGGCGAGGACGGCGAGGGCCGGGAGGGCCACGAGGAGGCGGGGGGTGCGCACCTCGTGATCCTATGACCGCTTATGCCCGGGGGGCGGGTCCGCGGCCCGGCTACAGCACGGCTATGCCCAACGGCCGTTCCCCGGCGGCCAGTCTGCGGGTGTCGCCGCTGCCGAGGTCGACGACGGTGATGCCGTTCCAGTAGCCGTCGCGGGTGAAGCCGCCGGTGACGTACGCGGTGCGGCCGTCGGCGGAGACGGCGACGTCCTCGTGCGGCCCTTCGAGCGGGACGACCTTCTCCTTGCCGTCCTTCGTCCGCACCGTCAGGGAGGGGCCCTCGTCCTCGGCCGGGTCGATCGGGCCCGTGCCGACGGCGAGCAGGGTGCCGTCGGGGGTGATCGTCACGCCGTGCTGATGGGTGTCGGCCGTCATCCGCTCGACGGTCGAGCGGCCGGTCCGCGGGTCGAGCACGACGAGCCGCTCGCCCTCGAAGGGCAGCAGCAGCTTGCCGTCGGACGGCCGGACGGCGGCGTAGTGCGGCTTGAGCCAGGAGCCGAGGCCGCCCTCGGTGCCGTAGGGGGCGACCTCGATGCGGCGCGTGTCGTGCGTGCGCGCGTCGACGACCGTGACGTCGAACGAGTCGTGGTCGGTCGCGTACACCTCCCGGCCGTCGCGCGACACGTCGACGTCGAAGGGGCGGCGGCCGACATCCGTGGTGTCGGTGACCGTCCGCGTCCTGGTGTCGATGGTCTCCAACGCGCCCGCTCCGCCCGGGACGTTGACGCCCACGTACACGTGCTCGCCGTCGGGCGCGAGGGCGATGCCCATGCCGCCGCCGCGGTACTCGCCGTCGGTCACGGGGCCCAGGTTCCGCGTCTCGTACGGGACGAGGTCCATACGCTCGCGGGTCGCCGTGTCGACGACGGCGACGCCCTCGGCGGTGGCGACCCAGGCGCGCCCGTCGGCGCCGACGGCCAGGCCGTAGGGGGCCCGGCCGACCTTCACCGAGTCGACGGGGCCCCGGTCCGGGTCGACGAAGGTGACGGTGTCGGCACCGAAGTCGGCGACGAGCAGCGTGCCGTCCGGGGTACGGCCCGAGGGGCGGGCGCGGCCGAAGTGGCCTGGTCCGTGAGCCGGTCGGCGGGCTCGGCCTCGTCCCGCGTCGCCGCGCAGCCGGTGGCGAGCACGGCGGCGGCCAGGGCGGCGAGGGCCGCGCGCCTCACCGTACGGCCCTCAGCAGACCGGCGATCTCGGGAAGCCGCGCCGCTCGGCGTGGTCGAGCGGCGTGAGGCCGTCGCCGTCGGGCAGGCCGGGCGTCGCGCCCGCGGTGATGAGCAGCTCCACGATCTCCTGGTGCGCGCGGCCGCCGTCGCCGAGGATCACGGCCTCCAGGAGGGCGGTCCAGCCCAGCCGGTTGACGTGGTCGACGTCGATGTCGGTCTCGCGCAGCACGGCCCGTACGTAGTCGACGTGGCCGCGCTCGGAGGCGGGGATGAGGGAGACGCCGCCGAACCGGTTGGTGACCTTCAGGTCCGGGCGGGCGGGCAGCAGCGTCCGCATCATGGCGACGCTGCCGGTGACACCCGTGACCAGCCAGGCGCTGTCGTCACGGTCGTCCTGCGCGTTCGGATCGGCACCGGCCGCGACGAGGATCTCGGCCGCGGCCACGTGGTCGTTCAACGCGGCGAGCAGCAAAGGGGTGCGGCGGTGGGCGTCGCGGGCCTCGGGGTCGGCGCCCGCGGCGAGGGCGGCGCGGACGGCCGCGGCGTCGCCGGTGCGGGCCGCTTCCAGCAGGGTGCGGTTCATCGGGACCTTCCGAGTGAGGCGGCGGGGCTGGAGCACCGCTCCGCCCACGCGCCGTCGCAGGTGTTGTGTCATGGGCGGGTGCCACACCATCGTGGTTGCTCGCGCGGTTCCCCGCGCCCCGGGACGCGCACCTTCGGTGCGGCGTCCCGGGGGCCGGCGGGGAAACCTGCCGGGTACGTCCTACTTCGCCAGCTCGGCCACGCCGGCCTGGGCGAACTTCTCGTCCAGATCGCCGGACGGGGCGCCCGCGACGCCGATGCCGGCGATCGGGGCGTTGTCGGCGGTGACCGGGGCGCCGCCGGCGAGGAACAGCGTGCCGGGGATGTCCTTCAGGGTCGGGGCCGACTCCAGGCGCTTGGTCAGCTCCGAGGTGGGGGCGTTCCACGAGACGGCGGTGAACGCCTTCTTCTCGGCCGCCTCGTAGGACTGCGGGCCCGCGCCGTCGCCGCGCAGGGTCAGGATCGTGTTGCCGTTGCGGTCGACGATCGCGACGGAGACCTTCTGGTTCTCCTTCTTCGCGGCGTCGAGGACGGCCTCGGCGGCGTCCTGGGCGGCGTCGATCGTCAGGTGCTTCGTCTGGAGGGTGTTGCCCGCCTTCACCGCGGCGGGCTTGGCGGCGGCCGGAGCGGCGGTGTCGGCGGCGCTCGCCGAGTAGGCGCCGACGCCACCGAGGGCGACGGCCGCGGCGAGGGCGGAGCCGGTGAGGACGCGGGTGCGCTTCGAGACCTTCTTGACGTGCTTCATGAGGAACAACTCCAGGGGGAAAGGGGTGGGGCGGGGTCCGGCTCTCCGGTTCCGCCCGGTCGCCGCCGTCCCGCTCTGACATCAATCCTGGGTCCGGAACCGGCCCGGACCCATCGACGGACCGGTTGGTCGCGGCGTGCCGAGCAGCCGACACCGGGGTCATCCGATCGGTTGACCCCGGGGGCGGACGGCCGGGCGACAATGACAGTGTTTGCCCAGTTCGGAGCCCGTACGTGCAGGGGTCGATGAGGAGGTGGCCGTGGCCGAGGCCAGAAACCCGGTGCGCGCCGCCCGGTCGTACGAGAACGACACCCGGTGGCTGACGGTCGTCATGCACGCCGCGTTCTTCCTGCTGCTCGCCGTCGCCCTCGCACGGTTCCTGCTGCGTCACCCCGGCGGCGCCCGGACGCCCTGGATCATCGCCCTCAGCGTGGTCCTCGCGGTGCTGTACGTCGCCGGTGTCGCCCTCGACAACCCGCGGCGCCGCACGGCCGTGCGGCGGCTCTGGCTGGCCCTGGTGGTCGCGGTGGTCGTCGTGCTCGTCGGCCTCGCGCCGAGCTTCGCCTGGGTCGGGGTCCCGCTCTTCTACACCGGTCTGCGCACCCTGCCCACCCGCGCGGCCCTCGTCCTCGTGGGCCTGCTGACCGTGCTGGTCGTCGCCTCCCAGGTGCGGCTCGCCGGGCGCTGGGACCCGGACCTGGTGCTCGGCCCGCCGGCCGTCTCCGCGCTCGCCGCCGCCGTCTTCCTCCAGATGCAGCGGCAGTCGGCGCGCCAGCGGGCGCTGATCGACGACCTGATCCGTACGCGCCGTGAACTGGCCGCGTCCGAACGCCGCGAGGGCACGCTGGCCGAGCGGCAGCGGCTCTCCATGGAGATCCACGACACCCTCGCGCAGGGCCTGTCGAGCCAGCAGATGCTGTTGCAGGCGGCGGACCGGGTGTGGGACTCGGCGCCGGACAAGGCGCACACGCACGTGCGCACCGCCGCGTCGATCGCCGAGCACAACCTCGTCGAGGCGCGCCGCTTCGTGCACGACCTGGCGCCCGCGGACCTCGCGCGCGGCGGCGGCCTGGAGCAGGCGCTGCGGGCGCTCGCCGGACGGGAGTCGGGCGAGCGGCTGACCGTACGGGTCCACGTCGACGCCGCCGAGAGCGCCCGGGGCGCGGAGCTTCCCGACCGGGTGCGGTCGGGCCTGCTGCGGATCGCGCAGGGCGCGCTGGCCAACGTACGGGAGCACTCCGGTGCGACCACGGCGGCGGTGACGCTGACGCTGCTCGACGACGACCGGGCGCTGCTCGACATCGCCGACGACGGCCACGGCTTCGACCCGGCGGCGGTGTCCGCGGCTCCCTCCGGCGTACGGGGCCACGGTCTTCCGGCGATCCGGGCGCGGGTCCACCAGCTCGGCGGCACCCTGACGATCGAGTCGGCCCCCGGCGAGGGGACGGTCCTCTCGGTCTCGGTCCCGCTCGGATCCGTCTCGGTCCCCCTCGAACCACGGGCCCCTTGAGGAGCGCGGGGGACCACCCCGCCCCGCCACGACGGCGCCCGACCCGACCGCACCCACCAGGAGGCACCACCACATGACCGGCCCCGCCGAGCCGCCCACCCGGATCCTGCTCTGCGACGACCACGTGGTCGTGCGGGCCGGGCTGCTCGCCCTCCTGGACAGCGCCCCGGACATCGAGGTCGTCGGCGAGGCGGGCACCGGCGAGGAGGCCGTCGCCCTCGCCGCGAAACTGTCCCCGGACGTGGTCCTGATGGACCTCCAGCTCGGCGACGGCATCGACGGCGTCGAGACGACCCGCCGCCTCACGTCCGCCGACCCGGGCGGCAGACCCCACGTCCTCGTCCTCACCACGTACGACACCGACGCCGACATCACCCGCGCCATCGAGGCCGGCGCCACGGGCTACCTCCTGAAGGCCGAGCGCCCGGAGGAACTGTTCGCCGCGATCCACGCCGCCGCTCAGGGCCGTACGACGCTGTCCGCCCCGGTCGCCAGCCGCGTCATGGCCAACATGCGCAAGCCGCGGCCCACCCTCACCGACCGCGAGCGCGACATCCTCGCCCAGCTCGCGCACGGGCTCGGCAACCGGGACATCGCCAAGGCCCTGTTCATCAGCGAGGCCACCGTGAAGACGCACCTCGGCCGGATCTACGACAAGCTCGGCGTCGACACCCGGGCGGGCGCGGTCGCGGTGGCGAAGGAGCAACGACTGCTGCCCTGAGCCCGGCGACTCCCCTCAGCCCCGCGACTCCCCTCAGCCCCGCCGCCCACGAGCCAGGGTCCGCCGCCCGCGAGCCAGGGTCCGGCGCCCGCGAGCCAGGGTCCGGCGCCCGTGAGCCGGGGCCCGCCGCCCGCGAGCCGCGGTCCGGCGCCCGTGAACCGAGGCCCGCCCCCACAAGCCGCGATCCGGCGCCCGCGAGCCACGGCCCGCCGCCCGCGAACCAAGGCCCGCCCCCAGCCACGGCCCGGCTCCCGTGCGCCCGGGTCCGGCGCCCGTGACACCATCTCCTACGTGCTCGACATCGGTTACGCCCTCTCCCGCCGCTTCCCGGACCCGCCGCAGACGGACTACCGGCGCGCGGACGTCCACGCGCTGCGCCACGACCTGTTCTGCGGCGACGTGTACCTGGCCGACACCAAGGCCGACCGGGAGCTGTCCACAGCCTGGGGATGGGTGCCGGTGCTCGACTTCGCGTGGGCGCTGTGCGACATCGTGGAGCGCGTCGACCGCGACCCGCGCGGCAGCCGCTCCGCGACCCCCCAGTACGCGGAGCTCGACTTCACGGAGTCGACCGACCGCATGCTGTTCGAGCGCCGCTTCGGCTGGGTCGACATCGAGGCCGACTGGATGCCGGGCGACGAGCCGCCGCTGACCTTCTCCCACTCCGAACTCCGCCGCGAGGCACGGGACTTCCTGCACGACCTGATCGCCGACCTCACGGACATGCACGAGGACCTGGCGGACAACCCGGCGATCTGGGACCTCCAGGGCCGCTTCCCCCGCGTGAAGTAACAGCGCTCCTCAGGGCGCCCGTCCCCCTCAGTTCCCCTCCACCCGCACCCCCAGGAACCCCGCGAACACCGGTGCCAGGTCGAGGAGTTGCGACGTGGAGATCACGGCACCGCCGAGCCGGTCCACCCCCCGGGCGATGTCCAGCTCCGCCGCGTCCCGCAGGTCGACGTCCGTCAGCGTCACCCCGGTGAGGTCGACGCCCTTCAGGACACACCCCGCGAACTCCACCCGCTCCAGCTTCGCTCCCCCGAAGTCCGGCTCCACCAGGACGCACCCCTCGAAGACCACGTCCTTCAGCCTGGCCTTGCGCAGATTCAGGTAGTCGATCTTCCCGCCCCGGATCACCACCCGCTCCAGGACGGCCCCGTGCAGCTGCACCCCGCCGAGCCGCGCGTCCACCAGCTCCACGTCCCGCAGCGTCGCCCCCGCCAGGTCCGTGCCCACACCCCGCACGCCGGTCAGCGTCGAGTCCAGGATCCGCGCCCGCGCCAGCCCCGTCCCGTCGAGACCGCACCCCTCGATCGCGCAGTCCATGAACCGCGCCCCGATCCCCTCCTGCCCCGCGAAGTCCGCGTCGCGGATCTCCACGCCGTCGTAATCCCCGTCCGGCTCAAGGCCGGCCCCGTCCTCCCACGGCACCAGAGGAGGCAGCCGCACCTCCGGCCGCCGCGCCTTCTTCACCTTCGCCGCCGCACCACGCCTGTCCGCCATGCCCCCATGCTGCACGCCCCCACTGACAATCCCCCAGCCACACCCCTGACCTGCGCCGACTCCCCCGATGTCACATTCGGGCCCCGCGGATCGGTCGTACGGAGGAAGGACACACGCGAAGCCGGAGCAGCACTCCGCACGACAGCGACAGCACCCCGCAGGACAGCGCACCGCCCACGCCAGGCAGGAGTCGGAACATGCCCCGCAGCACCCCCGCCCGTGCCCACACCGACACGCACGCGCACACGCACACGCACGCCCATGACGCCCGCACCTCCACCCCCCGCTCCGCCTCCGCCCCCACCCTCACCGTCATCGGCGGCGGTTTCGCCGGGCTGACCGCCGCGATCACCGCCGCCGAGGCCGGCGCCCGCGTCACCCTCCACGAGGCGCACCACACCCTCGGCGGCCGGGCCCGCACCGCCGACGCCCCGTACCTGACCCACGAAGGCCCGCACGCCCTCTACAGCGGCGGCCCGCACTGGACCTGGCTCGCGCAGCGCGACCTGCTCGGACCCCTCGCCCCGATCCCGCTCCTCGAAGGCGGCCGCCTACGCTTCCACCGTGACGGGGCCCTGCGCCGCACGCCCCCCGCGGCCCTCCTGCGCCTGCTGGTCCGCAGTCCCCGACAGGCTCCCGTGGACGAGGACTTCACGACGTGGGCCACCCGCCTCGTCGGCGCCGCCGGAGCCCGCGCCGCCGCGCACTACACGGCGGTCGCCCTCTTCCACCACGACCCCGGCTCGCTCTCCGCCCGCTTCGTGCAGGAGCGCCTGCGCCGCACCGCCAAGGTCCCGCCCGAGGCCCGCTATCCGGTCGGCGGCTGGTCGTCGGTCATCGACCGGATGGCGGCCCGCGCCTGGAACCTGGGCGTGCGCGTGGAGACCCTGAGCCGCGTCGACGAGGTGCCCGCCCACGGCCCCGTGGTCGTCGCCACGTCCCTGGACGCCGCACGCCGCCTCCTGCGCGACGACTCCCTCGTCTGGGACAGCGGCCGGACGACACTGATCGACCTGGCCGTCCGCGGCCGCCGCGGCGACGCCTTCGCGGTCTCGGGCCTGGACTTCCCGGCCTGGCTGGAACGGTTCACGGCGCAGGACAAGTCCCTCGCCCCGCACGGCGAGAGCCTGATCCAGGGGCAGGTCCCGATCGCGCCGGGCGAGTCGAAGGCCGACGGCTCCGCCCGCGCGGACCGCCTCCTCGATCTCGCGTTCCCCGGCTGGCGCGGGCGGACGACGTGGCGCCGCGACGCCGTCGCCCAGGGCCGCACCGGCGCCCTGGACCGCCCCGGCACGACGTGGCGGGACCGCCCGGCGATCGACCGGGGCGACGGCGTCCACCTCGCCGGCGACATGGTCGCGGCCCCGGGCGTCCTGTCCGAGGTCTCCTTCACCAGCGCCCTGGAGGCGACCACGCTGGCCCTGCGCGCCCGGATCCGCCGCCCCGGCCTTGACCTCAACCGCGCTTGAGGTCGAAGACTGGCGGCCCGGCCCCAACGGCCCCGGACACTTCACGGGAGCGCCCATGCACGCCATCCGTCTGCACGCCTTCGGCCCCGCCGAGAACCTCACGTACGAGAAGACCGACGACCCCGAGCCGGGCCCCGGCCAGGTCCGGATCGCGGTCGCGGCGGCGGGCGTCCACCTGCTCGACACGGCGCTGCGCGGCGGCACCAGGGGTCCGCTCCCCCAGCTCCCCGACCTGCCCACGATCCCCGGCCGCGAGGTCGCGGGCACCGTGGAGTCGCTCGGCCCGGACACCGACCCGTCCTGGCTGGGCAAGCGGGTCGTCGCCCACCTCGGCTTCGCGCCCGGCGGCTATGCCGAACTCGCCGTCACGGACACCGCCCGGCTGCACGAGATCCCGCCGAACCTGGACGCGGCACAAGCCGTCGCCATGATCGGCACGGGCCGTACGGCGCTGGGCATCCTCAACTTCACGACGGTCACGCCCGACACCGTCGCCCTGGTCCCCGCCGCGGCCGGCGGCATCGGCACGCTCCTCGTGCAGTACGTGAAGCACGCGGGCGGCACGGTCGTCGGCCTGGCGGGCGGCCCCGCGAAGACGGCCCAGGTCGAGGCGAACGGCGCCGACCTCGCCCTCGACTACAAGGAGCCCGACTGGCCGACCCGGGCAGCGGAGTTCCTCTCCGCACGCGGCCTGCGCGCCACCGTCCTCTTCGACGGCGTCGGCGGCGCCACGGCCACCGCCGCCCTCGACCTCCTCGGCCCCGGCGGACAGCACCTCATCTTCGGCTGGTCGGAACAGGGCATCGGCGACGACGGCGGCCCGCTCCTGCTCGACGAGGACGAACTCACCCGCCGGTCGATCACCCAGGAACAGGTCCTCGGCCCCGCGATGATGCGCAAGGCGGGCGGCGGCGACAACCCCGTACGCACCCTCGAACTGGCCGCCCTCGCCCAGGCCGCGAGCGGCACCCTCATCCCGGCCGTGCACCGCTTCCCCCTCGCGGAAGCCGCCGCCGCCCACCGCGCCCTGGAGACGCGCGGCACCACGGGAAAGGTCGTCCTGGAACCGTAGAACCCCGCCGAACGAACCGCACCAGCCGCATCGGGCGGGCCGGCCGAACCGGCTCAGCCGGCCGAACCCAGCGCGCCGAGCGCCCCGTCCGTCAGCCGGTACACCGTCCACTCGTCCTGCGCCCGCGCCCCGAGCGCCCGGTAGAAGTCGATCGACGGCTCGTTCCAGTCCAGGACCGACCACTCCAGGCGCTCGTAGCCGCGCGCCACGCAGATCCGCGCCAGCTCCGTCAGCAGCGCCTTGCCGTGGCCGGCCCCGCGTGCCGCGGGGCGCACGTACAGGTCCTCCAGGTAGATGCCGTGGACCCCGCGCCACGTCGAGAAGTTGAGGAACCAGAGGGCGAAGCCGACGGGTTCGCCGGTCGTGTCGTCCTCGGCGATGTGCGCGAAGGCGGCGGGCCGCTCCCCGAACAGCGCCTCGCGCAGTTGTTCCTCGGTGGCCCGCGCCTCGTCCAACGCCTTCTCGTAGTCGGCGAGTTCGCGGACCATGGCGTGGATGACGGGGACATCGGCGGATGTGGCGTGACGGATCATGCGCGCAGGGTACCGCCGCAGGTCACGCCCGTAGCCGCCGCGCGATCTCCAGCCCGTCCGCGGCGAGCGGGCGGCCGTCCTCCACGTCCCACAGGGCGTTCTGCAACACCCGCCCGAGCGTCCACGCCCTGGCCCGCTCCCGGTCGAGGCCGAGGACGTGGGTCATCGCCTCGAACCGCCACACCACCTCGTCCGGCTCGAAGCGGTTGTCGAGCGCGGGCCACAGGTCGAACCCCGGGTCCCCGGCGAGCGGCTTCGGGTCGATCGCCACCCACGGCCCGCGCTCGGCGGTCTCCCGGGGCGCCAGCACGTTCTCGAAGTGCAGGTCCCAGTGCAGGAGCCGGTCCCCTGGCTCGTCCACGACCTCCCGCACCGCGGCCGCGCAGTCCGCCACGATCCCCCGCTCGACCGGGTCGGCGAGCCGCCCCAGCGCGTCCGGTGTGTCGGCGAGCATCTGCCGCGCGACGTCCGACAGGCGCCGCATGCCGTCCGGGGCGGCGCCCGCCGTGAGCCGCGCGAGCAGGTCCGCGACGACGAGCACCGCCTTCCGCGAGTCCTCGACGCCGCTCAGCGTCCGCCCCGCGTCGAGCCGTTCGAGCAGCATCGTGCCGGTGCCGTGCGTGGCGTCGCGGTCGAGGAGCCGCACCGCGCCGTCGCCGTCCCACACCCGCAGCGCGACCGGTTCGCCCTCGGTCTCCTCGTCGAGGACCTGGAACTTCACCACGGCCGGGACGCCGTCCGCCGCCCGCACCACGGGCAGCACCAGCGCGGCCATCCCGTGCATCGCGGCGCCGTCCGGCCGCAGGTCCCAGCGCTCCAGGAACTCCTCGACCCGCGCGGGCAGCGCCGCGATGAAGGCGCGGCCCGCCTCTCCCGCGTACGTGTGCTGCGACTCCACCAGGCCGTCCGGAATGTCGATCACGGCGCCGACCCTACCGACGTGCCTCAATCAGCCATGCGTCATTTTCCGCACCGCGTGAGGGCCTACGTCCGCAGCGCGCCCGGCACGTACATCTGGCTGGCCGCGCTGTTCGTCACCACGGTCGCCGTGCACCACATGAGCCCCGACTTCGAGCAGGAGTTCCTGCGCCAGCGCTCCACGAACCTGCACGAGCTGACGGAGGACCCGGTCCGGGTCCTGGTCTCGTCGGCGTTCTGGATCGACGGCGGCAGCTGGTGGCCGTACGCCGTGCTCTACACGGTCTTCCACGCGCAGGCGGAACGCTGGCTCGGTACGGCCCGCTGGCTCGGGGTCGCCGCCGCCGCGCACATCCTCGCGACGCTGATCAGCGAGGGCGCCCTGCTCTGGGCGATCCGGCACGGTCACGCGCCCGCCTCATCGATCAACACGCTCGATGTCGGCGTGAGTTACGCCCTCGCGGGCATCGTCGCGGTCCTCACGTACCGGATCGCGTCGCCCTGGCGCTACGGGTATCTGGCGGGCGTCCTCGTCGTCTACGGCAGCCCGCTGATCACCGGCCGCACGTTCACCGACCTCGGCCATTTCACGTCGGTCCTGATCGGTCTGGCCTGCCACCCGCTGGTACGGGACCGGGGCGCGCCCTGGAACCCGTTCCGTCGGCGGGTCGAGACCGGCGCGGGGCACGTCTAGCCGATCCCGGCGTCCTTCAGCACCGCCGCGAACGACGTCTGCCCGTACATCGCGTCCTCACCGCCGCCCGCCTTCTTCCCGTCGATCAGGACGGTCGGCGTGCCCCGCACCCCGTCGTCGCGGAACGCCCGCATCGCGTCATCGACCCACGTCTCGTACGAGCCGTCGTTCACGGCCCGGTCGAAGGCGTCGGAGCGCAGCCCGTCCACCGTGTCCGCGACCTTGAGGAGGAAGGCGTCGGTGTACGCGTCCACGGACTCGTCGTCGGGCTGGTTGGCGAAGACGGCGGCGTGGAACTCGGGGAACTTCCCGGCGTCCACGGAGGCGCGCAGCGCGTTCGCGGCGTTCACCGAACCGGAGCCGCCGAGGTTCTTGTCGAGGAACGACGCGATCGTGTACTCGACCTTCACGTCACCGTCGGCCACCGGCCCGACCAGCGCCCGCGCCCCGCCCTCCTCGAACTTCTTGCAGTACGGGCAGCGGGCGTCCTCGTAGACCCGCACCGTGTGCGGCGCGTCCGCGTCGCCGACCGTGACGACGGCACCGTCCACCCGGGCGGGCACCCCGGCGAGCCCGCCCGGATCGGCGACGGCCCGCACCTCGGCGGGCCTGGAGTCCCCGAAGTCCTCGGCCGCCCCGGACCTCACCCCCGCACCGCTCGAACAGGCGGCGACCGCCACCCCGAGCCCCAGGGCCAGGGCAGCCGCCCCCGCGCCACGCACCGCGCTCCGCATACCAAAAGCCTCCCGAGTCATACAAAGCGTCCGGAATCGTTCCGATCACCCCAACTTACGCACGCCTTACGCCGGTTCGGCCCGCCGAAGGACCCGATCCGCCGGGACCAAGGGCCCCGCCCCCCTGCCGCGACGCCCCTCCCGCCCAGTAACGTCCACCGCCATGAGCAGCTCGAACAACGCGACGGCGACGGTCAACGGCGGCATATCGTTCTGGTACGCCCGGAATCAGGGCGTCGGCATCCCCGTCGCCCGCGAGCCCCTGTCCGGCGACGCGAGCGCCGACGTGGTCATCGTCGGCGGCGGCTACACCGGCCTGTGGACGGCGTACTACCTGAAGAAGGCCGCGCCCTTCCTGCGCATCACCGTCCTGGAGCAGAAGTTCTGCGGCTACGGCGCCTCGGGCCGCAACGGCGGCTGGCTCTACAACGGCATCGCGGGCCGCGACCGCTACGCCAAGCTCCACGGCCACGACGCGGCGGTCCGCCTCCAGCAGGCGATGAACGACACGGTGACCGAGGTCATCGACGTGGCGCGCGCCGAGTCCATCGACGCGGACATCCACCACGGCGGCGTCCTCGAAGTCGCCTACACCCCGGCCCAGTTGGCCCGCCTCAAGGCCTTCCACGCGACGGAGCTGAGCTACGGCGAGAAGGAACGCACCCTGCACGGCGCCCGCGAGACGGCGGAGCGCGTCCGGGTCGCGGGCGCGGTCGGCTCGACGTGGACCCCGCACGGCGCCCGCCTGCACCCGGTGAAGCTCGTCCAGGGACTGGCGCGGGCGGTCGAGGAGCTCGGCGTCACCATCCACGAGTCGACCCCGGTCACCGAGATCAAGCCGAAGCACGCGACGACCCCGTACGGCACGGTCCGCGCCCCCTACATCCTGCGCTGCACGGAGGGCTTCACGGCGTCCCTCAAGGGCCAGCGCCGCACCTGGCTCCCCATGAACTCCTCGATGATCGCGACGGAGCCGCTGCCGGCGGACGTCTGGGAGTCGATCGGCTGGGAGGGCCGCGAGACGCTGGGCGACATGGCCCACGCGTACATGTACGCGCAGCGCACGGCGGACGACCGCATCGCACTCGGCGGCCGGGGGGTCCCGTACCGCTTCGGCTCGCGCACGGACAACGACGGCCGCACCCAGCCCCGCACGGTCGAGGCCCTGTACTCCATCCTGACCCGCTTCTTCCCGCAGCTGGCCGGCGTCGAGGTCGCCCACGCCTGGTCCGGCGTCCTCGGCGTCCCCCGCGACTGGTGCGCCACGGTCACCCTCGACCGCTCGACGGGCCTCGGCTGGGCGGGCGGCTACGTGGGCTCCGGCGTGGCGACGGCGAACCTGGCGGCCCGCACCCTGCGCGATCTGGTCCAGCAGGACTCGGGCCAGTCGGGCCCCACCGACCTGACCGCCCTTCCCTGGGTCGACCACAAGGTCCGCAAGTGGGAGCCCGAGCCGTTCCGCTGGCTCGGCGTCCACGGCATGTACGCGACCTATTACGCCGCCGACCGTCGCGAACTGACCACCCACACCCCGGACTCCTCCCGCCTGGCCAAGGCGGCGGACCGGGTGGCGGGCCGCCACTGACCGGGAGATCACCGACACCCCGCGTCCACTCCGGGCGTCGACCTCAACTCCACCTTCCAGCCTGCGAGTTGTCGTGGACGCCCGGCGCGCCCTGCTTCACTCCCGTGCCGTGGACACCTCGCGGGACGCCGAGGACGGGGTCCGGCACTTCCCCGGCAGGGACCTGCCGCTGTCCGGCGCCTGGCAGGGCCGCGACGCGCTCATCGACGACTTCTTCGTCAAGGGCGCGCCGGAAGGATCACGGAGATCCGCGCGTACGCGGACACCCGCCCCATGGGCCGGGCCCTCTTCGCACCCTGCCGCGCCGGCCGCCGGTGACCGCCGACGGTCAGCGGTCGGCGCACTTCGGGTACGTGGCTCCCTCGGCGCACTTCTCGTAGGCGCTGCTGCTGACGTCGACCTCTTCCTGGTCCCCGCCCTTGGTACGGATCTGGAGCTCGTACTCGGTGTGGCAGCTGCGGGTCTTCTTGCCCTTCTTCTTCGAGCACTCGTGGTCCGTGTCCTTGCTGACGACCGTGCCGGTCACGGACTTCGAGTCGCTGCCGCAGGCCGTCAGCGGCGCGGCCAGCACGACGACGGTGGCGAGGACGGCGAAAGCGCGCTTCATGTGATCTCCCCCCGAGGATGGCGCGAACATCAAAACCCCAGGTCAGAGCGGGCTGGCCTGGGGTTTCACGGAGCCCCCTGTCGGATTCGAACCGACGACCTACGCATTACAAGTGCGTTGCTCTGGCCATCTGAGCTAAGGAGGCAGCCTGAGCAGTGTAACCAAACCAGGCACCCCTCCCCTCGAAAATTTCGGCGAATCTCACAGCCCCGGACCTACTGACAGAACGGGCACCCCCCGGGTACGGTCCGATCAGTTCACTCGTGTGGACTACACCTCTCCGGGAACGCCCGGCGGGGTTCACCACCTTTACTCGGATCGTCCGGCACGTTCCTGCCGGTGAAGGGGGCTTCACAGCCATGGCTTCTGTCACGTTCGACAAGGCGACCCGCGTCTACCCGGGTTCCACCAAGCCCGCGGTCGACGGCCTGGAGATCGAGATCGAGGACGGCGAGTTCCTCGTCCTCGTCGGTCCCTCCGGCTGCGGCAAGTCGACCTCCCTGCGCATGCTCGCGGGTCTCGAGGACGTCAACGGCGGTGCGATCCGCATCGGTGACCGCGACGTCACGCACCTGCCGCCGAAGGACCGGGACATCGCCATGGTGTTCCAGAACTACGCGCTCTACCCGCACATGTCCGTCGCCGACAACATGGGCTTCGCGCTCAAGATCGCCGGCGTGAACAAGGCGGAGATCCGGCAGAAGGTCGAAGAGGCCGCGAAGATCCTCGACCTGACCGAGTACCTGGACCGCAAGCCGAAGGCGCTCTCCGGTGGTCAGCGCCAGCGTGTCGCCATGGGCCGCGCCATCGTGCGTGAGCCCCAGGTGTTCCTCATGGACGAGCCGCTGTCGAACCTCGACGCCAAGCTCCGTGTCTCCACCCGTACGCAGATCGCGTCGCTCCAGCGCCGTCTCGGCATCACCACCGTGTACGTCACGCACGACCAGGTCGAGGCCATGACCATGGGCGACCGCGTCGCCGTCCTGAAGGACGGTCTGCTCCAGCAGGTCGACACCCCGCGCAACATGTACGACCGCCCCGCGAACCTCTTCGTCGCCGGCTTCATCGGCTCCCCGGCCATGAACCTGGTCGAGGTCCCGATCACCGACGGTGGCGTGAAGTTCGGCAACTCGGTCGTCCCGGTCAACCGCGAGGCCCTCAAGGCCGCCGCCGACAAGGGCGACACCACGGTCACGGTCGGTGTCCGTCCGGAGCACTTCGACATCGTCGAGCACGACGGCGAGGCCGTGAAGAGCCTCACGAAGGACGCGAGCGACGCCCCGGCGGGCCTCGCGGTCTCCGTGAACGTCGTCGAGGAGCTCGGCGCCGACGGCTACGTCTACGGCGCTGCCCAGGTCGGCGGCGAGCACAAGGACCTGGTCGTCCGCGTGAACGGCCGCCGGGTCCCGGAGAAGGGCACCCAGCTGCACGTCGTGCCGCGTCCGGGCGAGACCCACGTGTTCGCGACCTCCACGGGCGAGCGCCTCACCGACTGACGCCGGCGCACGCGGCGATCGGCACGCCGCAACTCGTCCGACGGGCCCCGCACTTCGGTGCGGGGCCCGTCGTGCGTCACCTCACGTTGTCGACAAATACCCCGGCAACTCGGACATTTGGACCACCAACGTCAACACGTAAGCATCAAAACGTAATTGATAGTCCCTCATCAGAGTGACTAAATGTCGCCAAATCATCACCTACCGCTACGCTCACTCGCGTGACGCACTCCGCTACCTACACCCAGAAGTCGCGCCGGGCCCCGGGCCGGGGCCCCGCCCGCCGCGCCGCCCGCACGCTCGCCTTCGTCCTGCCGGTGATGCTGGTGCTCTCCGGGACCCTGGCGGTCACCCGAGTCAACTGGTCGGGGGGCTCCTCCGAGTCCATCCTCACAGCTTCCTCACAGGACGTCTCCGCGCGCGCCAAATCGCGCGCCCCCCAGGACGTACTGCGCGACCGTCTTCTCCTGGAGCTCCAGGAGAAGGACCCCGGCACCGCGCTCACCCACCTTCAGCAGGAGGTCGACCGGCGCCCCTCCCTCGCCAAGCACTGCATGTCGATCGCGAAGGCCCTCGGCCGCGCGGCCGTGCAGGCCTACGGACCGGCACGCGCGCAGTCGTACGCCCGCCCGGTCTGCGACACCTCCTTCGCCTCGGGGGTGGCCGGCTTCCGCGCCTGACCGAGCGGGGATGAACCGCCGGACGAACCCGTAGAACGCGACGGGCCGTGCGCACGTACAGTTCCGGTCATGACGACCGCTGAACCGTCCGCGCACGGCCCGCACTCGTATCCGCGCCAGGAGCTCCGCCCCACCCAGGCCGTCGTCCTGGCGGGCGGCCAGGGCTCGCGGCTGCGCCCGTACACCGACGACCGGCCGAAGCCGATGGTGGAGATCCCGGGTACGGGGACGCCGATCATCGGCCACCAGCTGACCTGGCTCGCCGAGGCGGGCGTCACCGACGCCGTCGTCTCCTGCGGCCATCTCGCCGAGGTGCTCCAGGAGTGGCTCGCCTCGGCCGATCTGCCGCTGCGCGTGACCACGGCCGTCGAGAAGGAGCCGCTGGGCCGCGGCGGCGGCCTGAAGTTCGCGGCCTCGCACCTGCCCCACCAGGACCGCCCCTGGTTCGCCACGAACGGCGACATCTGGACCCGCTTCTCGCTCCAGGAGATGGCCGACTTCCACGTGGAGCGCGAGGCCACCGCGACGCTGGCGCTGGCCAGGCCGCGCATCCCGTGGGGCGCCGTCGAGACGAACGCCTTCGGCCACATCACGGACTTCATCGAGGCCCCGCCGTCGCCGTACCTGATCAACGCGGGCGTGTACGTCTTCTCCCCCGAGTTCGCGTCACTGCTCCCGGACACCGGTGACCACGAGCGCACCACGTTCCCGCGCCTGGCCCGCGCCAAGCGCCTGGCCGGCTTCCCCATCCCGCAGGGCGCGTACTGGCGGGCGATCGACACGGCGAAGGACCTCACGGAGGCCGCGAAGGAGCTCGCCGCGCTCACCCGTTGAGCCACCGGCCTTCCTTCGTCCCGTACGCCGATGGGGCCCCGCACCTGCTTGGTGCGGGGCCCCATCGGCGTACGTAAGGAACGGGGTCAGCCGAGCAGGCCGCCCACGAGGCCGGGCTTCTTGCCGCTGTCGGCGCCGCCGCCACCGGACGACGCCCCGCCGTCCGAGGTGCCGCCGGAGGTCGTGCCCCCGGAGGTCGGCCCACTGGTGGTGCTGGTCGGCGGCTGCTGCGGCGTCGTCTGCCGCGGCGGCGCCTGACCGGCGGTGGCGCCCTGCGTCGGGGTCGTCGTCGTACCGCTGCTGGTGCTGCCGGTCGCGGGGGCGGCACCGGGCGAGCTGGCCGCACCGGACGGGCTGGCGGTGGTGCCCTGCGTCGGCGAGTTCGAGGCCGAGGGGCTCGACGACTCGCGGTGCTGCTTGCGGCCCGGCTCCGAGGGGAGCGGCGAGCCCGGCAGTTCATTGCGCGGGGCGTCGCCGGGGCCCGGGGCGGTGACCCGGTCGGCGTCGCGCACGGCGCCACCGAGCAGGGAACCGATGAGCAGCGTGCCGCCGATGACGAGCGTGGCGACGACGGTGCCGCGGCGCAGCACGTACCGGCGCAGCTCCCACAGCGCGGCGCGCGGTCCGAGCCGCCGCCAGGCGCCGCCCGCGAGCCGTCCGTCGATCGAGTAGACGGGGGCGCCCGCGATGATCAGCGGCGACCAGGCGGCGAGGTAGATGATGTCGGGCGCGTCGTACGCGGGGACGGTCTTCCAGCTGACGGTGAGGAGCAGCGCGGCCGAGAGCAGCGCGCCCACGACGGCGGCGACCCGCTGCCAGAGGCCGAGCACGGTCAGGACGCCGACGATGACCTGGAGGAAGGCGATGGCGAGTCCGGCACCCACCGGGTGCTGGAGCGCCCAGTCGCGCATCGGCTCGGCGAGCGCCCAAGGGTGCAGCGAATTCAGCCACTTCACCATGGAGCCGCGCTCGCCGCCGTCGAAGTAGACGGGGTCGCAGAGCTTGCCCATGCCGGCGTAGATGGAGATGAAGCCGAGGAAGACGCGCAGCGGCAGCAGCACGACGCCGAGGTTCATCCGGCGGCCGGGATAGTAGGCGTGCCGGACCGGCCCGTAGCGCCGGGCGGCGGTGCTCTCACTCTCCCTCTCGTCGTCGAAGTCGTCGAACTCGCCGTCTCTGTACCGGACTTGCGCGAGCTCTCCGGAGTCCTCGAAGGCGCTGCCCGACTGCCGCATCTGCGGCAGGATCCGGTTGCCGTCGCCGCCCGGGTGCAGCCCGACGACGGGCGTCTCCTCGGTGGGATCGCCCGAGTAGAGGTCGGTGTCGCGGTCGATGCGCGGAATGACCTGCGTGGCACCGCCTTCGTCCAGGTCCGACGCGCGGCGCGCGCCCTGGAGGAGGCCGCTGGCGGCGAGGTCGCCGCCGCCGCTCATGACGACGGGCCTGCGCCGGGCGCCCGGCGTCCCGGCGGCGGTGATGACAGGGATACGGGTGGTCGCCGCGTCGGCTCCGGGAACGCTCAGGGCGCTCATGTGCCGTGCGATGCGCGGGAGTTGCGTCTGCTGCACCCTGGGGAGCTGCACGCGAAAGCTCGCGTGGTTGACGATGACCTGCGCCGGGTCGCACGGAACCTTCACCATGCTCAGCGCGGGAGCGTCGTCGAAGCCCGACGAGCGGTCCCCCGAGGGTGTGCGGGGCGTTCTGGTGTCCACACTCATCTAACCGAGTGATGTGTGTTTAGGACACTGCCTTGACTGTGCCGATCTGTCCGAGACGCGTCAACGCCGATGAGGGTCCCCGGGCGGGCGCGAGGGAACGAATTCACCTCATGGGACGTCACTTGTCTTGCACAGTCCCCTTCTCAGCGCTCCGGTTCCTGTTCGTACCCGCGTTCTCGTTCGCCGTCCGGTCCCCGCCGCCGTTCCGTAAGGGCTCCCTCCATGCATCAGCTCGTGTTCGACGATCTGACCGACTACACGGTCATGTCGCAGGCGCTCGACAACCAGTGGATGCCGACCGACCTGGCCGCGGGACGGCAGCGCCGCGGGGCCCCGACCGGGGCGACCGAGGAGACGGTCCGGGCCGCTGCCGCCGAGCTGCGGCGCTGCCTGGTCAACAGCGCGACCCTCGTCGTGAACCGGGCCCACCTGGTCAACAACCCCGCCCTGTACGGCAATTACCTGCCGACGGCGGACCCCGCGGACCGGCTCGCCTTCACGCGCCTGCTCAACGACCGGGTGATCGTCCCGTACTTGTACACCGAGCGCGAGGCGGGCGGCGAGTACGCGTGGGCGTACGACAGGACCGTGCACGGCGCCTGGCGGCGGCTGATCGCCGACGAGGCGGAGCCGGCCTGCGTCCGCTTCTCCTGGGACGACACGGCGAACGCGACGGAGAACGGGGTGGTGGGCCGCTACTTCTCCCGGCAGATATCCGCCCTGCGCCGCATCCCGGCCCCGCTGCTCGCCGAGCACCTGCGGCTGTCGACCGAGCGGGCCCAGGCGCTGCGCCAGGGCATCCTCAAGGACATCTACGTCTGGGCGGGCGAGCAGGACCTCGACTCGGACATCACCCGCAACAGCCTCTACCGGCAGTTCCTCACCCGCCCCGGCACCGAGCCGCACGATCTGCTGCTGCGCGAGGGCGACCAGATCATCCCGGCGAAGCAACTCGTCGACCTCCTCTACAGCGTCGGCGTCCCGGCGAAGGCGGGCTCGGTGGTGCCGCTGACGCCGCCGGACTCCCCGCCCCGCTCGGTCCTCGACGAGCTGAACCAGGTGACCGACGAGCCGCGCGACCCGGAGTCGATCGGCCTGCTGCTGCGCCAGCTCTTCGCCGACGATCTGCATCGGGCGGTCGACGGCCCCAACTCCTACGGCTCACTGTCCCTTTCGGACGTGCTCGCGCTGCGCCGCGAGGAGGAGTGGCGGAACTACATCGACGCGCTGAACGCGCTGGTCTTCGGGCGGTTCACCAGCGGCCGGGTGCCCGCGCCCGACGAGCTCAGCGAGTCCGCGTCGTCCATCGCGCGGCTGCACGCGCGCATGCTCGGCAAGGCCCGCAAGATCAGCCGCGGCCATCGCGGCTTCCAGCGGGAGATGGGCGTGACCCTGCTCCTGGAGTCGGCCGGTCTGACCCTTCAGGTGGTCAGCGGTGAGGTGACGGTCCTGTCCGGCTCGATCCAGGCGGCGTCCGCGGCGGCGGGCCCGCTGGTGATGCGGCTGCTCTTCGAGGACCGGGGCAGGCTGCGGTCCGGGGGCCGCGGCGGCCTCGGGCACAGCATCACGTTTCCGGCCGTACGGCTGGGCAATCTCCAGAAGGACTGGCAGACGATCCTGCGGGTCTACGGCGGCCGGGTCGTCGAGGGGAACCGCGGTCACCGCGACAGCCTCGCCGACCTCCAGGCCCCGGGCAGCAGCTGATCCGACCGAGGGGCCCCCGTGAACAGCGACCACACCGAAGCCACCGAGTCCGCCGAGCCCGCCGGAGGGGCCGGCGGCACCGACGGGGTCCGGCGCTACGAGCAACTGCGCGCCCAGCGACCGGAGTTGTTCACCAACGCGCCCGGCGGCATCGACATCCTCACCGACCCGGAGTCGGTCGCGGCGGCGGGCGGGGTGCTGTACGAGGACCCGTACATGATCCTGCTGCGGGACCCGGTGCGGTTCCCCGACGGCCGGGCGGGCACCTACATCCGGTCGATCGGTCCGACGGCCGAGCCGGGCTGTGTGATCCTGCCGCTCGTCGACGGCGAGGTGGTCCTCGTCGAGCACTTCCGGCACGCCACCCGCGACTGGCGGTGGGAGGTCCCGCGCGGCTTCGGCACCCTCGGCCTGACGGACGCGGAGAACGCCGCGAAGGAGCTCCACGAGGAGATCGGCGCGTCCGTACGGGAATTGCTGCCGCTGGGCGAGGTGTACCCGGACAGCGGGATGCTCGGCAGCCGGGTGCTGCTGTTCGCGGCGCACGTCGACGGCGTGGGCACCCTCGCCGCGGGCGAGGGCATCCGCTCCGCGCTGACCGTGCCGTTCGCCGAGGCGGAGGCGATGGTGACGGACGGCCGGATCTCCGACGCCTTCACCATCGCCGTCCTCGCGCGGGCCCGCTGGTCCGGCGTGGCGGATCAGGAACGGCGGCGGGCCGCCTCGTAGAGCACGACACCGGCGGCGACACCGGCGTTCAGGGACTCCGTGCCGCCCGGCATCGGGATGCGGACCCGGAAGTCGCAGGTCTCGCCGACGAGGCGGGACAGGCCCTTGCCCTCGCTGCCGACGACGATGACGACGGGGCCCGCGAGAGCCTCCAGGTCACCGACCGTGTGCTCGCCGTCGGCGGCCAGGCCGACCACGGCGATGCCCGCCTTCTTGTACTGCTCCAGGGCGCGCGTCAGGTTGGTGGCGCGGGCGACGGGCGTACGGGCGGCGGCGCCGGCGGACGTCTTCCAGGCACCGGCGGTCATGCCGGCCGCGCGCCGCTCGGGCACGACGACGCCGTGGCCGCCGAAGGCGGAGACGGAGCGGACGACGGCGCCGAGGTTGCGCGGGTCCGTCACGCCGTCCAGGGCGACGATCAGCGGGTCCTCACCGGCGTCGTACGCGGCGGCGGCGAGGTCCTCCGGGAACGCGTACTCGTACGGCGGGACCTGGAGGACGAGGCCCTGGTGGTTGAGGCCGTTGGTCATGCGGTCGAGCTCGGGGCGGGGGGCCTCCATGAGGTGGATGCCGCCGCGCTCACCGGCGAGCTGGAGCGCTTCGCGCACCCGCTCGTCGTTGTCGATGAACTGCTGCACGTACAGGGTCGTGGCGGGCACGCCCTCGCGCAGCGCCTCGACGACCGGGTTGCGGCCGACGACCATCTCGGAGGTGGCCTTGCCGCGCGGGCCGCCGCTGCGGCTGGTGGGACGGCCCTGGGCGCGCTTGGCCTGGGCGGTGGCGATGCGGTTCTTCTTGTGCTTCTTGCGCATCTCGGCGGGCGGCGTCGGACCGCGCCCTTCGAGACCCTTGCGCCGCTGGCCGCCACTGCCGACCTGCGCGCCCTTCTTGCCGGACATGCGGCGGTTGTTGTTGGCGGCCATGACCTACCTGTCTCTTACGTGAATGTGTGTACGTCTATGAAGTGTGCCGCCCGGACAGCCGGGCGGCACATTTACCGAGGTGTCAGCGCGGACCGAGCGTCCAGCGCGGACCGCTCGGGCTGTCCTCGATGACGAGCCCGGACTGGCCGAGCTGGTCGCGGATGGCGTCGGCGGTGGCCCAGTCCTTGCGGGCACGGGCCGACTCGCGCTGGTCGAGCACGAGCCGTACGAGGCTGTCGACGACGCCGTGCAGGTCCTCGGTGCCGCTGTCGGCCGCTCCGGCCCAGTGCGGGTCGAGCGGGTCCAGACCGAGGACCCCGAGCATGGCACGCACCTCGGCGAGGCGGGCGACGGCGGCTTCCTTGTCGTCGGCGGCGAGGGCGGAGTTCCCCTGCCGGACGGCGGTGTGCACGATCGCGAGGGCCTGCGGGACCCCGAGGTCGTCGTCCATGGCCTCGGCGAACGCCGGGGGCACCTCGTCGGCCGGGGCGACGGTGCCGCCCGCCAGCTCGGTGACCCGCTGCACGAAGCCCTCGATCCGCGCGAACGCGGACTCAGCCTCGCGCAGCGCGGCCTCGCTGTACTCGATGGTGGAGCGGTAGTGCGGGGTGCCGAGGTAGTAGCGGAGCACGATCGGCCGCCAGTGCTTGACCATCTCGCTCACGAGGACCGAGTTGCCCAGCGACTTCGACATCTTCTCGCCGCTCATGGTGACCCACGAGTTGTGCACCCAGTACCGGGCGAAGTCGTCGCCGTAGGCCTTGGCTTGCGCGATCTCGTTGTCGTGGTGCGGGAAGATCAGGTCGATCCCGCCCCCGTGGATGTCGAAGGCGGAGCCCAGGTACTTGTGGGCCATGGCCGAGCACTCCAGGTGCCAGCCGGGACGGCCGCGTCCCCACGGCGTCTCCCAGTTGGGCTCGCCGGGCTTCGCGGCCTTCCACATGGCGAAGTCCCGCGGGTCGCGCTTGCCGGTCTCGCCCTCGCCGGACGGCTGGAGCAGGTTGTCCAGCTCCTGGTTCGACAGTTCGAGGTACCCGGGGAAGGACCGCACGTCGAAGTAGACGTTCCCGTCGGCCTCGTACGCGTGCCCGCGCTCGATGAGGCCGCGCATCATCTCGACCATCTCGGTGACGTGCCCGGTCGCCCGCGGCTCGTACGTGGGCGGCAGGCAACCGAGCGCGCTGTAGGCGTCGTTGAACGCCCGCTCGTTCTCGTACCCGATCGACCACCAGGGCCGGTTCTGCTCGGCGGACTTCTTGATGATCTTGTCGTCGATGTCCGTCACGTTCCGCACGAACGTGACGTCGTAGCCGCGGTACGTGAACCAGCGGCGCATGATGTCGAAGTTCAGCCCCGACCGGATGTGCCCGATGTGCGGGGCCGCCTGGACGGTAGCGCCACACAGGTAGATCGAGACGCAGCCCGGCATGAGGGGCTCGAAGTCACGAATCTGCCGGGCGCTGGTGTCGTACAGGCGAATAGTCACCCCTCCAGGGTAGTGGGCCCGGAGGAGTGCCATGGGCCGATGCCCCTCAGATCCGCCCGACCACCTTGCGCGCCCGCACCCGCACCACCACACGCTCGGCGTCCTGCCCCGACGCGGGGTTGAAGTCCGCGTACTTCTTGCCGGTGTACTTCACGGACAGTTCGTCGATGAGTTCCTGGCCGCCCTCCGTCGTGATCTCGGCGTTGCCGCGGATCTCGGCGTAGGCGTACGGGTTGTCGGCGGGCTGGACCAGGACCGTCACGCGCGGGTCGCGGCTCAGGTTCTTCTCCTTCTGGCGGCCCACGGTCGTGGAGAACAGGACGTCCTCGCCGTCGCGCTTGACCCACACCGGGGAGACCTGGGGGCTCCCGTCGGGCTGGATCGTGGCGACCGCGATGAAGACGGTGCTGTCGAGCAGCGCCTTGAGCTCGTCGGACAGCTGGGCGGACATGGCCTCACTCCTTTGCGCAGGACTTCACGGGTGAACTTCACAGGGGGGACTTCACGTGCGTCGGTTGACGCGTACCCGATCCTGCGGGAAGACATCGGCCCGTGCCCGTATTTCGGCCTCCGCTTCACACGGGTGTCACCGGCCGCGCCGGGCCGGGGCCGACCCGGCCAGCACCACCACCGCACCCACCGCCGCCAGCGCCGCCGCGGGTACGAGGACGGACCACGGCGCCCGCTCCGCGTACGGCAGGTTCTCCATCAGGAGCCGCCCCCACTCGGGTTCGGGCGGCTGCGTGCCCAGGCCCAGGAAGCTCAGCGAGGCCAGCGCCAGCGTCGTCGGCGCGAGCCGCAGCGCCGCGTGCCGCGCGACCGGGGGCAGCACCCCGCCCAGCACGTGGTGGCGCAGGACGTGCCACCGTCCGGCCCCGTGCACGAGCGCGGCCTCCACATGCCCCGAGGCCCGCTCGGTCTCGGCCAGCGCGGCGGTGTGCGCGGCGAGCGGCGCCCACCCGACCGCGGCGACGGCCACGGCGGCGCCCGCCGTGCCCGCGCCGAACAACCCGGTGACCAGCAGTCCGGCCAGGATCGCGGGCAGCGCGTTGGCGACCTCGGTGACGCCCGTCGCCCAGCGGGTGAGCCCGAGCGCGACCCCGGCGACGAAGCAGCCCGCGCAGACCGCGGCGGCCACGGCGAGCGTGCGCAGCGCCCCGTGCCCGAGCCGCGCGAGCACATCGCGTCCGAGCGCGTCGGTGCCGAAGGGATGCGTCCAGGACGGTGCGGCGAGCCGGGCCCCGAGGTCGACGGAGAGCGGGTCCCGGGTGAGCCCCCACACCACGATCGCCAGGAGCACCGCGGCCGTCGCCCCCGCCGCGTACAGCCGGGCGGGCCCGCCCCGCGCGCCCGCGCGAGCCCCGGCAGCGCGCCCGCCTTCAGGGCGGGGCCCAGCAGCCGTCGCCGTACCAGAGCGACGACCACGGCGGCCGCCGCTCCCAGGGCGAGCAGGACGAGGAGGCAGCCCTGGAGCAGCGGCAGGTCCAGGTCGAGCGCCGCGGCGACCGCCGTTCCGCCGAGGCCCGGGATCGCGAAGACCGCTTCGACGGCGGCCGCGGCCCCGGTGAGACCGACCACGGTGAGGCCCGCCTGCGGCAGCACCGCGGGCAGCGCGCGCCGCGCCGCGTGCCGGGCGACGCGGGAGCGGGGCATGCCGTTGGCCCGCCAGGTCCGTACCCAGGGTTCGGCGAAGGCGGCGGGCAGCGCGTCCTGGCCGAGCCGCCCGAGGACGGCACCGGCCGGGATGCCGAGCGCGAGCGCGGGCAGCACGGCGGAGGCGGGCGAGGCCCAGCCCTGGGCCGGGAACCAGCCGGCCCGCGCGGCGAACACCGTCGCGAGGACCGAGGCGAGGAGGAACTCGGGCAGCGCCGCGAGCACCCCGGCGCCCGCCCCGGCCACCGGCTCGGGCCGGGCCCGGCGCAGCGTCGGCACGCACAGCGCGACGGCCACGAGGACCGCGACGACCATCGCGTACGTCATGAGCGAGAGGGACACCCCGAACGCGGCCGCGACGTCCGGGCCGACGTCGGCGCCCGTCACCCAGGACGTGCCCGGGTCACCGTGCGCGATCCCCCGCACCCATTGCCCGAGGAACGTGAAGGGGCCCTCGGCCAGACCGAGCTGCGCCCGCACCTCGGCGAGCTGTCCGGGTGTCGTGGGCGCGTCGCCGTACCGCGCGTGCAGCACGGTGAGCGCCGGATCGGTCCTGGTCAGCCAGGGCAGCAGCGCCGTCACTACGAGGAGTCCGCCGGCCGCGAGCAGCCGCCCGCACACCACCTTCATCAGCCGCGTGTCTCCAGACCGACGAACTGTCGCTCGTAGGGGTCGAGGACGACCCCGCGCACCCCGGCGCCGACGCCCTGCACATGCTCCTCGTGGACGATCGGGACGGCCGCGTCGGTGCGCAGGATCGCGGCCTCGGCGACGAGCACGGCCCGCCGCCGCGCGGCCCCTCCCGTCCGGCGGCGTCGCGCACGGCGGCGTCCACGTCCCGGTCGGCCAGCTGCGCGATGTTGAAACTGCCGCCGCTCGTGAAGTCGGAGGCCAGGTAGGAGACGGGGTCGCCGGTGTCGAGCGCCGTCGAGCGCGACATCAGGAACGCGTCGTACTCCCCGTCGAGCGCCCCCGCTTCGAGCCGCGCGTAGTCCTTGACGACGAGCCGCACGTCGAACCCGGCCTTCGCCAGCTGCTGCTGGAGCGCGGCGGCGACCTCGGGCAGCTCGGCCCGGTTGCCGTAGGTGGCGAGCGTGATCCGCCGCCCGCGCGGCTTCGACGCCGACGCCCTTCCCCGGACCGGCGGCCGGGCGCCGCCGGCCCACGCGAACCCGGGCCCGAGCAGTCCGGTGGCGTGCTCGGCGTACCCCTCGTACACGCTGCGCGCGAGGGCGCTCGCGTCGATGCCCTCGCGGACCGCGGCCCGCAGCCCGGCGTCCGCGAGCGGCCCGGCGCCGGTGTTCAGGTACAGCGTCGTGGTCCGTACGGTGGCGACCTTGCGGGCCCGCTCCCCGAGGATCAGCGCCTGGGCGGCGGGCACGAACTCGGCGAGCCCGATCTGGCCCGAACGCAGGGCGTTGGCGCGGGCGTTGTTGTCGGCGACGAACGTCACGTCGACGCCGCGCGCCGCGGCCCGCCCGCGCCAGTGCCCGTCGAACCGGTCGAGCGTCGCGGACACCGCCCCGTTCAGCCGCGTGAGCGCGAAGGGCCCGGTGGCGGTGCCGACCGGGTCGACGGCGCCGTCCTTCCCGTACGCCCTCGGGGAGAAGACGGCGAGGGACGGGTTCGCGAGCCGCGCGGGCAGCAGCGGATCGGCGGCGCCGGTCACGATCCGCACCCGTCGCTCCCCGAGCGCCTCGACACCGAGCTCCACGTCGCTGAGCACGCGCGGGGTCACCTCGGCCCGCCCGGCCCGCCGCAGCGCGTGGACGACGGCGGCGGCGGTGACGTCCCCGCCGTCCTGGAACCGCGCGTCCCGCAGCGTGAACTCCCAGGTGGTGGCGTTCGTACGGGACCAGGTCGTGGCCAGCGCCGGGTGGATGCCGCCGTCGGTGTCCATGCGGGTGAGGCCGTCGACGACGGCGAGCCGGCTGAGCAGCAGCCCGTCGTCGCCGTACGGGGACAGGCCCTGGGTGGGGGCGAAGGCGAGGTCGACGGCGATCCGGCCGCCGCCCGACGTCCCGGTGAACGAGCCGCACGCGCTGGTGAGCCCGATCCCGGCCGCCGCCAGCAGGAAGCCGCGGCGGCGCATCAGGCGACGGACGCGGGAACCGGTGCGGGCAGCGGCAGTTCGAAGTGGACGATGCCCTGTCCGCCGCCGGGCAGCTCCCGCTCGTCGCAGACCTCGTGGGCGATCGACCGCCAGAACGGCTCGGCCCCGGGCACGGCCGGATCGGTGTGCAGGTACAGCACCTCGTACCCGCCGACGCGGGCCGCGAAGTCGGTCAACTCCCGTACGAGCGCCCGCGCGAGGCCGTGCCTGCGGTGTGCGGGCCGTACGTAGATCCGGCACAGCTGGGCGGTGCTGCCGGACGGGAAGCGGTCGGCGACCCACCGCGGGTTGGGCGGGGCGGCGGGACCCCGGTCGCGCACGCCGCCGGTCGCGACGATCTCGCCGCTCGCGCGGTGCTCGGCGACGAGCAGGGTGCGGCGCTCGGGGCGCAGGTAGTGGGCGGCCGGGTCGATGATGTCGGCGTGCCAGCGCGGCACGTACCCCGACCGCAGGTCGCCGTAGACGGTGTCCAGCATGACGGCGCGGGCCCCGTCCACGTCGCCGTCACCGGCCACGCGGATCTCGTACTCACCGACCACCATCAGCTGCCGCCGCCTTCACCACCACCGGACACGTGCCTGCCCATGCTAACTGCAAGCCATGTGCAATAAGCCGGGAGGCCGGTCCGCGCCCCAGGTCAGCCGCCCTGAAGCGGCTGCCTGGTCAGCGCCTGGTCAGCGTCAGGTCAGCGCCGGTCAGCCGTCCGTCCGCACGACCAGCGCGGTCGCGATCGCCATCAGGCCCTCGTCGCGCCCGGGGAACCCGAGCCCGTCGGTCGTGGCGCCCGAGACCGACACCGGGGCTCCGGCGGCCTCCGACAGGACCTTCTGCGCCTCGTCCCGCCGCTTGCCGATCTTGGGCCGGGGGCCCACGACCTGCACGGCCACGTTGCCGATCTCGAACCCGGCGTCGCGCACGATCCGCGCGGCCTCGGTGAGCAGCGTCAGCCCGCTCGCCCCCGACCACTCGGGCCGCCCGGTACCGAAGTGCTGCCCGAGGTCACCGAGCCCGGCGGCGGAGAACAGGGCGTTGCACGCCGCGTGGGCGACGACATCGGCGTCGGAGTGCCCGGCGAGCCCGGGGCCCTGGCCCTCCCACTTGAGCCCGGCGCACCACAGCTCGCGCCCGTCCTCGAAGGCATGGATGTCGGTCCCGATGCCGACCTGCGGCAACGGCATGCGGTCAGAACCCATCGTTGGCCCTCCTGCGGGCGAGCACGGCCTCGGCGAGCACCAGGTCGAGCGGCCGGGTCACCTTGAACGCCTCTTCGTGACCGGGCACGAGGACGACCTGGAGCCCCAGCTTCTCGACCATGCTCGCGTCGTCGGTCACGTCGTCGGTGACGGCCTCGTGGGCCCGCACCAGCGTCGCGCGGTCGAAGCCCTGCGGCGTCTGCACGGCGCGCAGCCGGGCCCGCGAGGGCGTCGCGACGACGGGCTCCGGCGAGCCGTCGGTGCTCGGCACGACCTCCTTGACCGTGTCGGCGAGCGGCAGCGCCGGCACCACGGCCACAGCCCCGTCCCGGACGGCCTCGATGACCGCGTCGACCGTGTCGACCGGCACCAGCGGGCGGGCGGCGTCGTGCACGAGCACGATGTCGATCCCGTCCGGCACCGCGTCGAGCCCGATCTTCACGGACTCCTGGCGGGACTCGCCGCCGGGCACGACGACGAAGTCGGTGCGCTCGGGCAGCGCGTGATCGGCGAGCAGGCTCTTCACCTCGGCGGCCCCTTCGGGCGGTGCGACGACCACCACGAGGGAGACGGAGCGGGAGGCGGCCATCGCACGGACGGCGTGGACCAGCATCGGAATGCCGCTGAGCGCACGGAGCGCTTTGGGGGCGCCGGGGCCGAGCCGCACGCCCCGTCCGGCGGCCGGGATCACGGCCGCGGTGCGTGCGCCACCGGCAACGGGACGCGTTTCGTCAGACATCGGTTCCGTTCAGGTTTGTACGCTCGGGAAGGGTGGGTATGGCCACATCGTGCCGGGCGCGACGCCTTGACCGGACCCTTCCGTGACACCGGTCGAGCCAGCTGCCCGGGCCCGGCACGCCAAGTACCGGGGATGTTCGTGTGTACGGGTACGAAACATGCCGCAGCGCCCGGCGACACCATCAGGGGTCATCGGGCACCACGGCATTTATTCATGTTGCGCGGCAGCGCGTATCAGGACGCGAGAACCTCGTCGAGCAGGGCCTCGGCCTTGTCCTCGTTCGTGTTCTCCGCGAGAGCGAGCTCGCTCACCAGGATCTGGCGAGCCTTGGCGAGCATGCGCTTCTCACCCGCGGACAGTCCGCGCTCGCGCTCCCGACGCCACAGGTCACGTACGACTTCCGCGACCTTGATGACATCGCCGGAGGCGAGCTTCTCCAGGTTTGCCTTGTAACGGCGCGACCAGTTCGTGGGCTCCTCGGCGTACGGCGCGCGCAGTACCTCGAAGACCCGGTCCAGCCCGTCCTGACCGACCACATCACGCACGCCGACGAACTCCGCATTGTCCGCTGGCACACGTACCGTCAGATCGCCCTGGGCGACCTTCAGCACCAAGTAGGTCTTGTCCACGCCTTTGATCTGGCGAGTTTCGATAGCCTCGATCAGCGCGGCCCCGTGATGGGGATAGACCACGGTGTCGCCAACCTTGAACGTCATGTGACAGGTACCCCTTCCGTGGCTATCCAGGGTAACACGGAAACGGCGGGTTCTGAATGGCGTTTTCGCAGGTCAGGGCATATCTCGGGGCTTGACAACAACAACAGGAACGTGCTGCGGAGGGGTCGCGGAAGCGGGTATTCGCAGGTCGGAGCGGCTCTCCGGCGGGGCAGAAACGCGTACGTTACAGGCGTCTGAACAGCCGCCCAAGGGGTCGAACGTCCCGGTTTGGGCGGTTCGGAGCGAGGAACTTCCGCTGCTCCGTTCGAGGAACCGGAGACTCGTTCGGGTCGAATCCGGAATTGATCATCGCGAATCCCGGCCCCAGGTGATCGTTTTTCCGTACCGCCCCGCATTCCTTACCGGAAATCCGTACGGGGCGCTGGACAGCGGTTTTTTGAATGGTGAACGGGATGCCAATGGGGTCGTCGATGACGGTGCGCAGCGCGGGGTACGCGGGGTGTGTGCGACCGTGGCGAAGCGGCGGACCACGCTCTAGGGGCGGGTCGGGTGCGGCGGCGCGGGAACGGCTCGGTAACCTAAGGCCGCTGACAGACCCTTAGGACGGCTTTACAACCCCGTGACGCCGTTCGCTCCGCCCACGTTCTAGGAGTTGCCGCCGCCGTGAGCAGCAGCCTTCGACGCGGCGCCCTCGCCGCCGCCGCCATCGCGTTCTCGATCGCCTCGCTCGCCGCGTGCGGTGCCGGCAACAACGCCCAGACACTCGAGGTCAAGCCGGACAACGCCGCGACCTCCGTCGGTGACATCAAGATCCAGAACGCCACCGTCATCACCCAGCCCGACCGCACGTCCAAGGGCCCGGCCGTGGTCACCGCGACGCTCTTCAACAACGGCACCGAGGCCCAGACCCTGGACTCGATCACCGTCGACGGGGTCGGCAAGACCGCGGAGCTCTCGGACGCCAAGGGCGGCTCGACCATCTCGGTCCCGGCCGGTGGCTCGATCGTCCTGGGCGGCAAAGGCAACGCCTCCGCCGAGCTGCCGAACAGCCGCACCGCGGTCCTGGACGGCAACGCCCAGGCGATCACCTTCTCGTTCAGCAAGGCCGGCGACGTCAAGATGAAGGCGTTCGTCGTCCCCGCCGAGAGCTACTTCGAGAAGTGGGGCCCGAGCGAGATGCCGGCCACGCCGAGCGCCTCGGCCTCGGCCACCTCGTCCTCGTCGGCCTCTCCGTCGGAGTCGGCCGACGGCGCCGCGGGCACGGAGGCCTCCGGCTCGGCCACGCCGGACGCCGACGCGTCGGCGTCGCACTCGGCCGCGGGCACGGAGGCCTCCGGCTCGGCCACGCCGGACGCCGACGCGTCGGCGTCGCACTCGGCCGCGGGCCACTGAGCGACGCCCCGTACGAGCTCGTAACGGCCTCGTCAGTCGTGCAACGCCTGAGGGCGGCCTCCCCGGTCGGGGAGGCCGCCCTCAGGCGTTGCGGGAGACCGTGGGTCCGGCCTACGGCTCGAACTTGTAGCCCAGGCCGCGGACCGTCACCAGGTAGCGCGGCGCCCCCGGGTCCGGCTCGATCTTGGCGCGCAGGCGCTTCACGTGGACGTCGAGCGTCTTGGTGTCGCCCACGTAGTCGGCGCCCCAGACCCGGTCGATGAGCTGCATACGGGTCAGCACGCGGCCCGCGTTGCGCAGCAGCATCTCCAGCAGGTCGAACTCCTTCAGCGGGAGGTCGATCTTCGAGCCGGACACCGTCACCACGTGCCGGTCGACGTCCATCCGGACCGGGCCCGCCTCCAGGGCCTGCGGGGCGACCTCCTCGGGCTCCCCGCGACGGCGCAGGACGGCCCGGATGCGGGCCACCAGTTCGCGCGAGGAGAAGGGCTTGGTGACGTAGTCATCGGCTCCTATTTCGAGGCCGACGACCTTGTCGATCTCGCTGTCCTTCGCCGTCACCATGATCACGGGAACGTTGGAGCGGCCGCGCAGCTGGCGGCAGACCTCGGTGCCGGGCAGGCCCGGCAGCATCAGGTCGAGCAGGACGAGGTCGGCGCCGTTGCGCTCGAACTCGTCGAGGCCGTCCGGCCCGGTGGCCGCGATCGCGACCTCGAAGCCTTCCTTGCGGAGCATGTACGACAGGGCGTCGGAGAAGGACTCTTCGTCCTCCACGACGAGCACTCGGGTCACGGAAGGACCTCCGGGGCGGCAGGAATGGATGCGTATGCGGTTGTGTGGTCGGGCCCGTGTGCGTCGTCTTCGTCGCGTACGTTTCCGGAGCCTTCTGAGCTGTTGGTCTGAGGGGTGCCGCGGGGGGCGGCCGCCTCGGGCAGCCGCAGGGTGAACGTGGAGCCCTGTCCCTCCGAGCTCCACACGGTGACCTCCCCGCCGTGCGAGGCGGCCACGTGCTTGACGATGGCGAGGCCGAGGCCCGTGCCACCGGTGGCCCGCGAGCGGGCCGGGTCGACGCGGTAGAAGCGCTCGAAGATACGCTCCTTGTCCTTGTCGGAGATCCCGATGCCCTGGTCCGTGACGGCTATCTCCAGGAGGTCGCCGCCGGGTGCCGTGACCCGGCGGGCGGCTATCCCGACGCGGGTCCGGGCGGGTGAGTAGTTGACCGCGTTCTCGACGAGGTTGCCGAGGGCGGCGGCGAGCTGGCCGCGGTTGCCCCATACGTACAGGTCGGCGGTGCCGCCCGCCCGTCGCCCGCCACCATCCTGATCGGGCCCTGCGGGGGCCGCCACGCTCGTGGCCATGGTGATCTGCTTCGTCGCGGCGGGCTGGCGGCAGCGGTCGATGGCCTCGGCGACGAGTTCGTCGACGCGGACCGGCTCGGCGTCCTCCAGCGGGTCGTCGTTCTGCACCCGGGAGAGGTCGATGAGCTCCTGGACGAGGCTGGTCAGTCGGGTCGCCTCGATCTGCATGCGGCCGGCGAACCGCTCGACGGCCTCGGGGTCGTCGGAGGCGTCCATGACAGCCTCGGAGAGCAGCGAGAGCGCGCCGACCGGGGTCTTGAGCTCATGGCTCACGTTCGCGACGAAGTCGCGTCGTACGGCCTCGATGCGCCGGGCCTCGGTGAGGTCCTCGACGAGGAGCAGCACGAGCCGGGAGCCCAGCGGGGCCACGCGCGCCGACACGGCGAGGGCGTCGCCCCGGCCGGTGCCGCGCCGCGGCAGGTCCAGCTCCACCTGGCGTATCTCGCCGTCGCGCCGGGTGTCGCGGGCCATCTGCAGCATGGGTTCGACGGCGAGCTTCCCGCCGCGTACGAGTCCGAGGGCGTACGCCGCGGAGCTGGCCTTGACCACGCTGTCCGCCTCGTCGAGGACGACGGCGGAGGAGCGCAGCACGGACAGGACCGTGTCGACGCCGGGCGGCAGCACGGGGTCCGTGTGCAGAGAGGTGCGGGTGGGGCGTTTCTGGTCGCGTTCGCTCCAGCGAAACGCCAGCATGGCGATCACGCCGGTACACACTCCGGCGATCGCTGCCGCTGCGGCGACCGCCGCGTTCACGTCCATGTCTTCAGGTTATGCGTGCGGAGCGGTTCCTCCACAGCCGTCCGGGTGGTCGCTCGAACACTCGTCGCCCAGAGTTCACCTTGGGTACGGTGCTGATTCACTTGGGGTGCCGGAACCCGACGCGTACAGGGCCGAACGTGGGACCGTGGGCGCAGCAGCGCCGCACCGGAAGACCCCGTACGAGAGGGAACGTCGTATGCGTGACGCGTACCACGAGGAACTGGACTCGATCGGCGAGGGCCTGGTCGAGATGGCCCGCCTTGTCGGGTCGGCGATCGGGCGCGCCACCACGGCCATGCTCGACGCCGACCTGAAGCTGGCCGAGACCGTGATCGCCGCCGACCAGCGGGTGGACGATCTTCAGCACGAACTGGAGGCGCGGGCCATAGCCCTGCTCGCCCGGCAGCAGCCGGTGGCGACCGATCTGCGGATCGTCGTCACCTCGCTGCGGATGAGCGCGGACCTGGAGAGGAGCGGCGACCTCGCCCAGCACGTCGCCAAGCTGGCCCGGCTGCGGTTCCCCGAGCGGGCCGTGCCGCACGACCTGCACGCGACGATCCTGGAGATGGGCCAGCTCGCGCAGCGCCTGATGGCGAAGGCGGCGGAGGTCATCATCACCAAGGACGTCGATCTGGCGATGCAGCTGGAGCAGGACGACGACGAGATGGACCTGCTGCACCGCACGCTCTTCCAGCACCTGATGGACGAGAAGTGGAAGCACGGCATCGAGACGGCGGTCGACGTGACGCTGCTCGGCCGCTACTACGAGCGCTTCGCCGACCACGCGGTCTCGGTCGCCAAGCGCGTCGTCTATCTGGTGACGGGCGAGCACGCGGACGACGTACAGGCGTCGGCGGCCGCGGCCGCCGAGGGAGCCTGACACCCGCGCGTACGCGAGGGCCCCGCACGGTCGCGCCGTGCGGGGCCCTCGCGCGTCTCGCGTCAGCCGCAGCAGCCGCCGCACTGGCAGGGCGCGCCCGACTGGCAGCCGCAGCCACACCCCGAGCCGCATCCACAGGCTCCGAGCAGCACCAACTGCGGTATCTGACGGCTCACTTCAACGGGGGCTTCTGGCGTCTGGTCGGGCCTGGGGGACTCGGCAGCCATCGGTTTTCCCTCCTCGGTGGCCTCCGCGATGGAGTACCTCTCCCATTTGATGCCCAGGGGGGTGGGCGCATCAACGGCGCACATGTGCGCGGGAGTCGGCGACCGCGCCCGCGGCCGCGCGTCCCGGCCGCGCGGCCACCGTCTCTCCCTGGTCACTCCCCTCCCTGGCAAACCCCCTCCCCATCAGGCAACTTCGTGCCTTACGCTGCGCGATGGCAGCCGCGCCCCCGGGCCGTCGCAAGGCAACCGGGGCGTCGCGCGGCGCCCTCGTCTCCCGGCTGTCCGCCGGGATCTCTGTGTGGGGGTTCATACCTGTGCGTAAGCGCAGCATTTCCACCGCGGCAGCGCTCGCGGTCCTTGTCGGTTCGGTGGCGTTGAGCGCCGCCGCGACCGGCTCCGCCTCGGCCGACATCGTGTCCGTCCGCTCGTCCGGCGGCATCGTCGTGAACGGGGCGCAGCGCCGGGTGTTCGTCGGCGACCGCGCGGACGGCCGGATCGTGGCCGCCGACTACGCGGGCAGCGTGGTCGACTCGGTGAGCGGTCTGCCGCTCGTCACGGACCTCGCGCTGTCCGACGACGGGGCGACGCTCTACGCCACGCTCCCCGGCGCCCACGAGATCGTGGCGCTGTCCACGGCCACGCTGGACGTCACCGCCCGGTACCCGGTCGCGGCGGCCGCCGGTCCCGATCACGTCGCCTTCACCGCCGGAAAGCTGTGGTTCACGCACAGCGGCCGCCAGGGACCCACCATCGGGTCGCTGGACCCGGCTTCCGGGACGGTCGCCCTCGACCGGCTTCCGGCGGACGCCGCCCTGTTCGGTCAGCTGAAGATCGACGCCGACCCGGGCCGACCCGGGACGCTCGCCCTCAGCGTCGTGGGCAACGGGGCGCACCAGGCCGCCGTGGTCGATGTCTCCGGGGCCGTGCCCGAGTTCACCGCTCGCACCGACGCCCTGATGAGCGCGGACCTGTGGGACATCGACCTGATTCCCGGCGCTCCGCAGGTCCTCGCCAACGGGTACCAACGGGCCGACTACGCGAGCGGGTCCTTCACCGACGCCGGCGCCTTTCCGGCCGCCCGCGCCGCCGACGTCGCGCCGAACGGCCTCGTCGCCCAGGCCACCGGCGACCGGGTCGCCGTCTTCCGGCCCGGCTCGACGCAGGCGCTGCACACGTACGAGACCGGCTCCATCAACCCGCAGGACGACCTCGGCATCCCCGGCCGGGACGAACTCGCGTGGGCCCCGGACTCCTCCCGGATCTTCGCGCTGGTCCCTTCCGGCACCAACGTCCACACGCTCAAGGTCCTGACCGACCCCACGCTCAGCAATCCCACCCTCACGGTCAACGCCCCCTCGACCGCCACCCGCGGCAAGGAGATCACCGTGACCGGGACGGCCACCGCGAGCGTGCCGCTGCCGGCCGGCACCACGCTGAGCGTCACCCGTGTCGACGTGGAGAGCCCCGGCGGCAAGGCGCTCCCCTCCGCCACCGTCGGCGCCGACGGCTCGTACCACTTCACCGATGTGCCGCCGGCCGGCGGCACGGTCACCTACCGGGTGGCGTACGCGGGCGACGCGGACCACCTTCCGGCCACCGCGTCCGACCAGGTCTCCATCGCGCGTACGACACCGTCCCTGTCGCTCAACAAGAACGGCAACGTCTACGCGTACGGCACGGACGTCTCCTTCACCGCGCACCTCGGCACGACGTACAAGAACCGCACCGTGGAGATCTGGGCGAACCCGTACGGCGGCGACCGCCCGGACAAGCTCGTCAAGTCCGGGACGGTCAACTCCAGCGGGAACTTCTCCGCGACGGTCGACATGACCCGGGACACCGTCGTCACCGCGGTCTTCGCGGGTGACGGGCGCACCGCCTCGAAGTCCGTGAAGTCGACGGCGTACGCGCGCGTGAAGGTGTCCATGGCCGTCTCCAAGCACTACAGGACAGGCGCGATCGGGACGCACACGTACTACTGGTTCCACAAGGACACCAACCCGCTGCTCACCACGAAGATGAGCTACTACCCGAAGCGGGACCAGTACTTCCAGCTCCAGGTCTACGTGGACCGCCACTGGGTGGGACGCAACTCTTCCTGGATCGAGCTGAAGTCCGACGGCACTTCGGTGGCACGAACCGGCGCCGCGGGCACGTCCGGTGTGAAGGCGCGGGTCCGCTCGTCGTACATCAACGCCTCGTCCGGCGACAACGTCAACACGACGACGTACGGCTCGTGGAAGTACCTGTACTGGTCCAACTGACCCCACGGACGGTTACGTTGGCGCCATGACTGACGTGATCGTCCTCAACGGGGGTTCCAGCTCGGGCAAGTCGGGCATCGCCCGCTGCCTCCAGCATCTGCTGCTGCCGGAGTCATGGCTGACGCTCGGCGTCGACACGCTCGTCGACGCCCTGCCGGCGGCCGGGGGCGGGATCGACTTCGGGGCCGACGGATCCGTGTCCGTCGGCCCCGCTTTCCGTCGGGCGGAGGAGGCCTGGGCCGTGGGCGTCGCGGCGATGGCCGCGGCAGGGGCGAAGGTGATCGTCGACGAGGTGTTCCTGGGCGGCCCGCACTCACAGGCCCGCTGGTCCAAGGCGCTCGACGGACTCGACGTGCTCTGGGTCGGGGTGCGCTGCGACGCGCGGACGGCGGCGGGGCGCGAGGTGGCGCGCGGGAACCGGGTGCCCGGGATGGCCGCGTCGCAGGCCGAGTCGGTGCACCAGGGCGTCACGTACGACCTGGTCGTCGACACGACGCGGGCCGAATCCCTGGCGTGCGCCCGGGAGATCGCGGCCCGCGTGCGCTGACCTCAGTCGGCGTCGAGCTGGTGGTCGGCCCAGACGTACGTCTCGGGCAGCAGCTCGGCGACGGGCACGGCACGCAGGGCGTCCGCCGGACCGACGATGACGTTGATGTGCGGGAAGTAGTCGAGCAGCGCCTGCCGGCACCGCCCGCACGGCGGAATCACCCCGCGCTCCCGGTCCCCCACGGCGACGATCGTCTCCAGCTCGTACGCGCCCTGCGCGGCGGCGGCCCCGATGACGACCAGCTCGGCGCAGGGCCCGCCGGTGAAGTGGTACGCGTTCACCCCGCTCACGATCCGCCCGTCCCGGTCCCGGGCGGCGGACGCGACGGTGTGGTTGTCACCGCGACACCGGGTCCGGGCGATGTCGGCGGCGACGTCGACGAGCTCGCGGTCGATGTCGTCGGTACGGGGCGGATGAGGCTGCTGAATCGTCACCCCCCGAAAATGCCATGCGCGGGGAGCTGCCGGGAAGGGGCGCCGGGTCGCGGCGTACGTCAGCGACAAGCCCCCTGCTCACGGACACTCCGCGAGCAGGGGGCTCAGAGCGTGGGGCTTACTTCTTCTTGCCCTGGTTCTTGACCGCCTCGATCGCCGCCGCGGCCGCGTCCGGGTCCAGGTACGTGCCGCCCGCCTTCAGCGGCTTGAAGTCGGCGTCCAGTTCGTACGAGAGCGGGATGCCGGTCGGGATGTTCAGGCCCGCGATGTCGGCGTCCGAGATGCCGTCGAGGTGCTTGACCAGGGCGCGGAGGCTGTTGCCGTGGGCCGCGACCAGGACCGTCCTGCCCGTCAGGAGGTCGGGGACGATGCCGTCGAACCAGTACGGGAGCATGCGGACGACGACGTCCTTCAGGCACTCCGTCTGGGGACGCAGCTCCGGCGGGAGCGTCGCGTAGCGCGGGTCGGAGAACTGCGAGTACTCGGCGTCGCGGTCCAGCGCCGGCGGCGGGGTGTCGTAGGAGCGGCGCCACAGCATGAACTGCTCCTCGCCGAACTCCGCGAGGGTCTGCGCCTTGTCCTTGCCCTGGAGGGCGCCGTAGTGGCGCTCGTTCAGGCGCCACGAGCGGTGCACGGGGATCCAGTGGCGGTCCGCGGACTCCAGAGCGAGCTGCGCGGTGCGGATCGCGCGCTTCTGGAGCGACGTGTGGACCACGTCGGGGAGCAGGCCGGCGTCCTTCAGCAGCTCACCGCCGCGGACCGCCTCCTTCTCGCCCTTCTCGTTCAGGTTGACGTCCACCCAGCCGGTGAACAGGTTCTTCGCGTTCCACTCGCTCTCGCCGTGACGGAGGAGGATCAGCTTGTACGGTGCGTCGGCCATGGCCCCGAGCCTAATCCACGGCTCTCGTCCTCGCCGATTGACGGTGGTCGTCAATTGATTGGCGCGCACGATTACCCGGGTCGTAAGTTACGTAAACCTGCCGCACCACTTACACCACCCCCGGGGGATGCACCCATGTCAGTCGCCTCGCTCAGACGTGCCGCCGAGGAGTCCGTCTCCGGGCTGCCGAGGGAGTTCTGGTGGCTGTGGACGAGCACCCTCGTGAACCGGCTGGGCGGCTTCGTCCTCACCTTCCTCGCGCTGTACCTGACCGCCGCGCGCGGCTTCTCGGCCGCGTACGCCGGTCTCGTCGCCTCGCTCATCGGGCTCGGCGGCGTCATCGCGTCGATGGTCGGCGGGGTGCTCGCCGACCGGGTCGGGCGGCGGCCCACGCTGCTCGGCGCGCAGCTGGCCACCGCCGCGACCGTCGCCGTCCTGGCCTTCGTGCGCGACCCGGTCTCGATCGCCGTCACCGGCTTCGCGCTCGGGCTCGCCTCGAACGCGTCGCGGCCCGCGATCCAGGCGATGATGGCCGACATCGTGCGCCCCGAGGACCGGGTGCGGGCCTTCTCGCTCAACTACTGGGCGATCAACCTGGGGTTCGCGGTCTCGTCCGTGTACGCCGGTTTCCTCGTCGCCCAGAGCTACACGCTGGGCTTCCTCGTCGAGGCGGCCATGACCCTGGCGTGCGCCTGCGTCGTCTTCGTGAAGGTCAAGGAGTCGCGTCCGTCCGGCGGCGGGCCGGTTCCCGGGCAGCGATCGGCCGTCACCATGGGGACGGTGCTGCGCGACCGGCGCTTCATGCTCATGGTCGGCCTGTCGTTCCTGGTCGCCGTCGTCTTCACGCAGAGCTCGGTCGGGCTGCCGATCGTCATGGGCGAGAACGGGTTCTCCAGCGCGGACGTGGGGCTCGTCGCCGCCGTGAACGGTGTCGTGATCGTGGCGCTCCAGATCCCGTTGACCCGGTTCATCGAGCGCCGCGACCCCGGCCGGCTGCTCGCCGTCTCCTCGCTCCTCATCGGCTACGGATTCGCGCTCACCGCCTTCGCCGGATCGCTGGCCGCGTACGCCCTCACGGTGATCGTCTGGACGCTCGGCGAGATGGTCAACGCGCCGACCCAGTCCGGTCTCGTCGCCCGCCTCTCCCCCGCCGAGGGACGCGGCCGCTACCAGGGCGTCTACACGATGTCGTGGTCGGCGGCGGCGCTCGTCGCCCCGCTCGCGGGCGGCTGGGTCCTCGACTCGGCGGGCGCGGGCTGGCTGTGGGCGGGGTGCGCGGCGCTCGGCACGGTGACCGCGGCCGGGTACCGGGTCCTGATGCGAGCACTGCCCGCGCAGGAGTCGAAGCCGTCGCAGCAGACCGCCGCCCCGGCGGACGCACCGACGGCCGCCGCGACGGGCCAGGCGGCCTGACGACGTCCTCGTCGTCAGGCCTGTCGGCCCGGGTCCGCCGCCGGGCATCGCGAGCCCCGGCCCGAACCGCCCCGCGTGGGCGGGCAGTTCGGCGGGTACGGGACCATACATGCCCGAATCCCCGAGGAGCACGAGGACCGACGAGCCACCCAGAACGCTGGTGGGCGGGGTCGAGGTCGACGTGCCCAACAACATCCCGGCGATCCGTGCGGCGCTCGATCCGAAGCGCCGCACGGAGTTCGACAAGGCCATCAACGCCGCCGGGGTCGACCAGATCCACGCCGTGATGCGGCACTGGATGCTGGAGGCCGTGCCCGACCCGGAGGCCGACGCGATCCTCGCCCGGCTCGCCCGCGACGAGGCGGAGAGGCGGGGCACGGCTTGAGCCGGCGCCGCAGGCGCAGCGCCTGCCGTATCGCGTACGCACCGCCCGCCGACGACACCCTGGCCAAGATGGCCCAACCGGACGCGTTCCGCGCCGAGATGAACCGCACCCTCGCCCACGATCCGTACGGGCACGGCTCCACCACGGTGGCCGGTGAACGCGACCGGCGCGAGGCCACCATCGGCGGGGCGATAGTCCTCTACTACGTCTCCGGTTCCGTGCTCACCGTGACCGTCGTGCGGATGGTCGCCCTCAACTAGCCCAGCCGAAGGTCTTGTTGGGCCTCGTACAGGTTGCGTGGGCGCACCTCGTCCGTCGTTCCGTACAGCTCCAGACGGGAGTTGAGGTCGCCCGTGAAGTCCGGGACGTCGGTCTGGTCGAACTCGCGGACCGTGTTGACGCCGACCGTCGCGCTGTACGGCGCGAGGCCGTCGATCTTCATCAGGCCCGCGCGCTCGTTGGTGACCCGGATGTTCCAGTGGGTGAAGCGCGCCCCGAACAGCGGCCCGGCGGAGGCGTCGCCGCCGTGCCGGCCGTTGTTGTTCACCGTGATGTCGGTGCGGACGTTCGCGAACGGCATGCCGCGGTGGGAGTCGAACGTGCCCATCTCCATGCGGCCGCGCGACCACACGTTGGAGGAGGAGAGGCCCTCCACGTTGATGCCGTGCAGCTGCGTGCCGGACGGCGCCGGGACCGTGCGCCCCTCGATCGCGAAGTCCTCGACCAGGTTGTCGTGCGAGCCCTCGCGGCAGAAGTACGGGTGGTGCGCGCCCCGACCGCCGACGCGGGTGCGGCGCAGCGTCGAGGCGGAGGCGGCGACGAACCCGAAGCCGTTGTCGACGTTCCACACCGTGACGTCGTCGATCAGGCAGTCGTACGTGCACTGGAGCGCGACGCCGTTGTAGCCCTTGTCCAGGAGGTGCGGGGACTGCGGGGTCTCGACCGCCTCCAGCGTCAGACCCTCCACGCCCGCGCCGGTCAGGGCCGTCACGTGGGTGGTGAGGCGCGGGTCCCACTCCGGCCTGACGTCGAGCGGGAGCGGCCGCTCGAAGGTGACGCGGGTGCCGCGCACGGCCGCGATCCGCACCGGCCACTCGTAGGGCACGTACGAGGTGAGCTTGGTCTTGTCGTCCCAGAAGTACGCCTCGGGGCCGGGTCCGCCGCCCGCCATGTGCTCCAGGAGGGTGTGGTCGGCGTCGTCGGCGAGGCGCAGGAGGACGAGGTCGCCGGAGCGGAGCCCGTCGGCGTCCGCGACCGTGACCGACCAGGAACCGCGCCGGGCCGGGGCGACGGTCGTCAGGGTCCGCCACTCGTCGCGCCGGTTGCCGGTCCAGCCCTCGAACGGCCAGGCCCGCGCGCGGATCGCGTCGGTGAGCGTACGGAAACGATCGGCCGGGCAGAGCCAGATCAGGCCGCCCGCCCAGGACCAGGAGGACTTGTCGCCGCCGTAGCGGGAGCCGTAGACGCCGATGAGTTCGGTGAGGTTCCTGGTGGCGTACAGCTTGGTGCGGGTGCTGCCCGCGCCCTTGAGGACGACGTCGTCGTGGCCGATGTGGATCAGGTCGTCGATGCGGTACGTGCCTTCGCCGAGGAGCACCGTGCCCCCGCCGGCCCTTCCGGCGGCGGCGAGGGCACGGTTGATCGCGGGGGCGCTGTCGGTGGTGGCGTCGGCGACGGCCCCGTAGGACTCGGCGCGCAGCACGCGCGAGGGACGGTCGGGGCGGGCGGCCCGGCGGGAGCCCGCGCGGCCGACGTACGGGATCTGCGGATGGGTGAAGGGGGCTTTCGCGAACTCGGTCCAGATGTCCGGCACATGGCCCGCCCGCGCGCTCGCGGGCCCCGCCCCGATCCCGGTCACCGCCGCGGCCGCCACGGCGACCGCCCCGCCCAACATGCCGCGTCTGCTGAGATCCCGTACCGCTGCCACCCCTGCCACCCTTCACCGACGGACAACCAGTCGACGTACAGATATATGAACGACGTTCATGTGAGTGCCGGGCGCGAGCATGCCACGGAGACCCCTGACACGGAAGGGGTCAGGCAGTCATCAGCCGGCGGAAGAGATCCGCTACTTGGAGGGGCGCTCGATCAGATGCGTGAACGCGTCGAGATTGCGCGTCGATTCGCCGCGCGACACCCGCCACGCGTACTCCTTGCGGATCGAGCTCGCGAACCCGAGCTCCAGGAGCGTGTTGAACGCGCCGTCCGCCGCCTCCAGGACCGAGCCGAGGAGCCGGTCGAGCTCGTCGGGCGTGACCGCGGAGAGCGGGAGCTTGCCGGCGAGGTAGATGTCGCCGAGCTGGTCGACCGCGTAACTCACGCCGTACAGGCGCAGATTGCGCTCCAAGAGCCAGCGGTGGACCCCGGCCTCGTTCTCGTCCGGGTGGCGGATCACGAAGGCGTTGAGCGACAGGCTGTGCCGGCCGACGCGCAGCGAGAGCGTGGTGGAGAGCTTGCGGGTGCCGGGGAGTGTGACCACGTACGAGCCCGGCTCCGGACTCTCCCACTCCAGCTCGGCGTCCTTGAGCACGGACTCGACGGTCGCCGCAGGGGTGAGGTGCTCAGCCATGGTGCGAGGGTACGTGACGGCGGTGTTCCTGCATGGCGGCGGTGTAGACGTCCGCCGTGGCCGAGGCCGAGGTGTCCCAGCCGAAGGAGCGGGCGTGCCGGGCGGCCGCCGCGCCCATCGTGTCCACCAGGTGGGGATGGTCGGCGAACTCGCGCAGCACGCGCGCGTAGCGGGCGGGTTCGTGGCCGTCGACAAGGAAGCCGGTGGTTTCGTCGCGCACGGCTACCGGGAGGCCGCCCACGGACGCCGCGAGCACCGGCGTCCCCGCGGCCTGCGCCTCTATGGCGACGAGCCCGAAGGACTCGCTGTAGGACGGCATGACGAGGACGGACGCGGCGCGGAACCAGTCCGCGAGCTGCTCCTGGCCGACCGGCGGCTGGAAGCGGACGACGTCGGCGACGCCGAGCCGCGCGGCGAGCTTCTGGAGGGCGGCGGGCTTGGCGAGGCCGCTGCCGCTGGGGCCGCCGACCACCGGCACGAGCAGCCGGGAGCGCAGTTCGGGGCGTTCGTCGAGCAGCACGGCGACGGCCTTGAGCAGGATGTCGGGCGCCTTCAGGGGCTGGATGCGGCCCGCGAAGAGCGGGATGAGCGCGTCCTGCGGCAGGCCCAGGCGGGCGCGCGCGGCGGCCCGGCCGTCGCCGACCTTGAACCGGTCCAGGTTGACGCCCGGGTGGACGACGGCGACCTTCCCGGGGTCGGCCTCGTAGTGGCGGACCAGTTCGTCGGCCTCTTCGGAGGTGTTCGCGACGAGCCGGTCGGCGGCGCGCACGATCTGCGTCTCACCGATGACGCGGGCGGCCGGTTCGGGGGTGTCGCCCTCGGCCAGCGCCGCGTTCTTGACCTTGGCCATGGTGTGCATGGCGTGCACGAGCGGCACGCCCCAGCGCTCGGCGGCCAGCCAGCCCACGTGCCCGGAGAGCCAGTAGTGCGAGTGGACCAGGTCGTAGTAGCCGGGCCGGTGCCCCGCCCACGCCTGCATGACGCCGTGCGTGAAGGCGCAGAGCTGCGCGGGGAGCTCCTCCTTGGCGAGACCCTCGTAGGGGCCCGCGTCCACGTGCCGGACGAGAACGCCGGGCGCGAGCTCGACCTCCGGCGGCAGGCCGCCTGTAGTGGCCCGCGTGAAGATCTCGACTTCTATGTTGATCGCGGCGAGACGCTTGGCCAGCTCCACGATGTAGACGTTCATGCCGCCCGCGTCGCCCGTACCGGGCTGGTGCAGCGGCGAGGTGTGGACGCTGAGCATCGCCACGCGGCGCGGGCGCCGGTGCGCCCCCGGGAAGCGGAGGCGGGCCGGGGCCGCCCCGGAACGGCGGAACCTGGTCACGTACTGACTCACGTGGCGGGCCCTCCTTGGTGGGGCATACAGCGGCGTACGACACATACGGGCGCCGTGCGGGCACGGCTGGGAGAGGGCAGAAGCCCCCGTCCAAGGGCGGCAACGCCGGAGCGAGGCCCTCCATTTCCACTTTGCCGAATCATTACCGTACGAGACTCAACCCGAGCCCCGTCTCCCGCACCGCATACCCTTTTCCCATGAGCCCGCGTACCCCTTCCCGCCCCGTGGGAACGGTGACGCGAGGAACGACCAACCCGAACCGGCTGCGCCGCATGGACCGCTGGATCGCGGCCGCGCACGGCGCCGCCCTGCGCCGGGCGGCCGACCCGGTGGCCGTCGACCTCGGCTACGGAGCGGCGCCCTGGACCGCCGTCGAGCTTTTGGCGCGGCTGCGCGACACCGCGCCCCGCGCGCGCGTGGTCGGCATCGAGATCGAACCGGCGCGGGTCGCGGCCGCGAAACCGTACGAGCGCGAGGGCCTGGAATTCCGCCACGGCGGCTTCGAACTGCCCCTCTCCGCTCCCCCGCTGCTGATCCGCGCGGCGAACGTGCTGCGCCAGTACGACGAGGACCAGGTCACCGGCGTCTGGGAGCGGCTGTGCGCGCGGCTCGCGCCCGACGGGCTCCTGGTGGAGGGCACCTGCGACGAGATCGGGCGGCGCCACGTGTGGGTGGCGCTGGGGCCCGAGGGCCCGCGGACGGTGACGTTCGCGACCCGGCTCGGCTCCCTGCACACCCCGTCCGACCTGGCCGAGCGGCTGCCCAAGGCGCTGATCCACCGCAATGTGCCCGGCGAGCCGGTGCACGCGTTCCTGCGCGACTTCGACCGGGCGTGGGCGGCGGCCGCGCCCTACGCCTCGTACGGCGCGCGCCAGCGCTGGATCCGGGCGGTGCGCGATCTGACGGGCCACTGGCCGGTGGTGGACGGTCCCGCACGGTGGCGGCAGGGCGAAGTGACCGTGGACTGGGCGGCGTTGGCCCCCCGCGAGGGCTGAGCGGACCGGGGGAACGATCTACGGGTCCCGTTCGTCACACCGTGCGGGGTCTGTCGTATTGGGCGTGCGCATGGCACCATCCCCGGAGCACGCGGAAGTTACTGACGGTAAATCAGTTATGGCATGGCGTCAGGTGGTCTCGGCTGTGGGGGCGGAGCGGATGAGCAAGCGGAGTACGACGACGATGGCGGCCGTGGCGTTGGTGTGCGCCCTGACCGTCCTGACGGCGCCGGGTGCGGCGTACGCGGCGCCGGCTCCCACACCCTCGCCCTCGACACCCGCCGGCGGCACGGACCTCGAAGCCGTCCGCAAGAAGATCGACAAGCTCTACCACGACGCGGGCGTCGCGACCGACGAGTACAACGCGGCGGAGGAGAAGGCCGACCGGCAGTCCGTCGAGATCGTGAAGCTGGCGCAGAAGATCGCGGCGGGCCAGCAGAAGCTGGACCGGCTGAAGTCGAGCGCGGGCGCGACCGCGCGGGAGCAGTACCGCACCGGCGGCGTGCCGCGCGAGGCCCGGTTCCTGCTCTCCGGCGACCCGCAGCAGTTCCTGGACAACGCGGGCCGGATGTACCAGGGCCAGCAGGCCACCAAGAACCTGATGTCCCAGCTCACCAAGACGCAGAACGCGCTGGCGGGATACGCCGAGGACGCCTCCGACCAGTGGAAGCGGCTGGAAGAGGGCCGCAAGGAGAAGGCCGCCGCCAAGAAGCGGATCGAGAAGCAGATCAAGGCCGCTCAGGACCTTGAGGGCACGCTGGAGAAGAAGGAGCGCGACCGGCTGAAGAAGCTGGAGGAGGAGGCCGAGCAGAAGGCGCAGTCGGCCTGGCTCTCCTCGGGCGTCCTCAAGGAGATCAACGGCAGGGCGACGAAGGCCGGCGAGGCGGCCGTGCGGTACGCCGGCGCCCAGATAGGCAAGCCGTACGTCTGGGGCGCCGAGGGGCCGAAGTCGTTCGACTGCTCGGGGCTGACCTCCCAGGCGTGGGCGGCGGCGGGAAAGCCGATACCGCGCACCTCGCAGGAGCAGTGGAGGCAGCTCAAGCACATCGACATCAAGGACATGCGCCCCGGCGACCTGATCATCTACCACGACGACGCCAGTCACGTCGGGATGTACATCGGCGACGGCGCGATCATCCACGCCCCCCGACCCGGGCGCACGGTGACGATCGCGGGTGCCGGATCCATGGCGATATTGGGTGTTGTACGGCCCGACGCCTGATGTCGGCCCGTAGGCGCGCGGGTGTCCGGGACGCGTGACCCGTCCCATGTGACGCACCGCACTCACAGCGCTCCGGTTCCGGCGCCTCCACGTGATGTTCGTCATCCCGTACCGCCGGACGGAAGGCCGGAACCTGCCCAATTGCGGTACTGGTGACGGCATATGACGCTGGCCGTTTGCCGCTCACCATTCCGTTCGGGCGTCGGCTACCGCTAATGTCCCCGTCGGTGGTTCGAGGACCTTCGTCCCACCGCGCCCTCGGGGGGAGGGAAGGAAACCGAAGCGATGCCCGTACCCGTACCGCGGCAGAGAGCAATCCCGGCCGTGGAAGGTGGTCAGGCTCACGCTGCGTCCGCGCCAGCGACTCTGCACTCCGCCGACCTGCCCCGGCAGGCGACCGACGACCACGACCACAGCACCGCCGCCGCACGCACCGCGCACGCCGCACGGGCCACGGACGCCACGGCGCCCGTGGACACCCCGGCGGCTCCGGCCGCCGGGCTGACCCTCCTGGTCATCGAGGACGACCCCACCGGGTCCCTCAGCATCCCGGAGATGCCCGACTCCTCGGGCGGACCGACCCGTGTGCGCACCGCCCGCAACCTCACCGAGGCCGCGCGGCTGCTCACGGACGACGTCAACTGCATCCTGCTCGACCTCGCACTGCCCGGAGCCAAGGCCCGTGCGGACGGGGACGAGCTGGAGACCCTGCGGCACATCCTGCGCCTCGCGCCCCGCCAGGCCGTCGTGGCGCTGACCACGTCCGGCGACGCCGAGCGCGGCGCCGAGGCGGTGCGCGTGGGCGCCCAGGACTACCTGTTCAGGGACGAGCTGGACTCGCGCCTGCTGGGCCGGGCCATCCGTTACGCGGTCGAGCGCAAGCGCGCCGACATCGCGCAGCGCGGCCTCACCGAGTCCCGGCTGCGCGCGCAGGAGAACGCCCGCCTGGAGCGTGGCCTGCTGCCGACACCGCTCCTGAACGGCTCACCGCTGCGCTTCGCCGCGGGGTACCGCCCCGGCCGCTCCCGGGCACTGCTCGGCGGCGACTTCTACGACACGGTGCGCACGCCCGACGGCACGGTCCACGCGATGATCGGCGACGTCTGCGGGCACGGCCCCGACGCGGCGGCGCTCGGCGTGCAACTACGCATCGCCTGGCGGGCGTTGACGTTCGCGGGTCTGTGCGGCGACGAACTCCTCTCCACGCTCCAGCAGGTCCTGGAGCACGAGCGGGCCGACGACGAGATCTTCGCGACGCTGTGCACGGTGGACATATCGCCGGACGGACGGCGCGCCGGTCTGTGCCTGGCGGGCCACCCGTCGCCGCTGATCGCGAGCCCGGGACGCGCCGCGACGCTGCTGCCGTACCAGAACAGCGGCCCGGCGCTCGGTCTGCTGCCGAAGGCGCGCTGGCCGCGTATGCAGGTGGAGTTGGGCGCGTCCTGGAGTCTGATGCTCTACACGGACGGCCTGATCGAGGGCCGGATCGGCGAGGGCAACCAGCGCCTGGGCCAGGAGGGCATGGTCGACCTGGTCCGCCGCCAGCGCGCGGCGGGTCTGACCGGCGACGCGCTCCTGGAAGCGGCGATGAACGAGGTCCGCGACCTCAACGGCGGCGACCTGACGGACGACGTGGCGGTGCTGCTGCTCGACCGCTGACCTCTGACACGGAGGAACCGACGGTCGGCGCCGCTGAGACGGGGGGAACGGACGGTCGGCACCGCTGAGACGGAGGACCGGCAGTAGGACCCGTGGGACCGCTAGGACCGACCGCTGGGACCGCTCAGGGGTCGGCGGTCGGGTCAGCGCCCGCCGTTGTACGGCCCGTACGGGCCGTCGCTGCTGGAACCGCGGCCCTTGCGGCCCCCGCCGCCGGAGATCTGCCGGACGGCGGGCCGCACGTCCACCATGTACACGATGGTGGCGACGAGCCCGATGATCGGCAGGAACGACAGGATCGGGAACAGCAGGTTCACGACGAACGCGATGCCGAGGATGATCAGCCAGAACGGCTTGGTCTTCTTGTCGGCGGCGCGGTAGGCGTCCTCGCGCCGGGTGGCGGCGTCGATGAACGCGAAGCCGCTGAAGACGATCAGCGCCAGGCTCAGCAGTGACATCACCGTGTTGAAACCCTGCATCAGCACAACGCCACCACCAGAATCGACTTCGACTGCCTGAACACTTCTGAAAGACCGGGCCTGCGGCCGCCGTGGCCACCGTACCCGGACAACGGGCCGGACACTCCACAAGTGCCCGGCCCGTCGACACGCCCTGTTACTTGGCGGGCGGCGTGGAGCCGGAACCCGTCTTCTTCGCGGCGGGAGCGGTCTTCTTGGCCGGCGCCGTCTTCTTGGCGGCGGTCGTCTTCTTGGCGGCCGCGGTCTTGGCCTCGGCCTCGGACTTCTCCTCGGGCGTCGCCTCGGACTTCGGCTCGGCGTCCGGCTCGACGGCCACGGCGATCTCGTTGATCTCCTCGGCGGCCTCGCCGCGCCACGCCTTCACGGCCTCCTCGCCGTGCTCGGCGACCTTCTCGTACGTCTCGCGCGCCTTCACGGCGGCCTCGGCGGCGAAGCCGACACCGCGCAGCGCGATCTCCTGAGCGGTCTCACCGATCTTCTTCAGGTCGGTGTCGAGCGTGGCGACGATCTCGTTCACCTTGGCGGTGACGGTCGCCTGAGCCTCCTTGGCCCGGGTCGCCGCCTTCTCCTGTACGTCCTTGGGGTCGGTGTTGCGTACGCTCTCGAAGCGCGCCGGCGCCTCGGCGCGCAGCTGCTCGACGAGTCCCGGCACCTTCTTGGCCTGCTGGAACGCCAACTCGGCGGTGCCGGCCGCGAAGTAGAGCGGCGTCGGGTCGGTGAGGGTCTTGCGCAGGTCGTCCTTGATGGCCATGGCGTGGTCCTCCCGGATCACATCAACTGCTGCTTGAGGGCTCGGCATCGCCGCCGGTCTCTTCGGCTGCCCCGCTGCCCGCGATCCCGAACCCGTTCTCCTTGCGGAAGGACTCGTAGATCTGCAACAGGACGTTCTTCTGTCGTTCGTCGAGCGAGGGGTCGGCGAGGATCACCGCACGCGTCTCGACCTCGTCCCGCTCGCGCTCCGCATCGAGGATGCCGGCGCGTACGTACAGCGTCTCGGCCGAGATCCGCAGCGCCTTGGCGACTTGCTGCAGGACCTCCGCGCTCGGCTTGCGCAGTCCGCGCTCGATCTGGCTGAGATACGGGTTGGACACCCCGGCGGCCTCGGCGAGCTGACGGAGCGACAACTGCGCGTTGCGACGCTGCTCGCGCAGATATTCGCCGAGACTTCCGACGTTGAGCGATGCCATACGTTGATACTGCCGCACTCGCGCTAACAATTGCAAGCGCCTGCTTGCAAAAGTGTCCCGCACCACGTGCGGCCCGGCTTGTGCCTCGCAGCGATAGGTGTCACTTCGCAGGGCTTATTGTCACCACCTTGATCAGATGGGTGGGCAGCCGCGAGCAGCGCTTCACCTGCCGGGGCTATTCCAGGGGGATCGTCACGTCGTCTCGGAGCCAGCCAGAAGGCGCCGACCACCGCAGCACCTGGGCACCATGCTCAGTGGGGACGGCGAGCCATACCCACGTGATCCGGTCATCATGCCCGCACCACGTCCCAGCGACTGGCTGGGTCGACCCAGAGGAAGAGATGTCTGACTGAGACGCCAGAGCGGTCGAGCTTGGCAGCGTCCTTCTGATGACGCTCCAGGCCCAGCACCTGCGTCAACGCTCTGGAGACATGGCCGGGATCTCCCGCCGTCCGCGTAGGGACGGCAGAGACGTAGCTCAACGACACCAACCCGGCCGGGGGCCCCGAAACGACCCGCGCGATCATCACCCCGGCTTCGGCCAGTGCAGCTATCACCGGATGCGAATAGACGCGACGGGAGTCCCATCGGCCGGTCTCACGAATGCCCTCGGCCTCCAGGGATCGGAGCCATCCGGAGAGGTTCTTCGTGAGCGCGTCCGCGCGAAACTCCTGGTCGACCATGATGGTCCAGGCTGATGTGATGCCTTCCACCGTCGTGGAGTAGCCGGGCCCCCGCTTCTGCCAATGCGCCGAACGCGTCTTGGTGTCCTGCTCAGCAAACGTGGTGATCTCCAGCGCCTCTCGCTTCCCTCCGCGATGCAGCCAGAAGTCATGGGCACCCTGGCGGGGTGGCACGTCCCAGTGCTCGATCGTCACCGCACCGTTGTGATCGGCAGCGAGCAAAGCCGTGACCACCCTGGCCGCTGTCTCTTCGGCAGGCTTCACGCTTGAGTGTGTGCTGCCTTCCTTGTCACACATGGACAAAAGCCTTTCGCTTGACGATTCAGCTTGCGGCCCAGAGCCGGGTGATGTCACGGAGGTTTTTGAGGGCTCCCTGCCGCGTGCCGTTGTCACCACGGGCGTGGGCCCTGAGATCCCCCGCGCGCCGGTCGACGTGTAGCGCCGCGTGCAAGGACGGCGAGGTACCGCGGCGCATGGCGCGTAGGTAGTAACTCGCGGCCGGGTCGCGGTCAATCGATTGGTCCAGCCTCGCCTGGAGATCGCGGTATGCCTTGTGCCGGCGTTCGGCTTCCGCGTCGAGGGCCGATGCGAGGCTCTGGGTAGCCGCATAGGTGCGTCCAGCGGGCCAGGACGCAAAGATCAAGGCCATGAGCGTGCGCAGGTCCATGAAGTACTGGCTGGTGGAGACCAACGTTCCGACGCTGCGCGTGGCGCCGAGGTCCGGCGCCATCAGGAGTGTGACGAATCAGGGCTGGACGCGAAGGAGTTCATTGTGCAACCGGTAGCGGACATCGGCAGATGAATCCGAGGTTCCAGCAGGGGAGCCGGATGAGAAGCGGCCCCGGCGACGCAGCGACGACCGAGCGAACATTCCCAACGCGCTCGCCCACTAGGGTGACTGAGTGACATCTCTGAGTCGCTCTGCGCTGATCGAGTCGCTGACCTCTGGCCGTCCCGATGACCTCCTCGGCGTGGCCGAGACCTCGTGGCTGGACTTCAAACGGTCTCCGTACAACCTGGCATCCGAGAAGGGCAAGTTCGAACTCTGCAAGGATGTGGCCGCCTTCGCCAACGCGCACGGTGGGCTGCTCGTGCTGGGTGTGACGGCGGAGAAGAAGAGCAATCAGGCGCTGGAGGTCGCCACCAGCTTTCACCCCTTCCCACAGGAACGCGCGGACGTCGTCCAGTACGTCGACACCCTGAACGAGTACCTACGCCCTCGCATAGAGATCAGCCACCACTGGTACCGCGACCCAGGCCGGAGCACCGCCGGAACCGATCTGTACTACCTGGTGCTCGAAGTGGAACCGCTCCCGGAGCTCTCGCGGTACGTCCTGGTCCGAAAGCTGATCAACGATAAGGACAAGCTCGCCGAGGGGCTCGCGATCTCCGTTCGCCACGGCGACCGGACGGTGTACATGCCCTCGGAGGACGTGTATCAGCTCATCAACGAGGGCCTGCGGGCGCGGGATACCGCCCCCACCGGTGTGCTGGTGCCCGCGCACGAACAGTGGCACGAAGAGCCCGACGAGGTCCTGGACGAGCTGGAGCAGCGGCAGGACTGGGAGGAGACGCCGGTGCTGTTCTGGCAGAGCATCCCGGCCCAGCCACCGTCACAGATCCTGCCTGGACTCCACAGCCACGACGGGATCAAGGGCGCTCTGCGTAACCAGGACGTCCTGCGGGGCTCCGGATTCAACTTCGCCGACAACACCGGACGCCTACAGACTCTCAGCGGTGGCCTATTCATCGGCCGCCCGCGTAGCGCGGTGTGGGTGCGGCCCGACGGCCTGATGACCGCCGGCGCGGTGGCCAATCCCGACATGCTCTGCTGGGGCGCGCAGCAGTCGGCCCCGGTTGTGATGCGTATCAACGCTCACGTCGTGACGGAGATGACCCTCGAGTACTTCCGCCTCGCCGACAGGCTGGTCGTCCCACGCGTGCCCGGGCCATGGCGGCACCGCATCGTCGTGCACCGCTTCGGAGGCGAGGAACCACGCTTCCTGGCCCCGGGGGGAGGCATGATGCAGAGCTTCCTCAGCGAAGCCGTCCCAGCCAGCGATGACACCTGGGACCGGTCCTGGGTGGCAAATGGTGATCCGGAACGGGACGCGTACGAAGCGCTTGAGCGCTTCTACACGCTGTTCGGTGTGGACGTGGCCACCAATCCCGACGTCGAAGGCAACCGGGTAGTCGAGGTACGGCTGCGGGCAAAGTGATCGCCCTTGCGCGGGGCCAGCCGGAGCACGGTAGGTACGTGCCGTTGAGGCAAGAGCCCGCAGGTCAACGGCTCGTGAGGTTGCATCGACCTGTCGTGCGACCCTCCAGACTCCGCGTCCCGTAGATCTCGGGACGGGTCCGGAGGGCACCCAGATAACGGGCCTCGGGCCGCTCCTCATCTCCGTCACCGCAGAGGGCTGGAACGACCTCCGGCTTCTATAACCGTCAGTGTGGTGAACCCGCATGGATGTCGCTGGCCAACGCTTCTAGATCATCGAGGATTCCGCGCAGTCGATTCTGCCGCTTCAGCCACGATCCCGCGCTCGTCGGAGCTTTTGCCTTGGCGAAATCGGCGGCGTGTTGCTGGTTGGACTTCGGATTCTTGATCTTTTTTCGGGCGCAGAAGATAGTCGCGCGCACCTTTTCCTTGCTCTGCGGGCTCTCATGAGCGGCGTAATTTCTTAGGGAAAATAGGAGTTCAAGCGAGTGGTAGTACCTGTCCTTGCTGACCGCGGCAAGAAGGTAGTGAGGCTCACCGGAGATCTTCTTCATGTCGCCGAGCAAGGCTCCACGTCCCTTGAAGTCGAAGTAGCCGCCCCCAGTGATGAGGTACTGGCAGACCTTCTGGTTCAGGTGCTTCGGAAACGTGGTTCCGGTCGCTTCACTGAACGGCTGGGTGTTCTTGTTGAGTGCGACAATCAAACACTCCAGCATCAGCTTCTCGAACGCGACGCTCGTCTTGATCAGGGCGGACTCGTACGCCCAGGTCACGGCCTGATCTGTGAGACTAAAGCCGTCGATCTCATCAAGGTAGTCACGTATCCGCCGAGTGGTGACCCGGAACTGGTCGGCCGCGAGCTTGCCGCTCTTCTTCTTGCCCATGGTGGCCAGGATATGGATTCGAGACACCGGCCGAAGACACGTCCGAGCGATCGCCCCGTGCCGGTCTACCCGTCGTTCCGCAGGTCGCGGCGGCTCATCTCATCGCTCCCAGTGGCTCGGACAGGGCCAGTCGCTGTCGGCATCCCGTTCTGGTAGGGGACGGCGTGATGTTGTCGCCGCCCAGGTCCATGTCGGAGCCCGCGTCGCGCAGGGCGCGGATCATCTCCTCCTTGGCCTTGGTCTCGATGAAGTCCTCGATGTCCGGGTGGTCGACGTCGAGGATGACCATCTTGGCGGCGTGGCGGGTGGCCCCGCCCGAGTGATCGTTCCGGCGGAGGCATCGGCGCCGCGCATGAAGGAGACCGGGCCAGAGGCGTTGCCGCCGGAGATATCTCGGGTGAGATTCTCCAGCGGCGTATCGACTCCGGGCGAGCTGCTTGTGCTGGCCCGGGGCCGGTGGCGTTCAGCGGCGCTCGGCGAGGGCCTGCCGCCGGGGTCCTCCGGGGCCTCGACCCCGGGCAGCCGTGATTCAGCGGTATTGCTCCGGAATTTCCATCTCGTCTGAGCCGTCGGAGATGTACTCCACCCCCGGGTTCTCGACCTCGGTAACGACGATCCAGGGTCTATGCCCCTCCACTTCGCAGACCGCGTGCAAGCGCAGTCTCGCCTCCCAGTACCCGTCCACCCAGTCTCCCGGGTCCTGGAACCAGCTCGGCGGCTCGGAGTTATCCATCTGCCGGTACACGAAGTTGCCGCGCTCCAGGCTCCGGATAATGCTCTGGCGGCCGGGCGCGGCAACCCCGTCGACCCCGGGGCTGAATCGGGCGGGCCCCCAGATCACCGACGGCAGCTCCGTACGCATAGCTTCGTCGTAATGCGGTCTGGCTGAGTGATCCCGTCCGGCCTCGTCGCGCACTGTGAGGGTGATCGTGTCGAGGTGATCCAGGCCGACCGGGCCGGCGAGTGTGGTGGTGAGCCTCAGACGGCTGTGGCCCACGCGGATCAGGCTGAAGGTCAACTCAGGAGTCAGCTCGCGGTGCCAGCGGTCGCGTTCGATCTGCGCCACCTCTCGCGCGGTATCAGCCGAGTCCGCGGCGGCCGCCGCCGCTTTGCTGGTCGTCCAGTACGCCATGACCGCGGCGACCACCACCCCGACCGCAGCAACAATGACGCCGAACGCCGTCCAGTCGTCAGTGTTCATGCCGGACCGTAGCAGCAGCGGCCGCACCCGGTGGAGTGTCCGGACCGGGACATGATCGGGGGCTGATAGGGGTCCCGTATCAGCTCAGAAACCAACCGTTACCCTGGTTCCTCGGCGTAGCCGTAATCCGTGGGGTCCTCCCGCCCGTAGCGGTCCTCCTCCACTGCGTCATCCCAGCAGCGTCCGCACAGGGTCTCCCCGCTGTCACCTGCATGGTCGACTGGCCTCGCGCACCGGTCGCAGGGCACGACGGAGGGAAAGGCGACGGAGCACGCGAAGCAGAAGGGCACGTCTTTCTCAGGGTCGCTAAGTACCCGGATGCCCCAACCTAGGGTCCACTCTCTGCACTGCGGGCAGGTGTTGAGCTCGCTGGTTTCGCCCCGGTCGTCCTCCAGGAAGCAGTACAGCAGTTCCTCCTGCTCCCATCGGATCATGCAGAACCGGCACGTGGCCCATGCTGTCTCACCGTCTGGACCTGCCGCCTCACCGAGCACGAGGGCCAGATGGTCGCACTCGGGGCATTTGATGGTCCGGTTCTCGGCGCCAGCTTTCGTCACCTCGCCGCGGATGCGGTTGGTTCTCTTCCGGACGAAGGTGTTGATGCTGGCCAGGCCGCCGCGCAGTCGGCCCAACGTCTCCCCTACCTCGGTCTTCTCCTCGTGGTTGAGGCGAGGTAACAGTTCGTCGTCGACGAAGCGGATCAGGAAGTCGAGGACTTCGCCAGTCCGGGCCTCGATCACGGGGGCCGGGGCTGTCATGGCGAAGTGCTGGAGCTTGTTGCGGTCCTTCGCCAGGTGCTTGAGCGCCGTCGCTTCTTTATCCGTGATGTCCACACCCGCGATGTTCCGTAGGCGAGTGACAGCATGTTCGGTCGAGACGCTGGAGAGCGTGGCTTCATCGAGTGCCTTACGCGTGGCCTCACCAGGATTGCTGAAGACGAGGCTCCAGTGCTCGACCAGCAGCCGGGCTTTGAGGAGCACCTCCACGGCCGCCTGGAGATGGAGCACGGCGTACTTCACATCCCGGGGCGTCACCAACGACTCATTCTCGTCAAGGTGGTTGACGACGCTTTCCAGGTAGTCCAGCCCGTTGCGCACGAGCGGAAAGTTGAGCTGGGGAGGAGCAGAGCGGGGCCGACGCGGGTGCCTCGGCCCCGCGCTCGTCCCGTTCTCATGGTGCTCTCCGTCCGGCGTCATCGCCCCATCACCCCTTCATCAGCCCACGGCGTCATAGTGTCCCCCTTGCCGGACGGGTTACCCCGGCCGAGGGTGCGTGATGATTTCTGCAAGGACATCAACGGCGCCCAACTTCACCCCGGAGACCACCGTTCTTACCGGCACTCCAAGTCGCACTTGCCAAACCTGCCTGGCATCGGGGCATACGGTCTGGCCTGCGCATAGTGCCCTCTAGCGCTAGATAAAGGGAGGAGAGCAACTCATTGGAGGAGCGGATGCCGGAGGGGGTTCAGGCCGGTGTCGGAGTCGCCCTTGGAGATCATGCCCTCTTCCTTGTACCAGTCGAGGATCTACTCCATGGAGTCGTCGACGGACAGGATGAAGTGGGCGGAGACCTGCTGCGGCTGGGGGTGCCGACGTTGAACCACACCGGGGAGTTGAAGCTGAAGATCTGGTGCAGGAGGGCGTAGGCCAGCTCGTGCTCGAAGATCTCGGTGTCCGAGGGCGAGGCGAAGTAGCCGTAGTCCTCGCCGGCCTTGGTGTAGGTCTCCACGATCCGGTCGATGAGCTGCTTGAGACTGGTCTCGCGCTGCGGTGTACCGACGTCCCCGCGGAAGTACTTGCTGGTGACGATGTTGACCGCGTTCACCGACCAGAAGTCGGGGACTCGACGCCACGCTGCTCGAAGTTGATCGAGCCGTCGCGCCAGTTGGTCATGACGACGTCACGACGCTCCCAGAACATCTTGTCGAAGGCCCCTCACGAAATGAGGCCCGCCACCAGAAAGGTAACGGGCCTCGCAGTTCTGCCAGATCAGAAGCGGCTCTGAACCCAAACGACGATCAGGCTCACCGCGCCGCTGCCCAGGGTGTACGCCGCCCCATGAATGAACTGATGCTGGACATTCTGTCCATGCCTGGCCATCCATTTCCGCAGGTGGCGGGTGGTGGACACGCACCACCCGTCCAGGCGAGCGCTGTGCTTGATGCTGCGTTTCCGGCTACTCTGCTCCATACGGAGTTCCTTTCGTCATGCAGACGTGGTGGGACACCGCGCAAGGAGCCCTCCCGGTTCTGGCCTGAGAAACCACCGGGGATCAGGGCTCCTTTTGCGTCTCGGCAGAGTCTACTGACGCAGCGCGACAGCGACAGACCGATGACCACAAGTCGAAAGGGGCGACCAGGCCCCTTCCTCCTGCACAGCGCCACTGTATGTAGTCGCCCTTCTACTTTCTCCGAGGAAATTAGAAGGGACTGGACCCGAGCGACCCTGGCGGGTGCACTCTGCATTCAGTGTGACCTGCCACACATGTGGTCACCGCAGGCAGGTCGTCATCACGGACGCGTAGCGCAGGTACCCGAGGACCCCGAGTTATGTCATCGTCGAGAGCCGGAGGCTCCCAGACTCGCGCTGTTGTCACCGCGGGCGTGGGCCCGGAGTTCGCCCTTGCGTCGGTCGACGTGCAGCGCCGCGTGCAAGGACGGCGAGGTACCGCGGCGCATAGCGCGTAGGTAGTAACTCGCGGCCGGGTCGCGGTCAATCGATTGGAATACGAAGGGGAAGAAGCTCTCGGTGGCTGTGTCGTGGTCCTGGATTCTGAGGAGAGTCTCGGCGATGCCGAGAACTGCGCCGGTGATAACGGCGTCGTCGGGTGGAGCGGAGTAGGCCCGCGAGTGGTGGCGCTTGCCTGGCCTCGCCTGGAGATCGCGGTATGCCTTGTGCCGGCGTTCGGCTTCCGCGTCGAGGGCCGATGCGAGGCTCTGGGTAGCCGCATACTGACCTTCAATGGGCGATGTCGTAGAGGGCTGACAGGTCATAGTTCCAGCGGTACGTCTATGACGTGAGGTATCCGCAAGGGGGTGGGCTGACCGCTGAGCGGCAGGCGTTCCGGGAGCAGATCCGGATGTCGGCGGCTGAGCGGTTCGCCGCTGGGGATGACACCGCGACCGTGGCGAAGGTGCTTCGGGTACATGTGCGTTCGGTGCAGCGCTGGCGGGCGGCCTGGGCAGCTGGTGGCGAAGCATCCCTGGTCTCCAAGGGTCCGCCGAGCCACCCACACCTGACGGACGAGCAGTTCGCGGTGCTCGAGATCGAGCTTGCCCGTGGTCCGACGACGCACGGCTGGCCAGATCAGACATGGACCCTGGCGCGGATCAAGACGCTGATTGGTCGGCGTTTCCACAAGTCCTACACCGTGCAGGGTGTGCACTACCTGCTGCGGAGACATGGTTGGTCGGTGCAGGTACCGGCCCGTCGGGCAGTCGAGCGCGACGAAGCCGCGGTGGCCGGCTGGGTGAAGGAGACCTGGCCAAACGTGGAAGCACCCGGGCGGCGCTCGGAGCCTGGCTGATCTTCGAAGACGAGGCCGGGTTCACGATGACGCCGCCGACCGCCCGCACCTGGTCCAAGCAGGGACGCACACCCGTGGTCGTCGTCCGGGGCCGGTCCCGACGCCGACTGTCGGTGGCGGCGCTGGTCTGCTACAAACCCGGCGAACGGTCCCGGCTGATCTACCGTCCTGCACCCGATCGACGTGCCGACGGACGCAAGAGCTTCGCCTGGACCGACTACCGCGATCTGCTGACTGTTGCCCACGCTCAGCTCGGTGGTCCGATCGTCCTAGTCTGGGACAACTTGAACACCCACCTGACCGGCGGGATGAAGCAGTTCATCGCCGACCGATACTGGCTCACCGTGATCCAACTGCCTGCCTATGCTCCGCAGCTGAACCCGGTCGAAGGCATCTGGTCTCTGGTCCGTCGAGACCTGGCCAACACCGCGTTCGCCGACCCTGAGCACCTGTTTGCTGCTGTCCGTCGCAACCTGCGCGAGATCCAGTATCGGCCCGGACTCATCAACGGCGCACTGGCCGGCACCGGACTCGCGTCCATCACCGTGCTCGGCGGCAACTGACACACTGGCTCTGTGATGAGCCCCTTGCTTAGTGGATGGACAGTAGAACGACTGCGCACAGTGTCGGGCGACGACACCGCCATCCCGCTGGAGCCCACCATGACCGTCACAGCCGACCTCCCTGGTCAGCCTGCCGACGCAAGCATCCTCACCCTTCAGCCAGAGATCGTCATCGCATGCCACCACCTATGCATTGTGAAGTGCATCGACGACGAGGACTGGTACATGGGGACGATCCACGACGACGGCTCGATCCTGTGCTGGGCCGCCTACCCCAACCTGGAGCAGGCACTCCGGGGCTTGTGAACGCCCCCGAATCAGGCTCGCCCGACCGCCCCGGCGTCGAATCCACTACGACATCACCGTTTGAAGGTCAGTAGGTGCGTCCAGCGGGCCAGGACGCAAAGATCAAGGCCATGAGCGTGCGCAGGTCCATGAAGTACTGGCTGGTGGAGACCAACGTTCCGACGCTGCGCATGGCGCCGAAGTCCGAGGATCTTCACCCCGCGCCGGGCATCGATCTTCTGAACGTAGTAGACGGGCAGCAGCTCGTAGAACAGCTCCGGTGACGGGATCTCCATGGCGAAGCCAGCCTGTGCGAACGAGGCCGCGAACAGCGAGTTGGGGCTGTGATCGCCGCCTGGGTCCCAGCTGGGTGCGTAGTCGCCGAGCTTACGTCGTTGCCAGATAGCAACGATCCAGGTGGCGATCACGTGCTCCATCTCGTCGATGGTCAATACCGCATCGCCTTCCGGATCGGCGCCGCGGAGTACTTCGCCAGCGTCGGCCGACGTCCCGGCATGTTCGTCGGCAAGCCCTCCTTCCACGCGCTGACCGCGTTCCTGACCGGTTATGACCAGCACGCTCTTCGGCACGGTGGGCCCGGTCTCACCGGCTGGCACGACTGGCTCGTCGCCCGTCGCGGACGCGACTGCAACCACGCCTGGCCGGGCCAGATCCTCCACCTCGTCCTCCCGAACGGCTGGGACGACTTGTGGAATCTTCCGCCTGAGGACGAACAGCGGGCGATCACGGTCCTGTTCGAGCTCCTCGACGAGTTCGCCGCCGAGCGCGAGGCGGCGCAGGACTCACAGACCTCGGGTTGAGTGAGACGCCGCACCGAACAGCGTTTCAGCCACGATGAACCACTGCCGGCCAACACCTCGTCATGGTTCACCTCGACCGAGACGGGACACCGGCCGAGGCTAGGATCGCCGGCATGGCGCTGCGACCGGTTCACGTGATCCTCAAGGCAGTCGACGCCTCGGCGGTCGGCCGGTTCTGGGCGGAGGCGCTCGGCTGGAACGCGTACAGCCCCGGCGTCGTCACGTATGTCGGTCCCGCCGGTGGCGCGGACGGGAAGCCGGTCTGGCCGGACCCGGTCTTCCTGGGTATCGACGTGGTACCCGTGCCGGAGCCGAAGAACCCGGCGGTGAAGAACCGCGTGCACCTCGATCTGGCCACCACGTCCCCGGCCAATCAAGCGGAGTTGATCGCGCGGCTGACGGCGTTGGGCGCGTCGCCCGTCGACGTGGGGCAGGGCGACGACGTCCCGTGGACGGTCCTCGCCGACCCCGAGGGCAACGAGTTCTGCGTGCTGGAGCCCCGGGAGGTCTACCGGGACACCGGGCCGATCGCCGCCGTGGTGGTCGACTGCGCGGACCCGCGGGCGATGGCCCGGTTCTGGGGCGGGGCGATGGACTGGACCGCGCACCAAGTCACCGATGACCAGGCGGTGTTCCGCTCCGCCAAGGGCGTCGGCCCGTACCTCGAATTCCTGCGCACGCCCGGTACGCGGCCGGTGCCGGACCGCCTCCATGTCGACCTGCTGCCCTACCCCGGCGACGACAAGGCGGCGGAGGTCTCCCGCCTGCGCGCCCTCGGCGCCGCCGACCTCGACGTCGGCCAGGGCGATGTCCCGTGGACGTGCCTGACGGATCCGGAGGGCCACGAGTTCTGCGTACTGGCGCCGCATTGAGGGACCGCGGGGCCGCCGCGCCGGGACGCGCAAGGGTCGGCTGACGCCGAGCGTCAGCCGACCCTGGTGAGCACTGGCCGGTACGTACCGGTGATCGGCGTACCGGCGGTGGCCCGTACTAGTCCGTGCCGAACTCCATCGCCGCGCGGTCCAGCGCCGCGTCGTCGCCGGAGACCTCGCCGCGGGAGGCGATGGCCTCGGCGCCGCCCTCGGGGAGGCTGCCGATCAGGCCGGTCGCGGCGGCCTGGGCCGCACCGATCGCGGCGTCGGCGGACTGGCTCACGGCGCCGAGCAGGCCGAGACCGGCGTACTGCTCCAGCTTGGCGCGCGAGTCGGCGATGTCGAGGTTGCGCATGGTGAGCTGGCCGATCCGGTCGACCGGGCCGAACGCCGAGTCCTCGGTCCGCTCCATGGACAGCTTGTCCGGGTGGTAGCTGAACGCGGGGCCGGTCGTGTCGAGGATCGAGTAGTCCTCGCCGCGCCGCAGCCGCAGGGTGACCTCGCCGGTGACGGCGGCGCCGACCCAGCGCTGGAGCGACTCGCGCACCATCAGCGCCTGCGGGTCGAGCCACCGGCCCTCGTACATGAGGCGACCGAGGCGCCGGCCCTCGTTGTGGTACTGGGCGAGGGTGTCCTCGTTGTGGATGGCGTTCACGAGGCGCTCGTACGCGGCGTGCAGGAGGGCCATGCCGGGCGCCTCGTAGATGCCGCGGCTCTTGGCTTCGATGATCCGGTTCTCGATCTGGTCCGACATGCCCAGGCCGTGGCGGCCGCCGATGGCGTTGGCCTCCATGACGAGGTCGACGGCGGAGGCGAACTCCTTGCCGTTGATCGTCACCGGGCGGCCCTGCTGGAAGCCGATCGTCACGTCCTCGGTGGCGATCTCGACGGACGGGTCCCAGAACTTGACGCCCATGATCGGGTCGACGGTCTCGACGCCCGTGTTCAGGTGCTCAAGGACCTTCGCCTCGTGCGTGGCGCCCCAGATGTTGGCGTCCGTGGAGTACGCCTTCTCCGTGGAGTCCCGGTACGGCAGCTCGTGGGCGAGCAGCCACTCCGACATCTCCTTGCGGCCGCCGAGCTCGGTCACGAAGTCGGCGTCGAGCCAGGGCTTGTAGATCCGCAGGTTCGGGTTGGCGAGGAGGCCGTAGCGGTAGAACCGCTCGATGTCGTTGCCCTTGAAGGTCGAGCCGTCGCCCCAGATCTGGACGTCGTCCTCGAGCATGGCGCGGACCAGGAGCGTGCCGGTGACGGCGCGGCCGAGCGGCGTGGTGTTGAAGTAGGCCCGGCCGCCCGAACGAATGTGGAACGCGCCGCAGGACAGCGCGGCGAGCCCTTCCTCGACGAGGGCGGCGCGGCAGTCGACCAGACGCGCGACCTCGGCACCGTAGCTCTTCGCCCGGCCGGGTACCGAGGCGATGTCCGGCTCGTCGTACTGACCGATGTCGGCCGTGTACGTGCACGGGACGGCGCCCTTGTCTCGCATCCACGCGACCGCGACGGAGGTGTCGAGGCCACCCGAGAAGGCGATGCCGACGCGCTCGCCGACGGGGAGGGAAGTGAGAACCTTAGACATAGGAAGAGTATGCACGATTACGCATGACCATGCAACGCCCCATCCCGCCCCCCACTGCACCGCCCCCGCTACAGCCCCTCCCCCACCCTCCGGAGCCCTCTCAACCACTCCCCTACGACGTCGAGGTCACCTGCCGCGATGCCCCGCCACGGGTCTGTCCGGCGCAGCAGGGCCCGTCCCGGATGATGCGCGGCGACCCAGTCCCGGTCGGCACGGCCGATCTCGTCGTCGATCCAGACGAAGGGGCGCCCGGCCGCTTGGGCGACGAGCGCACGGGTCTTCCAGTGGAGCGCCTCGTGCTCCCTCGTCGCAGCGTCCTCCTCCTGCCGGTCCAGGACCGGCAGGGCCGGAAGGCCCAGGCGCGGGGCGACGAGCGCGTTCGCGTCGTCCATCCAGGTCGTGGCCCACACCAGCTCGCAGGGCAGGGCGGCCAGTGCCGCCCCCAGGGCCGGGTTCACGCGGGCGAGGAGTGGGTGGCCGGACGGGTCCGGATCCGGGGCGTAGGTCGGGTGGCCCCCCGGAGGCGGCGGGCCGAAGGGAATCAGAGGGCCGTCGACGTCCAGGAACAGCAGCGGCAGGGGAACGGGTGCGGGCACGAGCACGGGTGCGGGCACCGGCACCGGGCGGGAGGTCAACTCGGCTTTCGGCCCAGTGACGTCGCGCTCTCCCACGCCACCCTCAGCTTCCTCGGTGAGCCGTTCAGCCACTCCGGGACGCCGCCCGGTGGTGCGATCGGGGCCGTTTCGACCGTCGTGCCGCCCATCGCCGCGTAGAAGTGCCGCGCCGCGGTGTTCTGCTCCTGCACCCACAGGTAGAGGGGTGCCGGGCCGGAGCCGTTCGCGTGCTCCGTGACGATCTCGGCGGCGCGGGTCAGCAGCGCCGCCCCCACGCCCGTACGTCTGCGGTCGTGCGTGACGTGCAGGTTGTCGACGAGGCTGCCCCAGCGGGCGTCGGCGTCGAGCACCACGTGCACGAACCCCGCGAACCCCGCGCCGTCCTCCGCGAGGACCGTCACGCCGCCTCCCGCGGCCGCCCCGGCGAGCCGCTCCCGCCACACCCGCCGCCGGTCGGTGACCACGTCACCGTCGAGGAACGCGTCGGCGTACGCGCCCCGGTAGTGCCGCCGCCAGCTGTCGGCGTGCAGCAGGGCCACGCGTTCGGCGTCGTCGGGGCGGGAGGGGCGCAGGCGCAGGGGAACCGCGGGCTGAGTGGTCATGGGCGGCACCGTAGGGAGGGCGCCCTCCCCCGGTCCACCGCATTTCCGGGACGTGCGGCTCAGCCGATGTCGAGCGCGGTGCCGTAGAGGCGCGCCACCTTGATGCGTACGACCACACGCCGCTCGGCGACCACCTCCGCCAGGAACGCCTTCTCGTCCGCCTCGGAGGGGAAGTCCCCCGCCATGGCGAGCAGTTCGCGCCCCACCGCGTCGCCCGGCTCCGCCGTCGGATCGGTCACCTCGACCTCCCCCTCCGCGACGGCGAAGGCGAAGTCGTCGCGCCTGACGTGCAGCGCGGCGTGCGGATCGGCCCGGTAGTGGCGGGGCTTGAGGCGCCCCTCCGTCGTGGAGATCCGCAGCATGCGTTCCTCGGGGCTCCAGTGGTACAGGACCGTCGTCAGGTGCGGGTGCCCGGTGGCGCGCACACTGGCGAGCACACCGAAGTTCCCTTCTTCGAGGATCTGCTGAAGCTCGGACTCGGTGAGCGAACGGGGTGGGGCGCCGGCCATGAGAAGTCTCCTTCGGTGAGAACGATCGATCGGGGGTGCTGCGGTCAGGTCTACGTGTATGTCGATCAGGGCGATCAGGGGTGTGTCGTCTCTACGTCCATCAGGACTGCGTCCATCGGGACTGCGTTCATCAAGACTGCGTTCATCAGGTCTAGGTTCATCAGGACTGCGTTCATCGGGACTGCGTTCATCAGGTCTACGTCCATCAGGACTGCGTTGATCAGGTCTGCGTCCATCAGGTCTGCGTTCGTCAGGGCGCCCATCAGGACTACGCCCCTCAGGCCACCGGCACCGGAGTCCCCGGCTCGGCCACCCGCTCCGCCGCCGGGCGCAGCACCACCAGCGCGACCACGATCGCCGCCCCGATCAGCCCGGCCCCGACCCCGAACGCGAGCCGGTATCCCTCGGTCAGCGCCACCGCCGCCGAACTGCCGTCCGCCGCGAGGGAGTCGGTGCGCGAGGCCGCCAGCGTCGACAGGACCGCGACACCCAGCGCCATACCGATCTGCTGGGTCGTATTGAACAGGCCCGAGGCCAGCCCCGCGTCCTCCTCGTTCGCCGCCGACATGCCGAGCCCGGCCAGCGCGGGCAGGACGAGGCCGCCGCCGGACACCAGCAGCATCACGGGCAGCAGATCAGGGACGTACGAGCCCTGCACGGGCACCCGGGACAGATACCCGAGCGCTCCGGCGAGGAGCACGAGCCCGGCCAGGAGCACCCGCCGCTCCCCGAAGCGCGCCGCGAGCCGCGCCGAGACGCCGAGCGAGACAGCTCCGATCGCGACGGCCGCCGGCAGCATCGCGAGGCCGGTCTTCGCGGCCCCGTAACCGAGGACCTTCTGCATGTAGAGCGCGGCGAGCACCTGGAAGGCGAACATGGCGGCGAGGGTGAGGATCTGGGTGACGTTGGCGCCGACGACGGTGCGGGAGCGCAGGACGCGCAGCGGCATGAGCGGCGTCCGGGTCCGCGCCTGCCGCACGACGAACGCCGCGACGAGCACGATCCCCGCCCCGATCAGACCGCCCCCGCGCACCGAACTCACGCCGTACGCATCGATGTTGACGACCCCCCAGATCGCCGCCATCAGACCGCCGGTGATCAGCAGCGCACCCCAGGCGTCGGCCCCGGCGCGCAGTCCGAGGCCCCGGTCGGCGGGGAGCGCGGACACGGCGAGGGCGAGGACGGCGGCGCCGATGGGCAGGTTGATGAAGAAGATCCAGTGCCAGTCGAGGGCGTCGGTGAGGACGCCGCCGAGCACCTGCCCGATGGAGGCGCCCGCGGCGCCGGTGAAGCTGAACACCCCGATGGCGCGGGCCCGTTCGCGCGGGTCGTCGAAGAGCGTGACGAGGATGCCCAGGCCGACGGCGGCCGCCATGGCGCTGCCGACCCCTTGCAGGAAGCGGGCCGCGAGCAGGATCGCGGGGCTGGTGGCGACCCCCGCGAGGAGGGAGGCCGCGGTGAAGACGCCGGTTCCCGCGAGGAACATCCGCTTGCGGCCGAGCAGATCGCCGAGCCGCCCGGCGAGCAGGAGCAGGCTGCCGAAGGCGATGAGGTAGGCGTTCACGACCCAGCTCAGGCCGGTCGGGCTGAAGTCGAGGTCGCTCTGGATGGCCGGCATCGCGACGGTGACGATCGAACCGTCGAGGATGATCATCAGGGTTCCGGCGGCGATGACGCCGAGGGCGAGCCAGCGGGACCGGCTTCCCGGGGACGCGGACGGGACGGGCGCTGCGGACATGGCGGACCCCTTCGGTCGGACGGTCGAGCCGCGCCCCTTCCGGGCTGCGGCGACAACACGACCGTAACAGATAGTTCCGTTGCAGACTATATTTCTCGGAACTAGCCGTGGACTACCCTGGAGCCATGACCGCCATGACGCCCGCACCCACCCGGACCAGGCCCGACCTCTCGTACCTCCTGGACCACACCAGTCACGTACTGCGTACGCAGATGGCGGCGGCGCTCGCCGACATCGGTCTGACGGCGCGCATGCACTGCGTGCTCGTGCACGCCCTGGAGGAGGAGCGCACCCAGAACCAGCTCGCCGAGATCGGCGACATGGACAAGACGACGATGGTGGTGACCGTCGACGCCCTGGAGAAGGCGGGCCTCGCGGAGCGCAGGCCGTCGTCGACGGACCGGCGGGCGCGGATCATCGCGGTGACGGAGGAGGGCGCGCGGGTCGCGGCGCGCAGTCAGGAGATCGTGGACGGGGTGCACGAGAAGGCCCTCGGGGCGTTCCCGCCCGAGGACCGCGAGACGTTCCTGCGCCTGCTGAACCACCTGGTGGACGGGTATCTCAGCACCCCGTCACCGAGCCCGGCGACGGCCCGCCGGCCACGCCAGCGCGGCTGAGCAGCGGGCCCGGCACGGGCGGACGGGCATTCTTTCAGGCTCGGGCGAACGGCAACGCCCGCGCGTGCACCACGTCCAGCCGCGACACCGCCCTGGTCAGCACGACGTACAGCCGCTGGAGCCCGCGGGTACCCGCCTCGGCGATCGCGGCCGGCTCGACGGCGACGACATGGTCGTACTCAAGCCCCTTCGCGACGCCCGCGGCGAGCACGGTGACCCGGGCGCCCAGGTCGTCGGGCCCGGCCGCAGCGACACCCGCCGCGGCCAGCGCCTCGCGCACCGCGTCCACGTCGGCCTCGGCGGCGATCACCCCGATCGACCCCTCGTACGCGAGCGCCCGCCGCACGGCGTCGACGGCGCCCACGACCACGTCGCCCACCCGCTCGACCCTCAACTCCCCGTCCCCGCGCAGCGATCGGGCCGACGGCACGTCCACGTCGATCTGGTCGAGGACCTGGTTGGCGAGGGCGACCACGGCGGCCGGGACCCGGAAACCGGTCGTCAGCGGTACCACCGCCGCCTCCGGCTTGCCGAGGTGTCCGAGGAGTTCGCGCCAACTCCGCGCCGCCCAGGGCGTGGTGCCCTGCGCCAGATCGCCGAGCACGGTCAGCGAACCGAACTCCGCACGCCGGGCGATGGCCCGCGCCTGCATCGGTGACAGATCCTGCGCCTCGTCGACGACGATGTGCCCGTAGCTCTCGGGGTGTGCGAGCAGCCCGGCGACCTCGTCGAGGAGCACGAGGTCGGCGGCCGACCACTTGGCGGACTTGTACGAGCGTGGAGGCTTCGCCCAGAGCAGCGCCCGCCGCTCGCTCTCCTCCAGCACCCCCTCGGCGGCCACCCTCAACTCCCGCTCGTCCGACAGCAGTTGCGCCACGACTTCCTGCGGCCGCACACGCGGCCACACGGCGTCCACGAAGTCCTTCACGGACCGCGCCCGCCCGATCTTCTGCACCCAGGCGGCGTTCACGGGCCACGCGCGCCGCTCGGCCTGCACCTGGAGGTACGCCACGATCCGGCTGCGCACCCGCTCGCGCCCGACGGCGTACGGCAGCCCCTCGGCCCGTACGCCGTCGACGATCCGGCGCAGTTCACCGGCCGGGACCCGCCACCGGTACGCGCCCTCGGGCACCGCGACCGCGTCACCCGGGTCGACGGGGCCGGTCCGCACCCGCGCGTAGAGCGCCCGCCGCAGCACCTCGGCCATCCGGACGTCGTGCTTGACGGCGGCCGCGGCCTCGTCGTCGTACGCCCGCACCTCCCCGTGCGCCACGAGCTCCTCGACGGTCGACTGCCGCACCCCGGTCTCCCCGAGCGCGGGCAGCACGGCGGAGATGTAGGAGAGGAAGGTCCGGTTGGGCCCGAGCACGAGCAGCCCTCCCCGCTGAACGCGCTGCGGGAACGTGTAGAGCAGGTACGCGGCCCGGTGCAGCCCGACGGCCGTCTTCCCGGTGCCGGGCGCGCCCTGGACGCACACGGACGCGGCGACCTCGGCCCGCACCAGGTCGTCCTGCTCGGGCTGGATGGTCGCGGCGATGTCGCGCATGGGTCCGACGCGGGGCCGCTCGATCTCCCCGGCGAGGATCCGGCTGCCGCCACCCGCCTCCCCCGCACCGAGCCGCTCGTCCTCCAGGCTGGTCAGATCGGCCGAGTCGCCGACGCTGCCCGGCGCCCACCCGAAGCGCCGCCGTACGTCCACACCCTGGGGATCCGTGGCTCCGGCCTGGTAGAACGCCCGCGACACCGGTGCCCGCCAGTCGACGACGAGCGGGGGCGCGGCCGGATGCTCACTGATCCGCAGCCGCCCTACGTAGTAACGCTGCCCGGCGTGCTCCCCGCCCGCCCCGAAGTCGAGCCGCCCGAAGAACGACGGCGCCTGCGGCAGCTCCCGAAGTCCCTTGGCCCTGCTGCGCAGCTGATAGCCGAGCACTTCGGCGTCGGCGCCGGACGCGGAGGCGTTCTCCCCGATGACGACCTGTTCGTCGGCGCCGTCGACCATGGCGGCGAGGGCGGCGCGGCAGGCGTCGTGATAGCGGCGTTCGGCGTCGAGGGTGCCGGAGGTGGGGGCGGCGGCAGCGGTCATGGCTCCACGGTAACGCAATAACGTTACCGAGTTAAATCTTTTACCGTGTACCTCTTCTTTGCGCCGCCCCCCGCCCTAAGCGGGCCGCCCGGCGCCGGTGAGGTGGTCCGGCAACCCGTCCGCCAACTGCCGGAACCCCACCTCGGCGGCGCGCACCGCGTCCTCCTCGACGGCGTCGGCGGACTCCCCTGCCGCGATCCGCCGCCCGTTCTCCTCGGCGAGCACCCGCTGGACGGCCACGATCTGCCCGGCGGCGAGCCGCGCCTCGATCACGGGCCCGCCCAGCGCCCGCGCCAGCGCCTGCTCGGACCGCTCCCGGTACCCGTACAACCGCGCCACCAGCGACGGCGTCCCGAACAGCAGCCGCTGGTACGCCAGCACGGCGGGGTGATCGCACAGCCCCGTCACCGGATCCCGCCGCGCGAGCCCGTCCACGAACTGCCGCCGCAACGCCTCAAGGGCCGACACGCCCTCCGCCCGCCCCTCGACGACCCGCGCCGCCTCGTCCTCGTGATCGGCGAACCGGTGCAGGACGAGGTCCTCCTTGCTCGCGAAGTACCGGAACAGGGTCGGCTTCGACACCTCGGCCGCGGCGGCCACCTCGGCGACGGACACGTGGTCGTACCCCTTCTCCATGAACAGCCGGATCGCGGCTTCGGAGAGCGACGCGCGCGTCCGCTGCTTCTTGCGCTCCCGGAGGGAGGGGTGGGGGTGGGGGTGGGGCCTTGGGTCATGGGGAGGAGGGTACGGCTCCGAGGAGCGCGTCCGTCGTCTCCCGGTCGGGGTATCCGCCCTGGGCGCCGAGGTGGCCGCACGCATGGGTGGCGGACACGACCGCGGCCCGCAGCGCCTCGCGCGGGTCCCGGCCGGAGAGCACGCGGGCGATGTAGACCCCGGCCAGACAGTCGCCGGCTCCGGTGGTGTCGACCATCCGGCCGGCCGGCGGGGGAACGACGACCGTTTCCCGCGCTCCTGCCGTCAGTACCGCACCCCGTTCGCCCCGGGTGCACACGACAGCCTTGAGGTCGTGACGGGCGGCGAACGCCCGTACGTCACCGACCCGGGCCACCGTCTGCTCGTTGAGGAACACGACCTCGGCTCCGTGCAGAGCAGCGGCCAGGGCGGGAAGGCCCTCGCCGAGAGCGGCGGGCTCCAGGTCGATCGACAGCGGCGTGCCCGTAGCGCGTGCCCGCTCCGCCAGCACAGCGGCGGTCTCGGGGTGCAGGCATGAGGTGTGCACCCAGTCCACACCGCGCAGGTCGACGTCGCGCAGCCGCTCCACCGGCGGGTACTGGGAGACGGACGAGGTGTAGACGAGGTGCTTCTCACCGTCTTCGGCCAGCGTGCAGACCGAGACCGCGGTCGCTCCGGGGATCGCGGTGACGCCCGTGACGTCGACACCGCGCTTCGCCAGAAGGTCGACGGCGTAGGTCCCCAGCACATCGTCACCGACCACGGCGAGGAGCGACGTGCGAACGCCCTGCCGGGCACAGGCGACCGCCGAGTTGGCGGCCACTCCGCCGGCGCTCAACAGATGCTCGTACGCGTGCGTCTTCTCGTCGGGAACGGGGTGGCGAGGCACCCTGAGCGCCACGTCGAACGCGATGTCTCCGCAGAACAGGGCCGTCGACGCCATGCGGCTCCCTCGTAGTCACCTGGTGCTCCGGCACCCGGGCAGAGGTCAATCGTCCGCGTGCGGCAGGGCCAGGGCAAGGTAGGGATTGGCTGCCTGCGGTGTCGCCTGAGGCATTTCCAGCCAGTGAAGGGCCTTGCGGAGGGTCGTCTTGTAGGAGCCGACGGCCCGCCGGACATTGGGAGCGTCCAGGCCGGAGCCGGTGACGAGCCGGTCCAGGTCCACATAGGCCGAGCGGACCTGTTCGAGGCCGCGGTAGGCGGGGACGTCCCCCTCCCAGCCTCGGGTGAAGCGCTCGGGAAGACACCGCTCCCAGCGGGAGTACATCCGCTCCCTGATCTCCCTGGTCGTCGGCGTCAGATGGATGTGCCGCACGAGGTCATACAGCGGGTCACCCACCATCGCCATCTCCCAGTCGATGAGCGCGAGACCGAAGCCGCGTTCCTGTCGCACCAGGTTCCAGGGATTCAAGTCACCGTGCAGCAGGCTGTAGTGACGATCCGTCACGTCATGACTGAGCAGCCTGAGCTCCAGCTCGACCTCGTCGGGCAGGCCCAGCATGGCGGCGAGATCCTTGGTCTTGCGCGAGAACTGCCGCACCATCAAAGCGAGTTGGGAGCACATCCACGCGTAGAAGCCGACGCCGCTCATGTCCTGGGTCAACGACCGGTTGTCGACCTGCGACAGTGCCACCAGCTGGTCCACCAGGTCGTGCGCCTCGCCGGGAAGCAGTCCGTGCACCGGGTGCACCGGGCTGCTCTGGATGTCGGAGGGCCCCACGTAGGACTGGATGGTGAACTGGTCCTCGACGTCGCTGACCCCCAGCGCGAGGACCTTGGGCACGCTGACGGCCGCACCCGAGTCCTCGATCGCCCGGAGCACCGAGTGTTCCGAGAGCGACCGGGGCTCGATCGGGGTCGCGTTGCCCACCTTCCGGCGCACCATGACGGGCCCGTAGCCCGCGACGCGAACGACCGTGCCCAGGTGGGCGGTGCCTTTGAAGACCTGCCGGGCCGTGGCCGCGCCCTCCGCCCACAGCGCCTCCTCGACCTCCGAGGCGGTGAAGTGCTCACGCAACTGGACGCGTTCGTCCCGCTGCCAGTTGATGGAGGCCGAGAACGTGCCGCGGTGGCGTGCGCCCCGGGCCACCCGCCAGCGGTAGAGCAGGGGCTCGATCGCCGCCGGTTCCAGGACATTGCGCAGCCTGAGCGGGCGGCGGGCGACGGTGAGCGCGCGGTGCACCTCCGCCGCCGCGCCCTCCAGATCGCTCTGGCTGAAGTTCTCGCCCAGCGAGCCGACCGCACGGATCACGTCCGGATACACGGACTGGGCGTGCTCGAAGTCGATGTAGTGCCGCAGATCGGCGTCGAGGCCGCGGGTCGCCTCGGGGCGGACCTGCCCCATCGCCTTCTCCCAGCACCTGATCACCTCCGACTCCTGATCCGGCGGGTACTGCATCCGCACCAGGTGGACGGCGAGGTCGTGGAGCGGATCCCCGTACGTCGCCAACTCCCAGTCCACACAGACCATCGGAGGCTCGCCGTCGTACGTGATGCCTCCGACCTCCCGGCCCGGACCGCTCTCGAGGAGCCGGAACGGCCGACGGCCCTCGTACGTGACGATGACGTTGTCCCGGTGCAGGTCACCGTGGAGGAGTTGGAACGGACGGCGGGTGAGATTGGGCGCCCACACGTCCGACAACCGCAGGGCGTTCTCCGGGACGCCCAGCGCCACGAACAGTCCACCGAACTCGGCCCAGTTGGGCTGACGGATCTGCCCCTCCGCCTGGATCAGCAGGGTCCTCAGGAACCCTCGGCTGTCGCCGTCCCTCGGCCAATACTCGGGGCAGGCGGGCAGCGCGTGCGACGGCACCTTCGCCATGTCCGCCAGCAGCCCGGCGAAGGCCTCGATCAGCAGGGCGTCCACCGGCTTGCCGTTCCGGCAGATGCTGGAGAGTGGTGTGCCCTCCATGTAGCTGTGGATCGACGTGTCCCCGAAGCGCGCCAGGCACTGAGGCACGTGCCGCAGGGTTCCGCCCATCGCGCCCAGGACCGCCTGCTCCTCGCGCCACGTCCGGATCACGACCGGAGCGATCCCGGGCTTCCGCCGCCTGACCATGACACGGGTGTCGGCGGACAGCCCGAGACGAGCGGCCTCCTGGTCGGACAGCGTGACCACATGGTTCAGGTTGTGGTGCCCGCTCATCCCCTCGCCGTGACGCTGCGCACGCGCCACGACGCCACGCCACACGTCGTCGACGTCCGCGTCGGCGATCTGGCCGGACGTACTGGCACTCGGGGCGATGACAGCGCCCACAGGCCGCTCCTGGTTACTTATGCATCGGGCCGCAACAGGGCCACAGAGTAATGCCGTACCAGGGGCCCCACTACCGGAGTCCGAGAGTGTGCTGTATCGGCGACGTAAAGAAACTCTCTCGGGTCTCAGCGTTCGACCGATGACCGATTCAGTGCGCCAGGTTCGTCCACACCGAGTCGAACCACGCCTGCCAGGCCTTCATGAAGACCGATCCGCGCGAGTCCGGGTTGTTCTGGTCCACGGCGTAGTGGGTGAGCATCGCCCCGAGCCCCAGGACGTCCAGGGCGTCGACCTCGGTGTCCCCCAGGACGATCGGCCGCTCGATCACCTCGTACGGGCCGTGCAGCGCCTGCGTGCCGTTGATCAAGTACAGCTTGAAGGTCGGCGTGAGGTCCACATGCCGGATGTCGATGCGCGCGGACTCCACCAGCTTCTCGGCCTGGAGCTGGCGCAGCTCCGCCCGGATCGATCCACTGTGCCGCCGCGTGATCCCCAGCAACCGCTGCCGGAGCTGGGCGGTGAGTTCCCCGCCCGCGTCGTCCAGTGCCCGCGGATACGGCAATTCGAGTGACTCCGTCGGCAGCAACATACGAATGGAGATGCTGCGCGGCGCCGTCAGGCCCGACCTGATCCGGTCGATCTGCCCCTTCACCTGCGTATCGAGCGACTCCGACGTGAGCGTGCAGACGTCGAGGACGACGTCGGGCCCGGCGAACGCCTCGTCGAAGAACTCACGCAGCGTCACCCTGCCCTCTTTGGCCGCCCGCGCCGTGTACGACTGCACCTGCTGCGCCCTGATGACCCGCGTGCCGCTGCCCTGGCGCGCCTCGATCCAGCCCTCGCCGGCCAGCTGCTCCAGAGCGCGCTGCACGGTGTCCCGGGAGATGTGGAACTCGTCGGCCAGCTTGCGCTGCGCCGGGAGGAGGGAGCCGAGCGGGTAGTCGCCGCCGGCCATGCGGGCCCGCAGCTCCTCCACGACACGGAAGACCTCCCTGCCGCCACTCCCACCACTCCGGCCGTTCGTCACAGGGGGAACGTACCGCTGTCAGCCCAACGGCACACCAGATTCAGTCAACTTTCGCACATTTATTGGGTGTTGAGTAACGATCTCCCGGCCAGGGGAAACCCAATCCAAGTCAACCAGTCCAATCGGTCCAGTTGGCCGGTTGGTCCGACAGTTGACAGCGATTGTCCGTACGGCGACCTCGCGCCGGCGATGACACAAGGGGTGGGAACCATGATCCTGATACCCGAAGTACTGGCGACGCTCCTGGGCTACGGCCTCGAAGAGTTCGTCCGCTCCGAGTACGGGCTGCTCGGCCTCCTCGCCCTGACCGTCTGCACCCTCACCTGGTCCGCCGAGCGCAAGTCGGTACCGTGGGCCGCCGTCGGTGCCGTACTGGCGCTGCTGCTCCTCGCGCAGACGTCCTGAGTCCGGGGCCCGCCCCTCAGGCGTGCCCCCGCGCCACATGGTCCCAGACCCCGTCGAACATGGCCTGCTCCGCGTCCACGAAGGTCGCCTCGCCCACGCCCCTCGACCGGTCGAAGACGAACATCGACGTGTCGAACCCCTCCACGTCGCACAGCTCCACCGGGCTCGGCCCCGCGTACTCGTCGACCTCGCGCAGGAAGCGGCCGGGGACGTAGTGGCCGATGAGCACCTCCTGCCGGTTCAGCAGGTACGCCTTACGGCTCGGGGTGCCGATCGTGTAGCGGAACTCGATCCGCGCGTCGATCCCGCTGCGCCGCAGTCCCGCGAAGTTGCTGCGCAGCACCGTGCTCTGGGCCTCCCGCTGGATGCGGGTGCGCTCCTTGACGGCCTTCTCCAGCTTCTCGTCGTGGCCCCAACCGGCCACCGGGGACGGGTAGTCGAGGTCCTGCTCCAGGCTGGGCAGCAGGACACGCAGACAGACCGAGCGCGGCCGGCTCGCCCCCTCGTACACATGCCGCAGGGGCTCCCCGAGCGCCGTCATGAGGGTCTCCGCCGTCAGGCAGGCCACGTCCACCCGTACGTCCGGGTCCTCGAAGGCGGCCACCAGGCGCGGACCCAGGATGCTGCGGGCCGAGCGCGAGCCGATCGGTGGCTCCACGGCCGAGGGCGCGACCTGCGGCGGACTCCCCTTGCTCACGTTCGTCAGCAGCCCGTCCGCCTGCAACCGCTGGAGCGCGTTGCGCACCGTCCCGCGCTCCACGCCGAACTCCTCCGCCAGCGCGGCCTGCGTGGGCAGCCGGTCGCCGGGGCGGAGGGTGCCGGCCTTGATGCGGGCGCGCAGTTCGTCGGCGATCTCCTCGGACGTGGCCCGCGACGGGGACCCGGGGGCGGATCCGGGGCGGGCGTTGCTCTTGTCGTTCACCGCGACCCACTCCCCTCGCGCCATGCCAAGTCCCGTCAACTCTACGTCAGTTGGCTGCCAACTCGCCCAGGCGTGCGTGCATACATGCGTGCGACTCCCTGAACGGGCAGGTGAAGGGCATGGACGGAGAGGGTCGGGCGGGGTCGGGCCGTGTCAGGTGCGCTTGATGAGGATGCCCAGGAGCGTCTGCAGTGAACCGATCACATGCCGTGCCCCCGCGTCCCGCAGCAGCCCGGCCTTGCGCTCGTTGCGGGCGTAACCGAGGAATCCGACGCCCGCGGCCCGCGCCGCCGCGAGGTCCGTGGGGGTGTCGCCGATCATCAGGGTCGCCGCGGGGGCCGCGCCCATCGCCTGGAGCGCGCGGTTGAGGCAGTACGGGTCCGGCTTCAGGAGTTTCAGGTCCTGGGTGCGGCCGTAGATGTGCGGCTCGAAGCACGCGGACAGGCCGCGGCCCTCGATGTAGCGGCGGGCCGCCTCGGGGGCGTTGTTCGTGGTGATGGCGAGGCGCGCGCCCACCGCGGTCCAGGTGCGGATGAGCGGATCCGCGTGTTCCGTGGGCCACGCGGAGCGGACGGCGCGCAGCTCCTGGTCGGTGAGACGTTTCTCCATCTCGACGACGAGGTCGCTGTCGGGGCGCTGGAGACCCAGGCTGCGCAGCGCGCTGTGCGGGTCCTCGTCGACGCGCTCGGCCGGGGTCAGCGCCTCGCCCAGGCCCTGTCCGTCCAGCCACTCCACCTGCGCGCGGGCGATCATCGATGCCGGCCGGCCCGCGAAGAGCCGGCAGATCGGCCCGTCGAAGTCGAAGAGCACGTAGCGCGCGCCCTTGACCAACTCGGCCAGCTCCTCCGGCCCGGCGGCCGGCTCCGCCGTCTCCGCGCGCTCCACCGGACCGGCCCGCTCCACCGACTCGCTCAGCTCGCCCGGTTCCCGCTGAGGTTCCTTCTCGTCTGCCACCGGAACAGTCTGCTTCGTCGCATCTGAAGTCACTAGGAGAGTGTCAGGTCGGACGTGATGGTTTCCCAGAGGGCGGTGAACCACTTCTGCGACTCCTCCACGAACGCCCGGTCCCGGTGCCCCGCCCGCTTCTCGAACGAGAAGAGCAGCGCCTGCGTGCCCGTGGCGGCGTACATCTCCAGCTTGGTGCCGCTGTCGATCTCCTCCTCGCGGCGCGTGACCATGTAGTACGACAGGAGCGCCTCGGCGTCGTTGAGCAGATAGAGCTTGACCGGCGGGGTGAACGGCAGGGCGCGGAAGGTCACGTGGACGTCGATGCCGTGCGAGGAGCGCAGCGAGCGGAGGTTGTGGCGCAGCACCTGGCCCTGCGCGTTGCGCGTGGCGAGCCAGCGCCGGTGGACGGTCTCCTCGTCGGTCGCGCTCGATCCGTCGGCGACGGGGACGGGGAACGCGAGGTCGATGTCGCGGCTGGGCAGCAGGATGCGTACGTCGATGGACTCGGGGCGCATCCGGCCCTCGTGGATGAGGCGCAGCGGCTCGCCGAGCGCCAGCATCAGCGTCTCCGAGGTCATGCAGACCGCGTCGATGCGTACGTGCGGCGCGTCGAACGCCTCGACCAGGCGGGGGGCGAGGCCGACCATCGTGGGCTGCGGCTGGTCACCGCCGGGGGCCGAGGAGGCGATCCGGGGCGGGCTGCCCTTGCTGATGTTGCTCAACAGGCCGTCGGTCTGGAGGAGTTGGAGGGCCTGGCGGACCGTGCCGCGCTCCACGCCGAACTCCTCGGCGAGCATCGCCTGCGTGGGCAGCCGGTCGCCCGCCCTGAGCTCGCCGGCCCTGATGCGCTCGCGCAGGTCGTCGGCTATCTCCTGAGGTCCGCGCCTTCTGCTGCCGTTCAGTGTCGTGTCCGCCATGTCTGCCACGCTCTCCTGAGTCACAACCAAACGGTACAACTTCCCTTGATTTGGCGGGAGTTGTTGGCGACTTGTTTTAGTACCGCAACCAAGTGGGGACAACCTTCATACAGTTGGTAGCCAACTTGGCGAAAGCTAGCCGGAGATGGCGAGCACCTAGACCAACCGTCACCACCGTACGAGTCCGAAGCCGATGCAGGAGGAAACCGTCATGCCTCTCCTGAGCCTCCTCTCCGCGGTGTTCGTGATCACCTTCGAGCAGCTCGTCCAGTGGCACTACGGACCGGCCGGCATCGCGGGTCTGCTTCTGCTGACCCTCGGCGTCAAGGCCCGCAACGCCACCTGCAGCTCCATCGGCGGCGTACTGCTCGCGATCATGGTGGCCGGCCCCGCGCTCCACTGATCCTCCCCACCGGGCGGGTCGACACAGCTGGGAACCCCGCATCTAGGAACTGAGCGTCAGGTCCGAACTGATGGTGTTCCAGAGGCTGTTGAACCACAGGTGGGACTGCTCCACGAACGTCGTGTCGCGCAGTCCCGCCCCCTGTTCGAAGGCGAAGAGCATCTGCCGCACCCCCTGTGCGTCGTACACGTCCACCCGCTCGTGGTCGATCTGCGCGCCGCGCCGGGACAGCGTGTAGTACGCGAACAGCGCCTCGTTGCTGTTGAGCAGATAGAGCTTGACCGGTGGCGTGAACGGCAGGGCCCGGAACTCCACCGACACGTCGATCCCGTGCGTCGCGCGCAGGGCCAGCAGGTTGTGCCTGAGCACCTGGCCCTGCGCGTTGCGCTGCGCCAGCCAGCTGCGCTGGAGCCGGCCGCCGACCACCGCGCCCGACCCGGAGCCCTCCTCGCCGTCGGCCGGGGCCGGGAAGGCGAGCTCGATGTCGTTGCTGGGCAGCAGCACCCGTACGCGCACCTTGGCCGGTTTCATGCGGCCCGCGTGGATGTGGCGCAGCGGCTCCCCCATCGCGAGGGTGAGCGAGACCGCCGTCAGGCACAGGGCGTCGATCTCCACGTCGCGCTCCTGGAAGGCGGTCGCGATCCGCGGCGCGAGGGCCACCATCGTGGGCTGCGGCGGCGCGCCGGGGCCCAGGAAGGCCGACCTGGTGTTCTCGGCGACGGTGGCCGGGCTGCCCTTCGAGACATTGGCCAGCAGGTGCTCGGACTGGAGAACGCGCAGCGCCTGACGTACGGCGGACCGCTCCACACCGAACTCGTCCGCCAACTGCGCCTGCGTAGGCATGCGTTGGCCGGGACTCAGCAGCCCGGACCTGATCCGGGCGCGCAGCTCATCTGCCACCTCGCGGTACGACTGCTGCGCCCGCTGTGACGTGGGCCGTCCGTTGACGGCTGCATGCTCCGCACTCACAACCAAACACTACAACTTCCCGCCATCTTTGGGGAGTTGAGAAGAAGGTGGTTATGAGTCGTGCTTCAGCGGAGATAAGTACCTGTGAGTTGGTGACCAACTTGAGCGACCTGGTCGGACAACCTCGGGGGTTGGCGTCGGTCACACAGGTTGGTCTACGTCACCGCTATGTCGGGAGAGTTGGTCACCACTCGGACCCATAGGTCCCGAAGGAGGTAAGTCCCATGCCGGTCTTCGCCATCCTCATCGCCGCGCTCGCCATCGGATTCGAGCAGCTCATCCAGTGGAAGTACGGGCCGATGGGCATCATCGCGTTCATCGTGCTTTCCATCGGACTCAAAGCCAAGAACACCATGATCAGCGGCATCGGGGCGGTCGTCCTCGTCATGCTGCTGGCTCAGAGCGGCTGACCGGGCTCCCTTCCGGAGGGGAGCCGGGAGCCCGGTCGGTCTTGAGCCCCAGCGGGGCTCACCGGGCCGTCAGAAGACGTCGGGGCACCACGGTCGCCGCGGCGTACGGAACAGGGCGTCGGCGACGACGGCGGCGCCCGTCTCCTCCTCCACCACCCGGCCCAGGGCGGCGAGCCGCACCGCGGACGCGTCACCCAGCCACAACGCCCCCAACTCACCTACGTCGAGCGTGAGCTGGGGTGCCGCGGCGCTCGGCTCACAGACCGCTCCGTCGGGCGCCGCCGCCAACCTGAACCGTCCCCCGGCGAGCCCGGCCCGGTCGCGCACCTCGATCACCAGCTCACCGCTCGCGTCGTACGACCGCGCCTCCAGGGCCCGTACGACGTCCAGGATCCGCACCCACAGGAAGTCGGCCTGCGTCACGACGCGGGCGGCCCGGGGGTCGGGCAGCAGGTGCGGCAGCAGGTCGTCGGGGGCGCGCAGGCCGCTGCGCACGGTCGTCACCCAGTCGATCGCGCACAGGTAGTGCCACAGGGCACGCTCGGCGGCCGGCGTGACACCGGTCAGGCTCAGCACCTTCGCCGTGTTCCGCGGCTGCTTGGCGTCGCCCCAGCGGTCGTCCACCCGGTAGGTGACCAGGCCCTCCACCTCGCCGCGCGCGCTGCGGTACACGGCGCAGAAGGGCTCGTTCCACGGGTCCTCGGGGGTCGGCCACAGGCCGGTGTTGTACTGCCACCAGAAGTCGTCGCGCGAGATCACGCCCGCGATCCGCCCGCGTTGCAGCCGCTCGTGCAGTTCGGGCCCGACCTTGCGCAGCTCGGCCATGTCCGCGAGGTCGATCCGGCCGCCGTCGTCGGGGCCCGACCAGCGCGGGTCGAGCCCGGTCCGGGCGACGTCGATCTCCCAGGCCGTGGCCGTGGTCGCCTGCCCGAACCCGTACCGCCCGTAGATCGGGTACTCGGCGGCGATCAGCGTGGCCGCGACGTCGCCGCGCGCCTTCGCGTCGGTCAGGGCGTCGGCCATCATGCGGCTGAGCAGACCGCGGCGGCGGTGCGTGGAGCTGACCGTGACGTTGCTGATCGCGTCGGTGGGGACGCGGGCGCCGCCGGGGACGGTGAGCCGCTGCGCGAAGGAGCGGAACGTGCCGACCTGCCGGACGTCACCGGACCCGTCCGGCGCGAAGGCGGCCCGGGTGCGGGTGAGGTCGAAGTGGGCGCGCACCTTGGCGAGGCGCTCCGCCGAGGCGGTCGGGGTGAGCAGGAATCCGGTGTTCAGGGAGCGCAGCCACGCGGGCAGCTCGTCATCGGTGATCGTCCGTACGTCTGCGCCCTCGGCGGTGCGGGTGGTCATGACCTCACGCTAGGTCGGCGGCCGGGCCGGTGTCGCGGGGATTTCCCGGCGCCGCCCCGGCTGCCCGGGTGCTACCCGCCGAGCAGGTCGTCGACCTGTGCCTCCCCGTCCCGGTAGCGCCGCGCGATCTCCGCGCTGCATCCGTCCGCCGTGCGCTGCAACTGCTGCCGGCGCCGGGAGACCTGCTGCTCGTAGCGGACCAGGCGCCCCATCGCGGTGTGCAGCTCGTCGTCGGTCCGCGCGTCCAGGTCGGACAGCTCGACCTCCGAGAGCATGTCGGCGGCCAGCCGCCGGAACTCCTCGCTGTGCGGCGTACCCAGCGTGACGTGCCGGGCCGAGGAGCGCTGTCGCGTCGGCTGGTCCCGCAGGATCTCCGAGAGCCGGTCCACCACCGGGCTCTCCGGATCGCGCCGGCGCGCCAACTCGGCCCGCAGGATGTCGATCCGCCCCTGGAGCAGACGCCGTACGTAACTGAGGTCCGCCTCGTCCTGCTGCGAGTCGCGGCGCAGCGTCCGCAGCTCGGGCAGGCGCAGGTCCGACAGTTCGGGCGTGGGTGCGGGCGGCAGCTCCGGGCTGCCGATGCGCTGGACAGGTGGCCGGGCGAGCGCCGCGCCCCGGCCCCCGTGCGTCAGCGACACGGGTGCCCCGGGCGGAGCGGGCAGCCCCGAACTAGTGGTGTGGCTCATGGCATTGGCATCCATGGCGTGCTTACCGTCCCCTCGACCGGACTGACGCGGCGCGCCATCGGCGCACCACGTGTGAGCATGGTGCCACTCCTGATGGCCGCTAAGTGCGCGAGTGCCCCATATCCGCCCCGGATGGGGGGTTCGGGAGCACGCAGGAGTGCGGGACGAGGGCGCCGCGAGGGCACGGCATGATGGCCGTATGCGTGCAGTGGTGCAGAGAGTGGACGGCGCGAGCGTCGTCGTGGACGAGGACGTCGTGGGCGAGATCAAGGGCGAGGGCCTGTGCGTCCTCGTCGGGGTCACCCACGAGGACACCAAGGAGAAGGCGGCCCAACTGGCCCGCAAACTCTGGTCGATCCGGATGCTCGCCGACGAGAGGTCGTGCAGCGACATCGACGCGCCGCTCCTGGTCATCAGCCAGTTCACGCTCTACGGCGACGCCCGCAAGGGCCGCCGTCCCACGTGGAACGCGGCGGCGCCCGGCGAGGTCGCCGAGCCGCTGGTCGAGGAGGTCGTGGCGCAGCTGCGGGCGCTCGGCGCGACCGTGGCGACGGGCCGGTTCGGGGCGCAGATGCGGGTGTCCCTGACGAACGACGGCCCGTTCACGGTCCTGCTCGAGATGTAGCTACGGCTCGACGACGACTTCCTGGGCGGCCGCGGTGGTCTCGGCCATCAGCTCCGCGTCGACCGCCACGTTCCGCTTCACCAGGGCGAGCGCGATCGGGCCGAGCTCGTGATGGCGTACGGACGTGGTGACGAAGCCGATCTTGCGGCCCTCGGGGCCGTCCGCCGCGAGCCGCACCTCGGCGCCGTGCGGCGGCAGGTGCACCTCGCTGCCGTCCAGGTGCAGGAAGACGAGGCGGCGCGGCGGCTTGCCGAGGTTCTGCACGCGGGCGACCGTCTCCTGCCCGCGGTAGCAGCCCTTCTGGAGGTGCACGGCCGAGCCGATCCAACCCAGCTCGTGCGGGATCGTGCGGTGGTCGGTCTCGAACCCGAGCCGCGGCCGGTGCTGCTCGACGCGCAGCGCCTCGTAGGCGAGCAGGCCGATCGCGGGCCCGTGGGCGGCGGCGTACGACTCCAGGTCGGCGCGCGGCAGGAAGAGATCACGCCCGTACGGCGTCTCGCGCACGGCCACCCCGTCGGGGACCGGCGCGATGGAACCGGCCGGCAGGTGCACGACCGCGAACTCGCCCGTGCGGTCGCCGACCTCGACCCGGTAGAAGAACTTCATGGACTCCAGGTACGCGAGGAGCGCCTCCTGGGTCCCGGGCTCGACGTGCGCCCAGGTCGTCGTGCCGTCGTCGACGAGGTACAGGGCGTGCTCGATGTGCCCGTTGGCGGAGAGGATCAGCGCCTCGGTGGCCTGGTTCGGCGGCAGGTCGCTGACGTGCTGGCTGAGCAGCAGGTGCAGCCAGCTCAGCCGGTCGTCGCCGGTGACGGCGATGACGCCGCGGTGCGAGAGGTCGACGACGCCCGTGCCGTCGGCGAGGGAACGCTGCTCGCGGAACAGGTCGCCGTAGTGCGCGGCGACGCCTTCGTCGACGCCTTCGCCGGGGACGGCGCCGGGCAGGGTCAGCAGGGGGCTGTTCGTCGCGTGTCGCTGCATGGTCACACACACTACGACGAGCGGACGGACGCGCTTATTCCTGGACGGCCCGCGGAACGGCTTCCCGGTTCTCGGAGCAGTCGGCGCACCGGCCGAAGATCGCGAAGTGCTTCAGATCGGTGTCGAAGCCGAACTCGGAGCGCAGCTTGTCGGTGAACTCCTTGGCCACGTCGACATCGGCCTCGATCACGTTCGTGCAGTCGCGGCAGACCAGGTGGATGTGGTGGTGCCGGTCGGCGAGGTGGTACGTGGGGGCGCCGTGCCCCAGGTGCGCGTGCGAGACGAGCCCGAGCTCCTCCAGGAGCTCCAGGGTCCGGTAGACCGTGGAGATGTTGATCCCCGACGCCGTCTTGCGCACTTCGCACAGGATGTCGTCGGGGGTCGCGTGCTCCAGGGTGTCCACGGCTTCGAGAACGAGCTGGCGCTGCGGCGTCAGCCGGTAGCCGCGCTGCCGCAGATCACTCTTCCAGTCGAGTCCTTCGGTGCTCACCACACCACCGAGTCTAACGACCGGGTCCGGGGACTACTTGAAGAAGGCGATGCCGTCGTCGGGCATGTCCGGGAGGTTGCGCGCCATCTCGGCGACCTCCTCCGGGGTGACGACCTTCTTGAGCTGGGCCGACATGTAGGGGCGCAGCGGGACCTCGGGGGTCTGCTTCTCGCCGACCCACATGAGGTCGCTCTTCACGTAGCCGTACAGACGCTTGCCGCCGGTGTACGGGCCGGAGGCCGCGGTGCGGGCCACGGCGTCCGTCGCCAGGTCGATCTGCGGCTTCTTGTCGGCCAGCTCGCCGTACCAGACCTCGACGACACCGTCGTCGCGGACCATGACGACCTCGACCTTGCGGTCCTTGTCGACGCGCCAGTAGCCGGACTCCGACTCGAGCGGCCGCACCTTGTTGCCCTCGGCGTCGAGGATCCACGTGTGCGAGTGGTACTCGAGGAAGTCCCGCCCGTCGTGGGTGAAGGAGACCTCCTGGCCGAAGTTGGCCTTCTCGGCGCCGGGGAAGTCGGTGACGCCCGCACCCTCCCAGTTGCCCAGCAGGAACACCAGCGGGACGAGGTCGGGGTGCAGGTCGGACGGGATCTGGATCATGGGGAGCTCAATCAGTGGGGAGTCAGCGCTGGCCCTGGTACAGCTTCTTCACGGTCAGACCGGCGAAGGCGAGAACGCCGACGCAGACCAGGACAAGAAGGGCTTCGAAGAAGACGGTCACAGCGGATGCTCCTCGGTGAGCGGGATGCGGACAACAGAGCCGGACCCCACTCTAGTCGGGTGGGGCCCGGACCTCTCGGCGAGGTCGCCTCCCGCTCAGCCCAGGAGCTGGTTCTGGAGGGCGACGGTCTGCTGGAAGGGGATCTTCGGCGTGGTCCCCGCGCCGGACTGCACGACGAGGCCGATCACGTCACCGGCCTGGATGTAGGCCTGGCGCAGCTGTTCCTTGCCGTAGGGCTTCTGCTCGTCGTAGACGTGCAGGGAGGTGAACGGCACCTTGCTGCCCTTGGCCGACCACCCGTAGCTCTCCTCCACGTCCGCCGCGCCCAGCAGGGTGGCGCCGTTGTCCGTGATGGCGTTCAGGTGCTCGCGGGCGAACGCCGAGGTGTTGAAGCGCAGCAGGTAGATACGGGTCCGCGTGCCGTCGGGCATGGTCCAGCCGCGCGCGGCGATCTGCCGCAGGCCGCCTTCCTTCAGGGACGTACGCAGATCTCCGCGGGAGTCCTTGTCGTACGTGTCCACGTAGGTGGCGCCGGGCAGCCAGCCGTCGTCCCCGGCGAGCTTCTTGTCCGCCGTGGCGCCCTTGGGCGCGGGCAGCACGAGCGCGCGGAGGTCGGCGAAGTGCTCCTCGCGGGTGTTCTCCTCGGCGAAGGGATCCGGGGCGCCGGAGGGCAGCGGCGGCCGCTCGATCGTCGGGTACTCCCACCGCCCGTCGCTCTCGGTGGCGAGGCCCGGCAGGTCGCCGCGCTTCTGCTCGGTGACGCCGTACGCGACACCGGCCCCGACCACGCCGAACACGACGACGGCCGCGGTCCAGCGCAGCACGGCCCGCAGCACCCGCCGGTCCTTCTTCACGGGGACGGGAACGACGAGGCCGGGCGGCTGCTGGCCGTAGGCGGGCGGATACGGGTACGGAGCCGGCTGTGGCGGCACGACACCGAGCTGCATGGTCGACTCGGGCGCCGTCTCGGGGATCGTCCCCGGAGCCGTCTCGGGCTGCTGCTGGGTCATACCGCTTCCCCCCGCGACGTGATGTGGTTGAGCTGCTGGGCGAGGAGGTCGGCGACGGCCTTGCTGTCGAGCGCCTTGGGGCCGGTGGCGGTGACGGACACCAGGAGGTCGTCCTCGTACGCGCTGCAGATCAGCAGGTCGAGCTTGGTGTCCTTGTCCCGGGGGCCCAGGAAGCAGTCCGCGTTGCGGTGCCCCTTGATCTTCGGGCCCTTGGTGAGGACGCCGAGCGAGCGCAGGAACTCCGACTGGAACGCCTTGAGGTCGCGGCCCGCCTGCCGGTTCTGGAGCTGGGCGAGCTGGATCTCGACGACGAGATCGGTGTCCTCGGCGGAGTAGCTGCGCATCGCCAGGCCCTTGAGCTTGAGCTTGTCGATGGAGCGGCGCTGGGCCTCGCGCTGGCGGGCCGGGAGGTCGTCGCTGCTCTTCTTGAAACGGGCCACGGCCTCCTTGCTGCCGATGGCCTTGTCGTTGCCGAACTCGTCGATGTCAGGGCCCGGGACGTAGCCGTCGGGCATCGGCAGCAGCCGCGAGCGCAGGTCGGACCGGCTCGCGCTGCCGCCCGCGTGCTGCTTCGGCGTCTTCGGCTTGCCCCACACCGAGGTGGAGACCGTGCGGTCGGCGTCCTTCACCTTCGTGACGGTGACGGCGGCGGCGCCCGCGACGGCGAGCACGACCGCGCAGGCCATGACGACGGCGGGCCAGCGCCGGGGCCGTCGCGGAGCCGTTTCGGGCGCGACGGCGGGCGGGGGCGGGAACTGGTCGCTCACAGGCGCTCCAACTGCCGCTTGGCGAGATCCATCGCGGTCTTCTTCGGGATGGGCTTGGTGTCGTAGAACCAGATGTCCATGACGATGTCGCCGGTCGCGGCGAGCGCCCTGGCCTGGTAGAGCGGCAGGTAGCCGGCTTCGGTGCGCGGCTTGTCGAAGACGTAGACGCGACCGTTGGAGCTGCCGGGGATCGCCTCGCCCAGATTGCCCGCCCACTCGTTCCCCGCCATGTAGCCCTGCTGTCCGCTGAGGAAGTCGCGGGAGCCGAGGCCTTGGGCGTCCCGGAACTGGACGAGCTGGACCGAGGTGGCCGACTGCCCCTTCTCCCAGGCGGTCAGCGCGGCCCGCCGGAAGCGGGAGGCGGAGAAGTCGGCGAACATGTCGTCCGGCGCTTTGAAGTAGTTCGCGTAGGCGTACTGGTCGAGCCAGCCCTGCACGGACTCCGCCTTCTGGGTGCCCGCGGGCCGGCGGACGAGCAGCTTGCGCAGGTCGCCGTCGGTGCGGACGCGGTGGTCGCGGGTGGCGGAGAGCGGCTCGGGGGCCTTGCCGCCCTTGGCCCGCGCCACGTTCTGCTGCGCCAGCGGCGGCAACGCGTCCGGCTCCCGCCCCGCCTGCACCACATACCCCGTGCACACGCCCACGACGACGCCGAGGACGGCGGCGCAGGCGATCAGGGCGGCGGTGCGGCCGCGGCGCCGGGGGCGGGGCTGCGACTGCGTTTCCTCCTGCTGCGGCAGGGGCGGCAAGGGAGGCAGGGGCATGTCAGGCGGTGATTCCGGCACGCTTTGTGCGTGTTGTACGTGATCCAACGGGTCCCCCCACGGAACTCGAAGCACGGATTCCGTATCCGCGCGCACAGGAGACTCACAACAACTGCCTCAGGTTGCACGGAAGTTGGTCACGAATACGACTCGGCCAGTAACGAAAAGCACCAACCGGTCAACGCGGGCGCTTCTTCCCGTCGATCTCGTCCCACCACTCGTCCGACTCAGGGTCACCGGACGGGTCGTCCCACCACCGGTCGTCCGGGCCGCGCCGGTTCGCGACGATCGCGGCGACGGGCGGGATGACCATGGCGACGACACACATGGCGACGGCGGCGGGGACGGACCAGAGGCGAACGACGCCCCACGCCAGGACGAAGAGGGCGATGCAGACGCCCATCATGGCGAAGTAGAGATGCTTTCGCCGCGCGTACATGCCTCCAGCGTAAGCCTGCGGGCAAGCCGAAGGACCGCACCCCGTACCAGTGGCGTCCAACCCCCGGGGGTGCGGCCCTTCAGCCGTTCATACGTGGTCGGCGACCACGTCACCGACCGCTCAGACGGCGATCGCTACCTCCGCGAGCCCGCCCGTCTGGGCGACGACCGTGCGGTCCGCCGTACCGCCGGGGACCAGGGCGCGCAGCGTCCACGTGCCCTCGGCCGCGTAGAAGCGGAACTGGCCCGTGGCCGAGGTGGGGACCTCGGCGGTGAACTCGCCGGTCGAGTCCAGGAGACGGACGTAGCCCGTCACCGGCTCGCCGTCACGCGTGACCTGACCCTGGATGGTGGTCTCGCCGGGCTTGATCGTCGAGGCGTCGGGGCCGCCGGCCTTCGCTCCACACATGCTGAACTCCTAGAAGAAAAGGGCGGGTTGCTTACTTGTTGGCGCCGAGCTCGATCGGCACGCCGACCAGCGAGCCGTACTCGGTCCACGAGCCGTCGTAGTTCTTGACGTTCTCGACGCCGAGCAGCTCGTGCAGCACGAACCAGGTGAGCGCCGAGCGCTCACCGATACGGCAGTACGCGATGGAGTCCTTGGCCAGGTCGACCTGCTCCGCGGCGTACAGCTCCTTCAGGTCCTCGTCCGACTTGAAGGTGCCGTCGTCGTTGGCGTTCTTCGACCACGGGATGTTGCGGGCGGACGGGACGTGGCCCGGACGCTGCGACTGCTCCTGCGGGAGGTGGGCCGGGGCGAGCAGCTTGCCACTGAACTCGTCGGGCGAGCGCACGTCGACCAGGTTCTGGTTGCCGATCGCGTTGACGACGTCGTCGCGGAAGGCGCGGATCGACGTGTCCTGCGGCTGGGCCTTGTACTGCGTGGCCGGGCGGTTGGGGACCTGCGAGCCGTCGACCAGGTCGCGGGAGTCGAGCTCCCACTTCTTGCGGCCGCCGTCGAGGAGCTTGACGTCCTGGTGGCCGTAGAGCTTGAAGTACCAGTACGCGTACGAGGCGAACCAGTTGTTGTTGCCGCCGTAGAGGACGACGGTCGTGTCGTTGGCGATGCCCTTCTTCGACAGCAGCTCCTCGAAGCCGGCCTGGTCGATGAAGTCGCGACGGACCGGGTCCTGGAGGTCCTTGGTCCAGTCGATGCGGATCGCGTTCTTGATGTGGTTCTTCTCGTACGCGGACGTGTCCTCGTCGACCTCGACGATCGCCACGTTGTCGTTGTCGAGGTTGGCCTCGACCCAATCGGCGTCTACCAGGACGTCGCTGCGGCTCATGCTGTGTTCCTCCGGGGCAGTTGCGGGGGCATGCGGAAGGGGTGTGCGCACGGGTGCGCGGCCGGCCCCGAGTCGTCTCGAGGGGCCTGCTGGAGGCGGGGGTTGACCGTCCCGCTCAGACGGTGCGACAGAGCATGGCGGCGACGCGGCACAGGTCTACTGCCCGCCGCTTCGTGAGATCCGCCTGTCGCTGCATGACACCGATCGTAAGGACGCATCGGCGGCCGTGTCACCGGCGTGTCGGATGATGAGACGCGATCGTCCACGATCCGAGATGGATCACGCCGAGAAGCCCGTCCCGTCGAACCCCGGGCCCGCTGTGGCTCCGCTCACTTCTGCTGGGCGGACGGCGCCGTCTCGTATCGCGGACAACGCCGGTCCCGAGCCCTCACGGTCCGTCCTACCCGACCAGGTCGAGGTCGGAACCCTTCACCGAGATCTCGACGCCGTCCGTGCCCGCCTGCACCTTGTCCAGCTTGATGCCGGCGGGCAGGTCGTCGATGGCCTGCTGGAAGTCGATGACCCCGCGGACCCGGCCCTCGGCCAGGTCGAACGCGCCCACCTTCGGCAGGCTGTCGGCGCGGGCCGAGACCTTGCCGTCGGTGACCTTGACGGAGCTGAGGACGTGCGGGCGCAGCGTGCCGAGCGGCGTCTTCACGGCGATCGTCACCTTGACCTTGTCGCCGCCGCCGTAGGTGAGGCCGTCGATCGACGCGGTGACGCCGGGGGCGACCTCGGCGGGCTCCTGCTGCTTCACGGCCTTGAGCAGCTCGTCGTAGGAGATGAGGGCGGTGCCGGTGGCCGACTCGGCGGTGGCGGAGCTGTAGCTGCTGTCGAACGTGACGCCGTGCATCTCGGCCTTCAGATCGGCGATCCGGATCGAGTCCGAGCCGCTCTTGGCCTCGTAGTCCTGGATGCCGATCTCCACGTCGTCCAGGGTGCCGCCGGCGACCTGGGTCAGGAACGGGAAGCCGTTGATCGACACGTCCGGGGTGCTCGCCAGCCCCTCGCTCGTGCGGATCTTGTCGGCGGCCTTGTCCTCGGCGAAGTGGACCGCGACGCGGTCGGCGATCACGAAGAGGCCGCCGACGATGACGACGAAGATCAGCAGTATTCGCAGTGCGCGCATGGCCTGGAGGCTCCCCCACGTCCGGTGTCCCCCGGCAGCCCTGTGGTCCCCCGGCCGGGAGTGCTTCTGGTCGCGAGCGTACGTGGACGGGGGCGGTGACAGCTCCCCGCACAGGGAGTTGTCACCAAGTTGTCGATCAGCGGTTCGAGCCCCCGCAGCACGGACCCGCCGCTACGCGAACGCCCGGCCCAGGACGTAGACCGCGGGAGCCGCGGCGGCCAGCGGCAGCGCCACGCCCGCCGTCATGTGGACGAAGCGGGACGGGTAGTCGTACGAGGCCGCGCGGTGGCCGATCAGGGCGCAGACCGCGGCGCCGAGGCCGAGGAGCGCGCCGTTCGAACCGAGCCCGGTCATGCCGCCGACGGCGATCCCCGCACCGGCGGCGGCCGCCAGGGACACGATGACGGACGCGGGCGTCGGCAGCGGCAGGGCGCGGGCCACGATCGCGACCGCCACGGACACCGCGCCGACCGACACCGCGTCCGGCTCGGCCGCCAGGTGGCCGGTCGCCATGATCGCGAGCGCCGCCGAGGCGACCGTCGCCATCAGGCCGTACATCCGCTCGTCCGGCGAGGCGTGCGAGCGCAGCTGGAGGACCAGGGTGAGCAGGACCCAGACGCCCAGCGTGCCGAGGATCGCGGCGGGACCGTGCTCCCGGCCCGCCGCGAGCAGCGCCACGTCCGCGACCACGCCGCCCGCGAAGGCGAGCACGATGCCCTGCCGCGCGGGCCACATCCCGTTGAGCCGGAACCAGCCCGCGGCCGTGACGGCCTGGAGGATCAGGAGCGGGATCACCAGCGCGTACGAGCCGATCGCGGCGCCGCCCGCGAGCAGCAGGCCGAGGAGCGCGGTGAGCGCGGCGGGCTGCATGCCCGGCTCGATGACCGGCGAACGGCCCTCGGCACGCGCGCGCTGCGCGTCGGTGACCCGGGTGTTGCCGGTGACGGTGGCGGGCCCGTAGGCGGGCTCACCGGCCGGAACGACGGGCTCGGCGGCCACGGGCTGCGGCTGCGGCTGGACCTGCGGCTGGGGCTGCGGCTGCGGCTCGTACGACGCCCACTGCTGCTGGTGCTGGTTCTGGTGCTGCTGGTCCTGGCCCTGCGGCGGCAGATACGCCTGGGAGACGGGCGCCTGCGCGGGCTGCACCTGCGTGTCCCACGTCTGCGCCTGCCACTGCTGGGTCTGCGGCGCGTCGTAGTCGTAGTGCTGCCGCGCCTGGGCCTGAGCCTGCTGCGCCTGCTGCCCGTACGGGTCGTAGGGCTGCCCGTACTGGTCGTACTGCGGATACTGCTGGTTGTCGCTCATCGGGGTCACCCTCCTGCGAACGGCGGGAGCACCTCGACCGTGCCGCCCTCGGCAAGCCGTACCGTCTCATGTTCCCGGGTACCCACGGGATCGCCGTCGACCAGGAACGACGAACGTTGCAGGACACGCACCAGGTCACCGGGGTGTCGCGTGCGGACCCCGGCCAGGGCGGCGGCCAGCGTCTCGGCGTCGTACGGTTCCTCCGCGATGCCGGCGGCAGCCTTGGCCGCAGCCCAGTAGCGGATCGTGCCTCGCGCCATGCTCCCGGCTCCTCTCAGTGGTGCGGCGTCCTATTGTGCGGCAACCGCCGCGACGGCCCACGCCCCGATCCTGCCGAGCAGGTCGTCGCTCGCCGCGTGCTCCGCGTGCCCCATCCCCGGCTCCAGCCACAGCTCGGCGCCGCCCTCCGCGGCGCCGGCCAGCATCCGCGGATGGTCGACGGGGAAGTACGGGTCGCGGTCGCCGTGCACCACGAGCAGCGGGGTCGGCGCGATCAGCGGGACCGACTCGACCGGCGAGAGCGGGATCGGGTCCCAGTCGTAGGGCTGGATCCGGGTACGCAGCCCGAGCCGCCCCACCATCCGCCCCGAACGCCGCGTCACCACCCAGTGCAGCCGCCGCATCGGAGCCGTCCCGCGGTAGAACCAGCGGGCCGGAGCGCTCACCGCCACGACGGCGTCCGTGCGCGCTTCCGTGCGCCCCCTGTGCAACGCCGCGTGCCGCAGCACCACCGAACCACCCATCGAAAACCCGACCGTCACCACGCGCGCGTGGCCGAGCGAACGCGCCCAGGCCACGGCCGCCGCGAGATCGAGCACCTCCCGGTCGCCGACGGTCGACCGCCCGCCGGACCGCCCGTGCCCCCGGAACGAGAACGTGACCACGGCCGCACGCTGCGCGAACACCCTTGCCGCGCGCCGCACATGAGGCCGCTCCAGATCCCCGGTGAACCCGTGCGCGAGCACGATCACCGGGGCGTCGGGACCGCCGGGACCGGGGTCGTACGCGGCGTCGACGAGGACGTCGTCCTGTGTCCGAAGCATCACGCGTCGTCGCCGTTCAGTGATCGGCCGCACAGAAGATCCATGTTCGTCACCTGCCGGACCCCAACTCATGTGGGCTATTCTGCTGGGCAGAGGACTCGGGCAATGCAGCCCCCGAGTCCTTTTGTGCTTTCAGGAGCGTTGTATACGACCTCACTCCCGCAGGTGCAGGGCCCAGGGCGCGGGCCCACCGCAGTACGAAGCAGTGCCGCAAACGTCCTCGCAGGGACCGAGGAGGAACCAGACGTTATGGGCGAGCGAACCGTGCACGAACGTAAGACGACCCAGGCAGGTGGGCGGCGATGAGTTCTCTGCTGCTCCTGACCAATGCCCTTCAGCCGTCGACGGAGGTGCTCCCCGCTCTCGGCCTGCTCCTGCACAACGTGCGAGTGGCCCCGGCGGAGGGCCCCGCTCTCGTCGACACCCCCGGTGCCGATGTCATCCTCATCGACGGGCGCCGTGACCTCCCGCAGGTCCGCAGTCTCTGTCAGCTGCTCCGCTCCACCGGACCGGGCTGTCCGCTCGTCCTCGTGGTGACGGAGGGCGGCCTCGCGGCCGTCACCGCCGACTGGGGCATCGACGACGTACTCCTGGACACGGCGGGCCCCGCCGAGGTCGAGGCACGGCTGCGGCTCGCGATGGGCCGCCAGCAGATCGTCGCCGACGACTCCCCCATGGAGATCCGCAACGGCGACCTCTCCGTGGACGAGGCGACGTACAGTGCGAAGCTCAAGGGCCGGGTCCTCGACCTGACCTTCAAGGAGTTCGAGCTCCTCAAGTACCTGGCGCAGCACCCCGGTCGCGTGTTCACGCGCGCCCAGCTGCTCCAGGAGGTCTGGGGCTACGACTACTTCGGTGGCACCCGGACGGTGGACGTGCACGTACGGCGTCTGCGCGCCAAGCTCGGCCCCGAGCACGAGTCGCTGATCGGCACCGTGCGCAACGTCGGCTACCGCTTCGTCACTCCGGAGAAGCCGGAGAAGCACGCCGACAAGCACGCGGAGAAGATCGCGGACAAGCACGAGAAGGTCGCGGATGTCCCCGCCCCCAAGGCGGACGAAGCGGACAGCCCGGCAGGGGTGCGCGGGGAAGCCGTCACAGCCGAACCGTAGGAACACCGGAACGGCCTGCCCAGAGGGTGGTCCATCCGCGTAGACTCCGCGCGTGGCCAAGGTGACTCGGGACGACGTTGCGCGACTGGCGGGTACTTCGACCGCCGTCGTGTCCTACGTGATCAACAACGGACCCCGGC